>NZ_JBIRJC010000084.1:0-14752 GCF_044329365.1 Kitasatospora sp. NPDC017646 | reverse complement strand
GACCGTGCGTTCTACGCGGGCCTCGCGGTGCTGTGCGCCGTGTCCACCGCCGTCGCGGTGATCGACCTGATCGTCATCCGGCGCCGGATGGCAGAGCAACGGCGGTGGCACCGCTGACGACGCGGCCGACGGAAGGCACAGTCGCAGGATTACCGCCTCAAGGCTTGCGTCAGCTGGTCATGGTGACCGGGGGCGGGGTCCAGGTGCCGTCGAGGACACTGGGCTTGGGCCAGTACATACGCAGCATCAGGGAGAACTGGCCGCTGGGTGCGGGTAGCCAGTCGGACTGCTTGCCCGCCGGGGCGTCGTGCTGGATGTAGATGTCCATGGAACCGTCGGGGTTGAGAGTCGGCTTGACGGTGTGTCCGACCTCGTAGCGGTTGATCGGGTTGGGGACCAGGAAGCCGGATGCGTCGTACATCGTGAGGGACCAGAAGGCGTTCGCCGGCGGGGTGTGGCCGGGGGCGAAGTGGATGACGTACCGGTCGGCTCCGGTCAGCGGCTTGCCCTGGCTGTCGGTGCGGGTCAGCGGGTAGACGGCGTCCTGGGGGAGGTTGGCGCCGAGTCCGTACCAGGCTGTGACCGCGCGCAGCATGTAATCGGTGCCGTAGTCGCCCAGGTTGCGCATGACGCGCCAGCCGTTCGCATTGTTTCCGGACGTGGCGAGTGCGGCCTGGATCTGCTGCTGGGCCGCGGGTACGGCCTGGCGCAGGGCTTGTGCTGTGGCGGGGCCCTTGGCGTTGATGTCGAACGGCCGGCCGGGGACGATGCCCAGGCGGGCCAGGGTGGCCGCCATGGGGGCGTCCTTCTTCGCGGGCGGGTTGGTGGCCATGGCCGAGGCCAGCTGGGAGAAGAAGCTCTGCGCGTTCATTTCGGCGACGCGGGTGGCCGGCGCTGTGGCGGGGACGGTCGGGTCGACGTGGCCTGCGGGCGGGGTGTAGGGGTGGCCGTAGGCGCTCAGCGGTTCGAGGGTGTAGTGGCTCACCAGGGCCTCGACGGCGGGCAGGTCGGAGGGGCCGTTGTACTGGGTTCGGCCGATGATCCACGCGGTCTGGGTGGGGGCCTTGATCTGCTTGACTCCGGCGGGCAGCCGGCCGTGCCAGCCGGGACCGGTGATGGCGAAGTCGCCGGCCGCGCTGCCGGTGGTGCGGGTGCCCGGGGAGGCGAAGACGTCGGTCCAGTCGTCGAGCATGGGCATCAGGAAGTACCGGCCGTGGGTGTCCGGTACATGGAGCACGATGGGCCCGGCCTTCAGGTCCAGCCACGCCGAGGTGTACAGGGTGTCGACGTTGGGGGCCACCACGGTGTGGAACTGCGGGCTTGGAGTGGTGTCCGCCTTGGCGAACTGGTTCACCGGTGCTCGCATGGTCGCCGGATCGGGCTTGACGACGTTGGTGGACGCCTGCTCGGTGGCCCGCATCAGGACCAGCGGGTAGCCGTAGACATACGCGTTGACCGCGTCGGTGGTGGTGGTGCTGGCGGCGGGAGCGGGCGAAGGCTGTGCCGCGCTCGCCTGGGCGGCGGTTGCCGGCCCGGCGGCCAGCACGAGTGCCGCCGCCCCCACACAGGCGGCGACACCCCAACGTCGGGGTTGACGCGTTGCGTTCATAACGGTTGTTCCTCACAAGACAGTTGTCAGAGTTGACGGCACCCCGTGGCTGCAGCGGCGACGCTCGAACTTCAGCGCCGTGCAGCGACGTTTTCAGGTACCCGGGCGGGGCGGTCGGAAGGTGCTCCGCATGAGGACGGGCCGGCCTGGCCGACCGCCAGGCGAGGCACAACGTCGGCGCGCCGAAGGACGGTTAGCGAGCTTGCGCGCCCCGCGGCGTACCCGGCGAGGGAGAGAACCCATGCCATCCCCATCGGCTCGTTCCAGCATTCATGACCCATCACGACCGTGCGGGACGAAGATCCGATCGCCCGCGCTTCACTGTCGCCCCACCGAGGGGCCGGGGCAATCGGCGGGGAGGACACTCACGACGGCATATCGTTGTGACGTGTCACAACGAAGCGGGTCGCCACATGAGGCGCCGAAGTCCGGCGAGGACATACGCGAGCAGGCGGTCCGACTGGCCGCCCGCCTCGAACCCCGGATCAACCAGCTGGCCAGGCTGGTCGTCGAGCGCCAGCGGGCCCAGGTCCCCGGCTTCGACCGACTCCCCGACGATCTGCAGGACCTGGAGGCCGCCTCGACCGCCCGCCAGGCGATCCGCGACTTCCTGCGCTGCACGCAGGGCCTCGCCGACGCCGAAGCCGAGGTGTTCCGGGAGCGCGCCGCCCAGCGTGCCGCAGAAGGCGTCCCCCTGATCGGGCTGATCAGGTCGTACCACGTCGGTGCCGAGGTGCTGACGGACGCGCTCTGCGCCGCCGCCCGCTCCGGAGAGGACGCCGCCCTTCTCTGGCTCGTCCGCCGGCACTTCAGGACCGTCAACGCCATGGTCGAGCAGGTCACCGAGGCGTACCTGCTGGGGGCGGCCGACCAGCAGGCGGCTGGACGGGAACTGGCCGCGGCGCTGGTCCGCGGTGACGCGCCACAAGAGGTGGCCGCCCGGTGCGGTCTGTCTCTCGAACCCGGCTATCTCGTGCTCAGCGTCCGCGCCCCCGCACCTCAGGAGCCGGTGGCCGCGCGACGACTGCTCCACCAGGTCCTGGGCCGGCTCGCGCCCACCGCGGCAGGCCGAGCGCTCAGCCTGCCGGACGAACAAGGCGGCCTCGTCCTGCTCCCCCTCGGCACACCCCACGCCGACCTCGTCCGACACCTGTCCACCGGCCTGCCCCACCCGGCGATCGCCGGGGCCGCCCTCGCGGCCACCCCCCAGGACGTCCCTGCCGCCGCCGAACAGGCACGCCGGATCGCCGCCATCGCCCGCACACCCGGCGTGCACCGACTCCAGGACGTGCTACTCGACTACCATCTGGCCGGATCCAAGGACAGCGCCGCCGAACTGTCCGCACTCCTCGACCCCCTGGACCACCACGCCGGCCTGGTCGAGACCGTCGCCGCGTTCCTCGACTGCGACCTCGACCGGCGCCGCACGGCCCAAGCGCTCAACGTCCACCCCAACACCGTCGACAACCGCCTCGCCCGCGCCGCCCAACTGACCGGCCTGGACCCACACACCACCCACGGCGTGCAGCATTTCGGCGCTGCCCTGACCCTGCGCCGACTCGCTGAAGGCTCGGCAACCTGCCGCATACCTGGCTCAGCCGTTGAGACGAACTGGCCAGATGGAGGTCAGGGCGTGCTGGCCTGGGGGCCGGCTGGTGGGTGATCACCTCTCGGCGGCGCTGTCGAAGACCAGTCGACCACGCCTCGAACGATCCCGACTGACGGCAATAGATCCTTGAAGTCGGCGTCAGGGACGATAAGCCTCACAGGATCACGCGATTCCCGCGGATCACAGGGTCAGGGCTGCGCAGCCAGCCGTTGATGACGAAGCGGCTGTCCGCGTGCCGCTTGCTCGGGCAGCCGACCTGCTGATCTCTCGGGCCTCGTCTTGGATCGGAGCATGTCGTGTCAGTGCAACCGCAGCCCTGGCCCCAGCCTGGTCCGCAGATCGCGGCGGCGATCCGGGCGATGTACCGGGGCAAGCGGGAGGCTCCGCTGGCGGTGCAGGTCCGCGACCGGCTCGGCGAGCTGTTCCCGGACGCGGCCTTCGCCGACGCGTTCGGCCGGTCGGGCAAGCCGGGCTGGTCGCCGGGCCGGCTCGCGCTGGTCACGGTCCTGCAGAAGACCGCGAACCTGACCGACCGGCAGGCGGCGGACGAGGTCCGAGAGAACCTGGCGTGGAAGTACGCACTGGGTCTGAGCTTGGAGGATCCGGGGTTCGACCACAGTGTGCTGTCGGAGTTCCGCTCCCGCGTTGTCACCCACGGGCTGGAGGAGCGGGCGCTGGACCTGCTGCTGGAGCGTCTGCGCGAGCTGGGCCTGGTGGACGCGGGCGGCAGCCAGCGCACCGACTCCACACACATCGTGGCAGCGGTGCGGGATCTGAACCGGCTCGAGCTGGCCGGCGAAAGCGTCCGCGCGGCCCTGAACGCGCTGGCCGCCGCCTGTCCCGACTGGGTCGACCAGGTGCTGGTCGTGGAGGACTGGAGTCGCCGCTACGCGGACCGGATCGACACCTGGCGCCTTCCCGCCTCCAAGGCCAAGCAGGACACGCTCGCGCTCGACTACGCCAAGGACGGCTACACCTTGCTGCACGCGGTGTATGCACACGGCTCCCCGGCATGGCTGCGCGAGCTGCCCGCGGTGCAGAGCCTGCGAATCGTGCTGGTGCAGAACAACACCCGCACCACGGCCGGCAACGGGCACATCCGCGTCAAGCGTCGCGAGCGCGCCGAGAACGGGGGCGACGGGCTGCCGCCCGGCCCGATACGCCTGGCCTCCCCCTACGACACCGACACCCGCTGGTCCGCCAAGCGCGAGACATTCTGGAACGGGTACAAACTGCACGTCTCGGAGACCTGCCATCCGCAGGCCGACGGCGACCGCCCCGCCCGGCCGAACATCATCACGAACGTGGCCACTACCGCCTCCACCCTCCCGGACTCCAAGGCCCTGGAAGCGATCCATCAGGTGCTCCAGCGCCGTCGGCCCCTGCCCGCACGGCACTACCCAGGCCGCGGTAGCGGGCGCGACGGGGTCCGGTCGTTCCAGTCCCAGGCCGTCGCCTTCCACCTCAAGAACGCCGTGGCCTGGGCCAACGAGAGCACCGGCGAGGACCTGGCCAAGCAGGTCGACCCCGGCTTCGTCCACGGCCCCGCCACCCTCCAGGCGCTCTCCCCCAGCTGACCGACCCCCCGACACGAAGGGACCCGCCCCATGTCGCTCGGCATCTCCCCCGCCCTCCTCACCCAGGCCGAAGCCGGCGAGGTCAGCCAGGCCGACTTCATCGAAACCGTCCGCCCCTCCCTCCCCTACGCCTACCAGGTCGTCGCCGGCCTCAGGGAGGAACTCGGCACCACCACCGACGAGTTCGTCGACAGCAACACCACGCCCACCGACGACGAGCGCGCCCAGCTGCTGCGCGCCCTGGCCAGCAACGCCATCCGCGGCAGCCTCGAGGACCACTTCGGCGTCAAACTCGCCTTCGTCAACTGCCACCGCGTCGCCGCCTTCCGACTGGGCACCGAACAGGGCAACGTCTACCGCGAGTTCACCTCGCAGCACACCCAGGTCCTCAACCAGACCCTCGAACTGCGCAGCTGCTGACCACCACCCTCACGCCCGGCTGTGGGCGGGACCGGCCCACCCGGCACCGCCCGCAGCACTCCCATACAGACGCTGCAGGGGGAGGCGGAGCCGCGGGTGTTCGGCAACGACAGGTGCCTGCGGTTGTTGGAGGAGGCGGATCGCAGGAAGTGGGCGCATGCCGTCGCCCTGGCACCCGAGGCGACCGGCGCCCCCACCCGTTGTCGGGCCGGTGACGGCGGCCAGGATGCCTTGCGCGGTGATCGAGGTGATCTGCGGGCTGCGCGGCAGCTTCTTCAGCGGCGGGGTGTGCCGATCACGCCTGGCGTGCATCCGGGTGAGACAGTAAACCCCGCTGCCGCCGAGGTGAGGTGGACCCATCGTTTGTGGTCGCGATCTTGTGGATGGACCTACTGGTCTCGCATGTCTGCCACAGCGCTTCGACCGTTGGTGGTATGACAGAGCACAACCCGAGGGAGCCTGCCATGACCCGCTACAGCGTCGATCCTGCCCGCCATGAACTGATCGCGGCCTGGGCCACCGGCGAAGGAGACCTCACCACCCGCATCGCCGCCCTCCCCGCCGGCACGGACATCGCCTCGCTCCTACGCCTGGCCCGCGCCCTCACGCACCTGTCGGAAGCCGCCTGGCGCACCTACACCCACCCCGCCAGCGCCGCCAGCTCCATGGAGCCCAACAGCGAGGGCTGGCGACGCGAGCAAGAACGCCAAGCCTTCGGCGAGGTCACCGAGGCCATCTCCCGGCCGGACCTCCCCCAGGGTGGCTCGGTGATCGTCTCCTACAGCCCCCTGGTCGAGTCCGCCCATCAGGTCGGCCGCGCCCTGCACGCCCTCAACGACCCGGACCTCACCAAGGCCGTCCTCGCCGAGTCCACCACCGAACTCGCCGCCGTGGAGAGCGCGGAACTCGGCGACCTCACCGACCGCGCCCAGCAGGCCGTGCTGCTCAGCCGCGAGGACGCCTCCCCCGTCCAGGTCGCCGCCGCCGACCGGCTCCTCGAACAGGACCCCTTCGGCCCCGAAGCCCTGTTCACCGACATCGACCCCACCGCTGCCTCCGTCGCAGCCGCCCACTGGCTGGCCGCCGCAGCCGAGGTCGCCGCCGACGCCTCCGGCCAGAACCTCACCGCGGTCATCCTGGAAGCCGACGACATCGAGGCCCTCCCCCACGAGACCCCTACCCTCGTCCTCGAACTCCTCGATTCCGGCGCCTCCCCGCGCGAAGCCGTCACCACCCTCGTCCGTCAGGCCATGCACGTCGCCGACGGCCTCCTGCCCGACCCCACCGCCCTGCGCGAGCAACTCGACGACTTCGAGGACACCCTCGCCGAGTACACCGGCGACGACGAGCCCGACATCGAGGACATCGCCCTGCGCCTGACCCCACTCGACCCCAAGCGCCCGGCCCGTGACCTGCTCGAAGACCTCCTCGCCGGCATCCACGGCTGCTGGCTCCTCCACAGCGAGTACGACGAACTCGACAACGAAGAGGAAGACGACGCCACCGAGGACGACGAGGAACGCGAGGCCGAAGCGCACCAACACCACAGCCGCGCACGCTTCGCCCAACTCGTCCGCGCCGCCGCCGCGCGCAACCACGACCGGCTCCCGTAGCAGCGCCCCACCGCTCGGGGGCGCCGTGTAGCGGCAGCGCGCAGCCTGTCGACACAGCGAACCCGGATCCAGTTGCGCCGCGCCTTCGAAGACATGGCCGACCACCACTTTCTCGGCTACACCCTCCCCGCGCACGGCTTCGTCTTCCACCGCCACAGCCGCCCACTCGACCCCCAGTACGTCCTGCGGCGCTTCCACCAGCTGTGTGACGAGGCCGGCGTCCCACGCCTCGCCGTCCACGACCTGCGCCACCTGGCCACCACCCTCGCCCTCAACGGCGGCGTCCCGTTCGTGATCGTCTCCAAGACCCTGCGCCACCGCACCCTGTCGACCACCGCGAACATCTACAGCCACCTCACCCGCCAGGCAGCCCGCGAAGCCGTCGACGCCATCGCCCGCATCCTCGACAGCGCCGAACTCGTCCTCCACACCACCCAACGAGCGGACCGGCCACGGAATCTGATCGCCCAGTTCCGCGACCACCTCACAGGCCGCCAACGCCGATCCCACCGCGAACGCCCAGCTCACGCACCCATTCCGCTGTGACCGGTGCGGCCACCATGCGACCACCAGCTGACAAAACACCAGAAAGGCCGCTCCCGCCAGAAGCGGAAACGGCCTACGCGCTGCGAAAACGCCGGTCGGGACGACGGGATTTGGACCTGCGACCCTTTGACCCCCACGGTCCAGTGATACCCAGTCCGTGAGAGGCACGTGAGAGGCCGGTGGCCGCAGTGAGTCTCCTCTCTGCGGCTCACCCCGTTCTGAGCCGGGTTCCCCCTCATCGCCAGACGCCGGGCCGGATCCGCTGCTTCGACGAGCGGCCCTCGGTGTCCGGTAGTCATCGGACCTGGTCCAGCGGGTACCCCTGGGCGAGGGCAGCCGTGCGGAAGGCGGCGAGTCGGCCGGCGGGGACGGCGAAGTGGCGCTCCCCCAGCCTCGTCGCGACGGTACGCAGGCGCCGGTCCCCGGCCAGGAGAGCCGCCACCGCAGGGTCCGCGCATTCGATCAGGTGGACCGGGCCGGTGTCACGGACCTGGCCGAGGCGGCGAGCCGCATCATCCAGCAGCGTCGTGACGGTCTGCGGCAGCGGATGCCGGCTTGCCGCCTCCAGGTAGCGACGCAGCTCGGCGAGGTCGCGCCCGGCGTCTATGGCTCGGAGCAGGGAGCGGTGGGTGAGGCTCCAGACGCGGTCGCCGGTCTTGTCGGCGAAGGCGTCCAGGAGCAGGGCGTCGGCGGGGGCGAGTCCGTCGAGGGCGGCGATGTCGTGGTTGGGCAGAACGGTGATCTGGCCGGACGGGGTTGCCGGTCGGGGCTTGGGGCTGGGGGTGTAGGTGGCGCTCTGGCCGGTGGTGTAGGCGCCGAGTGGGTTGAGGCGTATGGCGAGCAGGCCGTCGTACCGGCTGAGTTGGTCGAGGTAGTCGCCGCCCCAGTTGTGCTGGTAGTCGGTGCGGGCTCCGGCGGGCGGGATGTAGTCGATGTCGATCAGACCGAGGACTGCTGCGTATTCGAAGAGCACGGCGAGGGTGTAGCGGCCCTGGAGCAGCGGCCAGTCGTGGTGGCCGTCGTAGCCGAGGCTTCCGTACTGGGGGTCTTCCAGGTACAGCTTCCACAGGGCGCGTTCGGTTCGGGCGATGAGGGGGTCCTGGCCGGCTCGGCGCATCTGGACGAACAGGTCGTCCACGGCGATCCATTGGCCGGTGGTGCGGGTGGTGAGTGCCTGGCCGACGAGCTCGCGGCGCGGTCGGGCGGCGGTGAGGACATTGGCGGCGCGCTGGCCTTTGATTTCCTCGATCCTGGAGAACTCGTCCAGCAGGGTGTTCTTCAGCCAGCGCTGCCACAGGGCGGCAATGGTCTCGTGTGCGGGCTTGGCCAGGGCGGTTCGGCCGCGCGGGGTCAGCGTGAGCCTGCCGGAGGCCAGGGTTGCCAGGCCTCCGGCCTGGAGGAGCAGCGGCCAGGCGAAGGCGGCGATGGCCTCGTGTTCGTAGAAGTCGCTGTCGTCGAGGACTTCGGTGATCGCGGCGACGGTGGCCGCGCTGGGCCTGCGGGTCTTCTCGCTGCAGCGGAGCTTGCCCGTGGCGCACAGCTGGAGCAAAGCGGCCAGGTTGGCCTGCGCCTCGTGTTCGGTGGCGCGGATCCGGCGCTCTTTCTCCTGCTCGTCATCGAGCTGGTGATCGATGCTCACAACGGCCCCATCGCGACGGTGTAGTGGAAGCCGTCCGGGCCGCAGGACCGCTCCAGGGTGCGGACGATGTTCCGGGCGTCGTCGTGCGGGCCGGAGACGTAGAACGGCTTGCCCTCGCGGCCGAAGTCGATCGTAGGCTCGTCGCCCCGCACAGGCCCGAGGTAAGGGGCGGTGTCCGCGAAGCCGGTTGCGGGCGAGAAGCCGAGGGAACGCGCGTACGCGACCGCGCCGTGCACGATCGTGCGAGCCTGGTCGAGCTCGATGCTCAGCGGCGGCCGGTCGAATGCCGAGTAGTACCGGCGCAGGTACGCAGGGAGTGAGCCGGCTCCGATGACCTCCGGCTCAATGGTGTTCTTGACGCCCAGGCAGTGGACGTCCACCAGGAATCCGCACACCGTCACTCTGCTGGCTCGCTCCTGGCGGGCCACCAGTACCTGTGCGAAACCTGCCGTCTCCGGCTCGGCGGCATGCAGGTCGGCCTCCGCCCACGCGGGCGCGGCGGCCAGTCCCAGGCCGGCGCTCCAGCCGGCGTTCACCCAGCACCCGACCACCGGCCGATCGGCCGGGGCCGTCCCTCCCGCCAGGCTCTCAGCCGCCTGTCGCAGCAGCGCACTCGCCTGCGCGGGGCGCATGCCCAGGGCCCTCGCGATCTGCTTCGACCCGCTCCCGGCTGCCCGCAGTTCCAAGACCCTGGCCAGGACATCGTCGCTCTCCATCACCCGGGCATTGTCCATCAACCCCGGACACCGGAGCGCCCACCCCTGGTCGTTCAACCCGAACGGCTGGCGCATGCCCCAAACCGCCTCCGCCCCCTTGGCGGTGACGGTACACTGAGGTGTTCCAGGTCCGGCTTCCCGTCATGGGTCGCCCCGCTCGTCTCGACCAGTCTGCTTCGTCCAGCCGCGGTCAGGGGCGGGCCACCGGGCGGTAGCCGTTCCCGGCGAGCCAGGCCCGCGCCCGGCCGCGCTGCCGCTCCTCGGCGAACAGGTGGAATCGACGCAGCTCGTCCTCACGGCGCGCCAGCACGTCCTTGAAGCGGCGGAACGCAACACCCCGACCGGAGATCGCGATCCCCAGGCGATCCGCGAAATCGGCGTCACCGATCGTGGCGATGAACAGCTCCATGTCCTGGTAACCGTCCCGGGAACCCTCGCACCACGCCGGCAGCCACCGCTCAGGATCCTCGTCGTCCTCCGTCTGCTCGTCGGAGTCGACCAGCTGCGGCCAGCAGTCACCGGTGGTGAGGTCGACCCGGCCACCGCCGAGGACCGGGTCGCCTTCCAGCAGCCCGGCCAGCTCCTCCAGATCCACCGGCAACGGCCTGAGCGGTGGCACCGGGCCGCGCCCCAGGGCGGCCTCAAGCTGCCGCGCCAGCTCCGCATCCCCCTCCCAGTCGCGCTCACCGAGTGCGGCGATGCACCGCTCGGCCAGGTCCGCCGCCCCCGGCACTCGCGCGGTCACCGCGTCGCCGACCGCATCCCCGACCTGCTGCAGAACCTCCGCGAACGGCAGCCCCGACAGCAGCGCGACCAGCGCCGCCCCGTCACCGGCATGCCGCGCCGCGCGCAGCCGCCGCAGACTCTCCTCGCTCCACGTACCCCTCATGGACGGCACAGTAGCCGCGCACCCGGTCCGGCGAACGCCAGGTCCGCGTTCAGGGAACGGGACCGCGGCCATCCGCTCGCGGATGTGCCCGATGTGGTGGGATGGGGCGCATGGGCACGAACACGGTCTCCACGGACGAGCTCGCCGCGCTGGTGGACAGGCTGCGGTGGGACAAGCGCCGCCATCCCCACCACGGACGGGGCGAGTACCAGGCAACCGCCCACCAGGTACTGGAGACGGCGACCGCGCTGGCCGACGCCGGGCGGGCCGGCACGCTCGTGCGGACGCTGCGCACCGCCGTGGACCGGGTCACCCGTGCGCTGATGCACCTGGACGACTCCTCCGGCATCGTCGGCGATGCGCTGCAGGAACTCACCGACCTCTACGCCCGCGCGCTGGAGCAGGCCCCGCCCGCCAACCCCAAGACGCTCGCGTCATGGCTGGTCGCGGCGCAGTTCGACGGCCCCGGCTGGCCCCGTATCCACCTGCGAGCGTTCGCGCCCGCCCTCGGCGAGCGGGGCATCGCCGAGATCACCGCCCAGGTCCAGGCACGCGCCGCCGACGCCGCTCCGGACTCGTGGAGCGCCCAGTTCGCCGTCCGCGACTTCCGCGAGCAGCTCGCCGAGCTCACCGGCGACGTCGACCACTACATCGCGGTCCTCGCCGAGGACCTGAAGAGCCCGGAGCAGTACCGCAAGATCGCACGCGCCCTGCTCGACGCCGACCGCCCGAGCGAGGCCATCGACTGGGCCGGGCGCGGACTGGCCCACCACCCCGGCAACCCCTACAGCGACAGGCTCCGCGACCTGCTCGTCGACCTCCTCATCGATGAGGGCCAGGTTGCCGCCGCGCTCGAGGTGCGCGTCACCGAATTCAACCGTCACCCCGTCGCCGGCACCTTCCGTGCCCTGGCTACCACGTGCGATCGCGTCGGTGACACCACGCCGCTCGCAGCAGCCTTGGAGGCACTGCGCGCCCGGGCCACCGAGAACCCGCTCCGGCTGCGTGAACTCGTCCAGGCTCTGGACAGCGTGGGCCTGGACGAGGAGGCGTGGTCCACCGCCGCCGCACACCCCGGAGATGTCGGGGCCCACCTGCTCCACTCTCTCGTCGAACGGCGCGAAGCGGCACACCCCGCCGAGGTGCTCGGCCCCTACCGCTTCCTGGTCCGGGCCCAGCTCGCCGACACCGGCCAGTACCGCTACGACCGCGCCGTCAGACTGCTCCGCCGCCTGCGCTCCGCACACACCGCAGCAGGCGACGCCGAGGGCTTCATCCGCTACCTCACCGAACTCCGCACCGAGCACAAGCGCAAGACGACTTTCATCGCCAAGCTCGACAAAGCCGGACTGTCCCCCTGACGTCGGTAGCCGGGCGATTCCGGCTACCAGCCGCGCAGTTCCTTCCACCTCCGCTCGAACGCCTCCAGACCGTCGCGGCCGAGCAGGTGCCGGTACTGACCGGTCGGGTACAGGCACGAATCCGTTTCGCAGACGGTGGCCAGCCTCGCGAGGCGCTCGGCGAGCTCCGCCGGGTCGATCCGAAGTCGCTCACACAGGCCGACGTGCACGGCGGCGATGGCCGAGCCGATCTCGCACGCCTCCTTGTCGTAGGTGCGCCAGTCCTGGCTCAGCACCCCGGCGAGGTAGTCCCAGCGCTCCGCGGCGTACTCGACCGCGTCCAGCAGCTCCACCGACGGCGGGCGCAGCGCCAGCACCTGGAGTTCGGTCACCACGGCGCGGCCTGCGGTGGCGATGTCATGCAGGTCGTACTCGTAGCGACCGTCCGGGATCGCCCGCGCCTCGTCGACCAGCGCACGCAGCGGCTCCAGATCCTCGGCGCCCGGCGCACCGAGGCGGCCGGTGACCACCTCGAGATCGACGGCGAGCATGCGGTCACGCACGGCATGACGGGCGATCAGCGCGACGAGCTCCGCCACGTCGAGAGTCCTGGCAAGCGTACGGAAGCGCCGCTCCGCGGGATCCACGGTCCGCGCGTCAGGACGGGACTCGGGCAACGCGTTCCAGGTGAACCCCGCGCGTACGGCGGCCAGAGTCGCCGCGATGGTATGTGGGCACAGCACGGTAGGACGGCTGTCAGGGCAGTCGCACTCCCCCGTCAGGGCGCGACCCACGACGCCGACCCAGACCTGCCAGGTCTGGGTGCCGTCGACGACATCGGCGTTGGCTCCGCCGAAGCCGGGCTCCAAGTTGCGCACAGCGCCGGCGGTCAACAGCTTCTCGCCGCCGCTGTACGCCTTCGCAGACGCAGCAGCTCGGACGGTGTCGGTAGCGATGCTCACGGCCATGCCCATCATCCAATCCTGCCCGGCCGATCGCTGGGCATCGGGTCCACGAACGGGTGAGCCCCGCTCCGCCCGTGCCACGGCTGTGCCGAACCGGCTCGCGCCCCGCTGCAACTACCCGACGGCACCTTGCGGTCAGGGCCGTCGGGCCGCAGGCCCGGGCGCGGACGGCCAGGCCTACACGGAGTGAGCGAGGCAGCCGGGCCGAACTCCTCTTGACGTCCTCGGTCAGCTCGGCGGGCAGCCCGCGTGGCTGCAGAACGACGAGACCCCGGCCTGCCCGACCTGCGCACGGGAGATGAGGCTCGTCGTTCAGCTCGAGGAAGGACGGGACCACGCCACCGCAATGAACTTCGGAGGTCGTGGTGAGGCCTACGCCTTCGCGTGCGAGCCCTGCACACAGGCCGTGTTCCTGTGGCAGTGCTGACCCCAGCAATCTCCTGCCCCCAGCCGGAGAGCCAGACCGCGCTCGAGCAACTACGCGCGCACCGCGGGGAACCGGAGTCCTGGGGTTGGGCCAGGCCCGCAATCTGGGATGCCAGTGAGCGGTACCTCGGTTTCCGGCTGCCGACCGACTTCAAGGCGTTTCTCGATCTGTACGGCCCTGGCTCGGTGGACGGTTATCTGACGATCGACCGGCCGATGGAAAGCACGCCGGCCGAGCTGGAGCGCTACTGGGAACCCCACCTGAACGCCCAGCCTGGTACGGGGAAATCGCCGAGGACTGGTGGGAGGTCGACGAGTCCGACGTCCGATCAGGCGTTCTACTGCTGTGGGGAAGCGACGAGCACGGCAGTCGGTACTTCTTCCGCGCGGTCGAGGACGATCCCGCCGAGTGGCGGATCATCATCAGCAGTGACGAGGGCGAGTGGTTCGAGACCGCCGGGACGTTCACCGAGTTCCTGGTGCGCTGCTTTCACCGGACCGACCGTCCCGACTTCATGGACTCCAGCTGGCCGAGGCCCGGCGCGCGCTACGAGGCCCGTGCACCCGCATTCAGCGTCCCGGACCACTGCCTCCTGCGTCGGCGGCGCATGCGCCGCCGTATGCTGCCTGCCTGAGCACGAAGCACTCCCCCGTCGTCTGCGCCTGCTGCGGCGCTGGGTCAGTAGCGCAATGCAGAATCTGAGGCCTTGCTGGCGGCCACTGACGTGCGGCCAGCGGACGATCCGGTGGCCGTGATCAGCTGGATCGACTTGTCCGACCCCCGACTGATCAGATGCAAGTGACTTCTCCACAACGCGCCCCGATGGCTGCCTTCCTCAAACGTCATTGGATCGACTACGTCGCCAGCCGCCGCCACGCGCCGCGGAACTGGCTCCAGCTCCAACACTCACCGGCATATCGCATGTCCGGAGCAAGCGCTCTGCGCCGGTACGGCCGTCATCTACCGGGAGCCTGCTTCTTGGCTTCGACAAGATGGCGGAGACGTCGGATCTCGCCGATCAAGCGGGGGATGTCCTGACGGGCGTTGGCGATGAAGTTGGCGTTCTCGTCCCACCGCTCGTCTGCGACGTCGACGTACCGAGGCTGCTGGACGAGCGTGGCGGCCACGACGTGGTGGTGATCGAAGTCCGGCCAGCGTTCCCCGAGAACGGTGTCAGCGACGGTGCTGATGGCCACGAGGCTCATGGCGAATTCGTCGTCGAGTTGTCGCACGTGCCAGGGACCTGGGGTCGCGGCGTCAGCGCGGTCCTCGATATCGGCGACGTCTTCATCGGTCAGCGGATCGGGAGTGAATCGCTGCGGGTTTGACCGAGACTCCTTCTCTTGGAAGGATCGAGTCCGTTATGAGGAAGCCATACCCCAGTGAGGTCCGGGAGCGGGCG
>NZ_JBIRJC010000083.1:0-15197 GCF_044329365.1 Kitasatospora sp. NPDC017646 | reverse complement strand
CGGGCGCGACGTCGAGGGTGATGTCGTCCAGCACGTGGGTCCGGGCGCCCGGGCGGCCGAAGGACTTGTGCACGTGCGAGATCCGGACGGCGGGCACGCCGCCCGCCACACGGCCGGTCACGGCCTGTGGAGTGGTCAGGACCGGGGTCAAAGGGCACCTCCTGGATCGCTGGGGTCCTGCGGCCGGGCGCCAAGCCTTTCCGCTGCTCTCACCGCTCGCGGTAGGCGATCTCGACCGCGTACCCGGCCAACTCGCTCTGCCACGGAGGGTCCAGATCAGCGGTCCGGACGGCGATCTGTGCCTCCCGGACCAGTCCGCCGATGCGCTCCTCCACCGCGGCCCGGGCGCCGGTTGCCGCCAGCCGCTCGCCGAGCTCCGCGGGATCCCCGCTGCGGACGAGCTCGCCGATCCGCTCGTCGTGCTGCATCGCCGCCGACAGCAGCAGCGTCATCCGAGCGTTCCCGAAGTCCTGTCGGGCGGGCTTTCCGCTGAGCGAGCTGTCACCGAACGCGTCGATCAGGTCGTCGCGCAGCTGGAAGGCCTCGCCCAGAGCCGCCCCGTAGGCCTCGAACGGCGTGGCGAGATCGGGCCGGTCGGCCAGCGCGGCTCCGAGCAGCAGCGGCCGCATGATCGTGTACCGACCGGACTTCAGGTCGGCGACCACTCGGGCGAGCCGGGGATCGGGGACTCCCTCGGCCGCCGCGGAGAGATCGAGCATCTGACCGGCGACCAGCTCGGTCCGCAGCTCGAACCAGTCCGCCTTCGCGGCCGCGGGCAGGTCCGCCATGAGCTGGTCGGCGTACACCCAGGCCAGATCACCGGCCAGGATCGCGACCGACTCGCCGTACCGAGCGGCTCCGCCCTGCCAGCGGTGGGCCCGGTGGATGCGGGTCTGCGCGGTGTGGACCGTCGGCCGGGCCCGTCTCTCCTCGGACTCGCCATGATGTCGTCGTGGATGAGGGCCGCGGCGTGCAGCAGTTCCAGCGCCGCCGCTGCCCGCACCGGCGCCTCGTCCGGCCGCCCGCCCGCCCGCAGCGAGATAGCCGGCCAGGCAGAACCGCGGGCGGAGCCGCTTGCCACCCGCGGCGATCAGCCGAGCCACCTCCCGGACCGGCACGGCAGCCCGATCGTCGATCCCGGCCCACCGCGCCAATTGATCGGAGAGGAGACCGGCGAGCAGGTCCTCGACCTGGCGCAGCATCGTCCGGAGGCCGTCCGCCGGTTCGGGGCGCCTCTCCCGCGCGGCGGGCCGCGGCATCGCGGGCGCCAGAACGGTGCCGAGGGGCAGTGGTCGCGATTCGGTGGTCACGGTCGGTGGGCTCCCCTGGCCTGGACGAACATGCGTGGTTCCCGTGGCCGGAGGGTGGAGGCCGCGACCGGCGCCGCCGGGTGGTCGGACGTCGGTCGCAGTCGCCAGCGGCCGACCAGCGTGGCGAGAGCGATCATCATCTCGACGTGGGCGAAGGACTCTCCGATGCACTTGCGGACACCCGTGCCGAACGGCAAGTAGGCGTCCCGGGGGACTTCCCGGGCCCGCTCCGGCAGCCAGCGGTCGGGGTCGAAGCGGCCGGGGTCGGCGAAGGAGGCCGGGTCGCGGTGGAGGCCGTACGGGCTGAAGAAGACGTCGACACCGGACGGGATGCGATGGCTGCCGAGCCGGACGTCGTCCACGGCCCGGCGGGTCAGGATCCAGCCGACCGGGTACATCCGCAGGACCTCCTGCACCACCCGGGTCAGGTACGGCAGCCGGGGGAGGTCGGCGTACGCGGCCGGCCGGCCCGCCAGGACTTCGTCGACCTCGTCGTGCACCCGCCGTTCCACCTCGGGGTGCACGGCCAACATGATCAGCGCCCAGTGCAGCACGGTGGCGGAGGTCTCCGTCCCGGCGACCATCATCGAGCGGATCTCGTCGTGGATCTGCCGGTCGTCCATGCCGTCGCCGGTGTCAGGGTCCCGGTCCAGGAGCAGCGACAGCAGGTCGCCGTGGTCGGTGCCCTCGTCCCGGTACTTCCGAATCAGCCCGTCGACGAGGTCGTACAGGCGCCGCAGGGCCGCTTCCTCCCTGCGGTTCACCGGGAGCGGCAGCCGGTGGACGAACCCGACCGGGATGAAGGCCCGCCTGGCCACGCCGGCCACCAGCAGCGGGAGCGAGCGCCGGATCTCGGTCGCCGTCTCCGGGGCGAGCCCGCGGAAGAGCGTGTCGGCCAGGATGTCCATGGTCAGGTCGTGCAGGTCCCTGGCGAGGTCGACGGCGGCGCCGTCCTGCCAGCTGTCGCGCAGCCGGGCCGCCAGGTCGGAGACCGTGACCGCGTACGACGCCACCCGGGTGTGCGCGAAAGCCGGTTGGGTCAGTCGCCGCTGGCGCAGGTGGAGGGCGCCGTTGGATGCTGCCAGCCCGTTGCCGAGCAACCGGGCGGAGTGCTTGAACAGCGGGCCGCCCTTCTCGAAGTGCCGTTGCTTCCCGACCAGCAGCTCCCGCACCAGCCCGGGGGCGTTCACCATGTACGCCGCCCTGGTGCCCATCCGGAAGGCGACGATCTCGCCGTGGTCGCGGAGCGACTCGACGAAGCCGAGCGGACTGCGGAGCATCTCCAGGCTGTGCCCGAGCAGGGGCACACCGCCGGGCAGTCGGGGGCAGGGCAGTGCCGGGTCGGGCGCTCTGTGGTCGATCACCATGACGTCCCCCTAGACGATGGTCAGATAGCGCGGTCGCCGGGCCGGGACACCGGCACGCGCGCCCTGCGCGGAGTAGCGTGAGGTCGCGGCGCTCCAGTCGTAGGTCACCCTCAACTGGTGCTGCATCGCGAGGACATGACGATCAGTCACACCTTGCTCGGCGGCGCCGAGCCCCATCCGCTCGCACAGCGCGGGTATCCCGTCCGCCACCCGCAGGAATCGCGTCGAGCGCTCGTGCACCCAGCGCCGGATTCGCTCGATCGCCGCCGCCCGGTCCAGGCCCTCCCGGCGCTCCAGGACGAGCACCAGGTTGTGGGTGTCCCCCCGGGCCTGTTCGTGCTCCACCGAGTGGACGTCGTTGCAGCAGGCGAGGATCTCGATCTGCAGCCGGGCCAGTTCGCGGACGGGGGCGCTGGCCAGCACCTGGTCGGGGACCTCGTAGCGTCCCGCCCGTTCGGCGGCGTCGAGGTAGACGTACATGGCCATCGTCTCCCTCCGGAGCGCGAAGTACTCGGCCGTCGTGGGCACCGATCCTTCGTGGCGGGCCTCAGCCTCGGCGAGGAACGAGCGGAGGAAGCGGTGCCAGTTGGCGCGGGCCCGGACCTGCCAACTGGGGGACATCGGCCGGGCCATGCGGCCCCAGAGGTCGGCTGTGGCCTCGGCGAGCGGGCCCGCCGGGTGCCGGCCCGCCGGGCCCGGCGGCCGATCCCCCACGGACGCGGACAGCGCCGCCACGGCCGCCCTGGCGGTGTCGGGGTGGTCCCCGGCTGTGCCGTCGAAGAAGTCGTCGCAGATCGCCGTCCAGGTGATGACGTCGGTCATGACGTCGAGGTCGGCGCCCCGTGCCCCGGGGCCGAATCCGGTGGCCACGTCGTCCAGCCGCAAGCTCAGGAAGTAGTCGGCGGCCTGCTCGGTGCGAGGGAGGAGGCCCAGCTCGCAGGCCCATTCCACACCGCGTGCGCGGGCCCGCTCGACCGCCTGGGGGGCGGTGCACGGCGCGGGGAACGGCAGGTGGAAATCGATGTCGACGGGCATGAGCCCACTCCCCCTTCGTGGGTGTCAGGCCGAGAGCACGGCCGCGGTGAAGGTGAAACCCATCCCGGTGCCGATCAGGACGATGCGGTCCCCCGGCGCCACCAGCTCGTGGCGGACGAGGTGGTCCAGGCTGAGCAGCTGGTCGACCGAGCCGAGGTGGCCGGTGCGCAGGCCGAACTCGAACAGGGTGCGGCTCGGGTCGAGGCCGAGCGGCTCGACGAAGCCCGACTCGAACAGCCGGCGGCCGACGAAGGGCGGGATCACCCAGCGGGCGTCGCCGATGGTGGTCTCCGCCTCGTCCAGCGCCGTCTTCACGACCCGGCGCACCGCGTCCACCGACCGCTGGCGGGCCTGCCTCGGCGTCATCTCCCCCTGCGCGAAGAACTCCCGGGCCCGACGGCGCATGGGCAGGGTCTCGACGGCCGTCGGCGAAACGGTGTGGAACGGCTCGTCACCGCGCTGCAGCCCCTCCAGCGTGGTGTCCGAGTACGAGGAGACCGACAGGACGCGCAGCTTCCCGCCGCCGCGACCGAGGAGCGCCGCCGCCGCACCGTCGCCGAACGCCATCCCGGAGTCGATGTTCCACCGGTCGACGCCCGGGAGCCCGAACCGGTCGGCGACGGTGAGCAGCGCGGCCGACAGGTCGGGGCGCCCCGCCAGCATGCTGCCGGCGAGCTCCAGGCACGCCAGCGAGCTGTTCGACAGCGCGGAGGCCTGCATGGACAGTCCGTGCACGGTCTCGCCGAGCAGCCGGCGGGCGATCCAGCAGGCGGCCGGCCACATGTCCAGCCCCTGGAAGTAGGTGCTGCCGTGCAGGTGCAGCGTCTCGGCCGAAGGGGCGGATCCGGCGGCGTCCAGCGCCGCCCGGCCCGCCCGTACGGCCATCTCGGGCGGGGCGAGCTCCGCCCGAGAGACCGACAGCGTGCCGGCCTCGCGGGCGTCCTTCTCCGCGTAGTGCCCGGCAGCGACGTCCGGTCCGACCGGGACGAGCTCGCCGAGGAAACTTCCGGTTCCCTGGATCCAGAGGTCATCGAAGCGCATCTGTTCCCACTTCCTCGCGCCCGGTGCGGGACCGGGCCCATTGCCGCAGCCCCACCGCGTTGGAGGCGAACCCGCCCATGACGGCGAAGCGCTCCGGGTCGTCGGCGGGCATGCTCTCGTCGGCCGCGAAGCGGCGCAGCAGTTCGGCTTCCAGTTCTGCCTCGTCGCCCGCCGCCAGCCGCTCGGCCACCGAGCACCAGCGCCGCAGGCGCTGCTCGGCGTCGTCGAGGAAGGCGGCCGGGTCGCCCGGGTCCCCGAAGTGGGTGAGCAGCAGGCGGTTGGGCTTCAGTTCGGCCATCCGCCGCATGCCCGCCACCGTCGCGTCCCGGTCGAAGTGGGGCGGCGGGCAGGCCGGGCGGGCGGAGGTCATGCCGTCCACCCGCACCCCGGCCGCGTCGCCCGCGAACAGCACGCCGGTACTGTCGTCCCGCACCACCAGGTGGTGCGGGGCGTGGCCCGGCGTGTGGACCACGCGCAGGCGGCGGTCGCCGAGGTCGATCTCCTCGCCGTCCTCCACCGCCCGGATGCGCTGCGGCTCCACCGGCGTCATCGGGCCGTACACGGTGTCCATCAGATCGCCGTGCACGGCCCGGGCGCTGGCCGTCAGCCGCTCAGGATCGGCCAGGTGCCGGGCTCCTCGGGGGTGGACCACAACGGTGGCCGACGGGAAGCGGCGGGCGAGTTCCCCGGCGCCCCCGGCGTGGTCGAGGTGGACGTGGGTCACCACGATCCACGCCAGGTCGTGCGGACCGATCCCGTGGGCCTCCAGTGCCCGCCGGGTGCGCTCGGCCGACAGCCCGGTGCCCGACTCGACGAGTGCGGCACGCACGGCCTCGCCCCGGGCGATCGGCGGCAGCCAGCGTGCCAGCTGCTCGGCGGTGCCGTTGGCGGCCAGCACGCCGCTGATGAGGGCGGCGTTGAGGACCGGGTAGCAGACCGAGAGATCGGCCCGGGCGAGCTCCTCCAGCGCGATCCCGGTGCTGACCGCGTCGCGGCCCTGGCCGCCGTACTCGGCCGGGACCCGAAGCGCGAACAGCCCTTCGGCGGCGAGGTCCTCGATCAGGCCGGGCCGGTAGTGGCCGGCCCGGCCGCACCTGGAGGCCGGGCAAGAATCCGATCAAGGTCGACTGCCACACCTTCACCACCAGCGACCAGCCCGTCGCCATCCCTTACGGGATCTACGACATCGCCACCAACACCGGCTGGGTCAACGTCGGGACCGACCACGCCACCGCCGAGTTCGCAGTCGAGTTCCATACGCCGCTGGTGGCAGCGCCGCGGACGGGTGCACCACCCGAACGCCACCCGGCTGCTGATCACCGCCGACGCCGGCGGCTCCAACGATCCCCGCCGCTGGACCTGGAAGAAGCACTTGGCCGCCTTCGCCCTGGAGAACGGCCTGGAGATCACGGTCTGCCACTTCCCACCAGGCACACAGTGCCGTTGCTTGAATTCGAGAACAACTGCCGCGGAACGGGTGACGGTGTCGGGGCGGGGTCGTTGGTCCGGTTGTGCATCCGTGGAGTGGCTTGTCCGACGAGGTACGGCTTGGTGTCCTGACCGAGTGGGTGCCGCCGGGGTTGGTGGACCAGGCGCTGGCGGAGTGCCGTCGGCGGGACCGGCGTCCGGGGGCGCTGCCGTCCCGGTTCATGGTCTACTACGTGCTCGCGTTGGCGCTGTTCCATCAGGACTCCTACGACGATGTCGCGGAGAACCTGGTGGGTGCATGGCCGGATATGCACGAGGCGATCCCGAACAAGTCCTCGTTCACGCGGGCTCGGCGGCGGCTGGGCGAGGCGGCGCTGGAGGCGGTGTTCCGGAAGCTGGCCGGGCCGGTGGCGCCGCTGGGGCTTTCGGGTGCGTTCTACCGTGGGATGCGGGTCGCGGCGGTGGACGGGTTCGTGCTGGATGCGCCGGACACACCGGCCAACCGGGCCGAGCTGGGCGGGCTCCTGGACGTGCGAGGTAACCCGGCCGGGTTCCCGCAGGTGCGGGTGGTGACCTTTACGGAGGCCGCGACGCACGCGTCGGTGGACGCCCGGGTGGGCGCATTCAGCGGCGGGAAACGGGAGTTGGCGGTGGCGATGGCTGGCAGCGCGGCGGGGATGCTCGTCATCATGGATCGCGGCTTCCCAGACGTCGAGCTGTGGAAGGCCTACACGCGGGCCGGGGCTCACCTGCTCCTGCGGGCCCGCTCAAGCGTGGCCCGCCGCCCGGTCGAGCACCTGCCGGACGGCACCTACCTGGCGCGGATGAACCTGGCCGGACAGAAGGGGAACCACCCCGGCGGGGTGTTGGTGCGCGTCATCGAGTACCAGGTCGACGGCGGCGAGGTCATCCGCCTGCTGACCGATCTGATGGACCCTGACGCCTTCCCCGCCGCGGAGTTGGCGGCCCTGTATCACGAGCGCTGGAAAGCGGAGACCGCCTATCGGCAGATCAAGACGTTCCAGCGCGGTGGTCTGGCGATCCTGCGCTCCGCCGACCCGGAACTGGCGCGCCAGGAGGCGTGGGCGCACTTGATCATCCATCACTGCCTGACTCGGATCGTCATGCGCGTCGCCGACCGCCGCCGGCTCGACCCCGACCGGATCTCCTTCCTCAAGATCCTCAAGCACGTCCGGCGCAGCGTGGTCCGGCAGAGCCAGCACACCCCGGCCAGGATGAAGCAGTTCCTGGCGAACATGGCAGCGAAAGTCCGCCGCAAGCTCGACAGCGGCCCCAGGCGGCCCAGGGAAGCCGACCGGCTCCTGAAACGCGCCGACGGTCGCTACTCAATCCGCAAGGCAGGTCAACCACGTCGACCGACCCGACGTGTCCCAGCGAAGACCATCACCCTGAACCCTGTGATAGTTCACTGAGTCAAGCAACGGCATTGACCAGGCACATCGAAGTGGAACAAGATCGAACACCGAATGTTCTGCCATATCACCGCGAACTGGCGCGGCCGGCCGCTCACCAGCTACGAGGTCGTCATCGAGACCATCGCCGCGACGACCACCCGGACCGGGCTGACCATCGGCGCCGAGCTGGACACCGGCAGCTATCGCCTGGGCTCCACAGTGACCGCTGCCGAGTTCCAGGCCCTGCCGATCACGCCCGATGCGTTCCACGGCGACTGGAACTACACGCTGGCACCCGTTCCACCGCGTCCTCCGGAGGCGCCGGCGGCTGCCCGACGGATCGCCCCCGAGCTGACCGAGATGCTCAGCGATCCGGCCCTGACCGGCATGTCACGGTCCGACTTCGAGCGCCTGGTGGCAGCCTCCGAGCCGTACTGGGACGCCCTCGCCGAGGCAGCCTTCCAGCGACGCTTCCACCGCCCGCGCAGCTACCTCCACCCGCAGACCAGCAGCCTCGACCACTATCACCGCCTCCTGTCGGCGCTGTTACGCCGCCGCAGAGCGATCACCAGCACCCTCCTGGCCCAGCTGCTGGGCGTCACCCGCACCAACCTCTCCAACCAGTTCCAGGACGGCCACCGCCTCCTGGACCTGCACCGCATCGTCGTCACACCCCTGCCCGGGTCACCAGCCCGGACCCTCGAACAGCTCAGAGTCCGTCTGCCTGACGAAAACCACCAGGAAGATCAAAACTGACGGATATTCAGATACAAGCCCCGGTCGCACCGAGAATTGCCAGATCGGCGTCTTCGCCGCCTACGCCTCCGCCAAGGGCCATGCGCTGGTCGACCGCGAGCTCTACCTCCCCAAGTCCTGGACCGAGGGCCGGGAACGCTGCCGGAGCGCCCGCGTCCCCGACGACCGCGACTTCGCCACCAAGCTCGAACTGGCACGAACCATGATCGAGCGGGCTCTGGCCTCGCCGCTGCCGATCGCCTGGGTCACCGCGGACTCCGCCTACGGCCAGGACTCCCGCTTCCGCCGATGCCTCGAAGACGCCCAGCTCTCCTATGTCGTCGCGGTGCCCAAGTCCCAACAGGTCCACGGCCCGCGCATCGACCACCTCTTCACCAAGCACCGGCCGAGGCGTGGCAGCGCCTGTCCGCCGGCCCGGGAGCCAAGGGCGAGCGCCTCTACGACTGGGCCGCCGCCCGCCTCCCGGCGGTATGGGAGTTCGACGGTGACCAGCCCACCCGACAACGCTGGATGCTCGCCCGCCGCAGCATCGCCAGGCCCGACGAGATCGCCTACTACCTGGCCTGTGCTCCCCTGGACACCACCGTCGCGCACCTGGCCCGTATCGCCGGAAGCCGCTGGAAGATCGAGGAATGCTTCCAGAGCGCGAAGAACGAGTGTGGCCTGGACCACTACGAGGTCCGCCGCTTCGTGGGCTGGTACCGGCACATCACCTTGGCGATGCTCGCCCACGCGTTCCTGGCCGTCATGGCCGCCCAGGAGCGCGAAAAGGGGGTGACCGACACGACACGCCCGACCTCGTGGACCTCACACCGGCCGAGATTCGCCGTCTGCTGGCAACTCGACCCCGCTACCATCCTGCGTCCCGCAACCACACCCTGACCTGGTCCGCCTGGCGCCGCCGACATCAGGCATACGCACGTCGCTGCCATTACAAGCGGCGCGGGCACTCGTTCGCGCGACATCCTGGCGAACACCCCTCCGCCCCTGGCACAGCCCGGCTACACTCCCGACCACCAGGCCGCTGACCAGGGAAAGCGGAGAACTCTCACTGGAGTACTAGCAGCCGTTGAGCCTGTCGGCGCGCACTTGATCGACGGAATGAAGCGTCAAGTACAAACGTCATAGCCACAATCGGCGATCACAATGAGCAACCATCTATCCCATTGTGGCGATAATCAAATCGGACATACAGGCAGGATGCAGGCATACGGTTACCAGTGCACAACGCCGAGCAGCATCAGACCTCGGCACAGGACCGTGAAACCGTGAGACGAATGTGAGAGGTGCGCCCCAGAGCGCGCCGAAGGCCGCTTCCTCACGAAGGAGAAAACGGCCTCTGACCTGCGACAATGGAGCGAACTCCAGTCGGGACGACAGGATTTGAACCTGCGACCCCTTGACCCCCAGCGGTCGAACGGGCATCCGACTGATGCTCACCAGTCCCAATCGCGTAGGTCAGGGCCTATCCCGTCCAACCCGCATGACGTCTGATGCCACCTCATGACATCCAGTCCGTGAGAGGCGTGTGAGAAGCAGCAACGCGAGCGGGAGTACGCAGGTGACTTGCCGCACACTCCCGCGTGTAAGGATGTTCCACTTCCTCCGGAGTCCCCGTGGGTGAAGCGTGGCCCGTCGTCCGGGCCAGGGCGAACTCGGGCCGCCACCAGCGTGCGTCCCCCGTAACCTGCCGCAGGGATCAGGCGTCCGTCCAGGTGTGTCCGGCCCGCTCCAGTCGTCCTCGACCCGCTGCCAGGTGGGTGAGGGTGCGGGGAAGATCGCTCAACGGCTCGCAGAGGGCCCGGACCACCAGGTCCAGGCCGGCCGGCGGAATCCCGCGGGGGGCCAGCACACCGGCGAGGAACACCAGGAAGTCCGTGAAAACGCGCGGGTCGTCGACGAAGACACCGGCGGCGAGGAAGTCCACCAGGAACCCCAGGTCCTCGACAGCGGCCTCGTACCGGTCGTCGGCACATCGGCGCATCGGTGGGAAGCGTCGGCGCAGGTGGTCGACCAGGTGCCGCAGAAGGTCAGCGCGGCGGCTGACGAGTTGGGCGTACTCCCCGTCAGCCAGGTGGTCCAGTGCGGGCGCCCCGGTCAGCGGCGGCGGCCACTGCTCCACCAGCAGGTCGGCGGCGTCCGCCGCGGTGCGCGCGTACAGGTCGGCACCCAGTGCGCGAGCCCAGATGCCGTCCGGTCCGAAGCCGGCCCCACCGACCAGGACCGGTACACGCGCCAGTCGGCACGCCTCGATCGTGCGGTACACCTGGGGCAGGCGCACCGCCAGCATGCACGACAGGGCGATCAGATCAGAGCCGTTCTGATGCAGATACGAGACCAGCTGTGCGGTGGGTACACCGGCGCCGAGGAACCGAACCGCGAAGCCGCGCAGCCGTAGCACCTCCGCAACGATATGGGCGGGCAGGGTGTGCCATTCCCCGTCCGGACAGGCCACCACCACGCTCCCGAGAGGATGGTCGGGGACCACGGTCGCGGCGGCGAGTGCGGAGACGGCCCGGTTGCTGACATGCGTGGCCGCGTGTTCCTGGGCCACACTCCACTCGTTGGTCACCCAGTGCTCGCCGACCGCTGCCTGGGCGGGTGCGATCAGGTCGAGCAGCACGTCCTCGGCGCTGACGCCGCCGGCGAGAAGGTCCAGGACGAGCCCCACGGCGGCGGTCTCGTCCGCTCGGGCCAGGTGGTCGTCGAAGGCCGTGCGGACGCTCTCGATGACGTCGGAGCACTCGGCGGTCACCGTGGGTGCTCCACGTCCGCCGACGGCGCAAGGGCGGGAGCCTGCACGGCGAGAACGGCGACGTCGTCGTGGTCGCCTCCGGCCAGCCACTGCCCGGTGCGCAGGTCGATACGCTCGGCGACCGCGCCGGCCGGCATGCCGAGGCAGGCGGCCAGGTCGCGCATCAACCGCCGTTCGCCGTACATCTCCTGCTCCGTCGGCCCACCGCGCGCCTCGGTCACACCGTCGCTGTACAACAGCAACAGCTCGCCGGCCGCCAGCCGGATCCCCATCTGGTGGAAGTCCGGGTCGGGCAGGGCGCCGACCAGCGTCCCACCGATGTGCACCTCGTCCACCCTGCCGTCCTTGCGCAGCACCAGGGGTGGCAAATGCCCGCCACCTGCCACCACGACATCCAGCCCGCCCTCCCGCGCCGAGCCGGCGGATCCCGTCACCAGTGTCGTGAAGGGAGTGGGACCTCCCTCCAGAAGCGCCTCGTTGAGCAGCTGCAGCATCCTCACGGGCCGGGATTCCACCAGCGCCAGCGACCGGAGGCTCTGCCGCACCCGTCCGGCGAACACGGCCGCCTCGACTCCCTTGCCGCAGACGTCGCCGAAGAAGAACCTGACACCGCCCTCGGCGTCCGCCCGGACCTGGTAGAAGTCACCGCCGAGCCGCAAGGTTTCGCGGGCGGGCCGGTACGCGGCCCCGAGGTGGACCCCCGCCACGTGGGGTAGCGGGTCGGGTTCCAGCCCTTCCTGCAGCACGGCAGCGGTGTGCACCTGTTCGGCGTAGAAGGTCGCGGCCGCCAGCGCGATGCTCGCACGAGCAGCGAACTGCCGCGCCAGCTCGACGTCCGCCGCGCCGAAGCCCGTCCGCTGCGGCCCGTGCGCCAGCACCAGTACGCCGGCCGGCATCCCGGGCCCGGGGAGCGTGACCACGAGGGCCCGACCGTGCGGATTCGGATCCTGCGGCAGCGCTCCGTCCAGCTGCGCCACGTCCTGCCAGTCGCACAGGACGGGATGTTCCACCAGCCCTCTCAGGGCGTGGGCCACCGGCGGGGCCTGGTCCAACGCCGCTGCCGGCAACTGGCCGGCGCACTCGTCCGGCCCGTAGAGGTGCCAGGCTACGCAACGTCCCCGGACCGGCAGGAACAGGATGGCCGTGTCCGCCAGAGCGGGGACCGCCACCCGCACCACCGCACGCACCGTACGGCCGTGGTGGAGGGAGGCCGCGAGCTGCTTCCCCGCCTCCGCCAGGAAGGCGGAGCGGGCCCGCTCGGCCATCAGCTCGTTCTGGCGCTCATGGACCGCGCTGTCGTCGCGCACCAACCACACACAGTGACCGGCGAGAGTCCCGTGGCCCTGCAGCACCACCCGGTGCCCTGACAACCGACGCCCGTCGGAGACGGTCTCGAAGCAGTCCGCCCCCTCGGCCATGGCACGCGACAGCGGCCCGTGGAGCGGCTCACCGATGCGCAGCTGAGGGAAGAGTCGTTCCGCCTGGACGTTGCACCAGCCCGGCAACCCGGCCGCGTCGCAGACCACGACGGCCTGATCCACTAGATTCAGCAACCTCGCGGACACCCCGGCCGGCAGCTCTGGTGTCGCCGGCGTGGCACGCGGCCTCTCCTGTCGGCGCGACGCAGCAGGCGAACCAAGCACCGAAAGACCTGGTACCTGCTTCCGCCACGGTGTCTCGCGGCCGCCGCTGGTCACTGCCGCCCGCTCACGCTGTCGTCGGCCACGGCGGCGGCGCACAGGCGACCTGCCGCATGGCAAGGCAGGTTGTCCATCAGCTGGATCACCGCCTTCTTCACATCGCCCGAAGACTCCCCCGAAGCAACGGTAGCGCGATCTCGACAGGGCCGTCCTGGGGTCCCGCGGATCACGGCCGGGCGGATGCGCGGGCAGCGACACCAGACTTCCCCTCGCCCGGACGGTCGGCGAAGAATCGGGTCGGGTCTCACCCCGCACGCCGCGGGGCATGTATCCGTTATGCGAGTTCTGGCACCTTCCAGGCGCCGTGAGGCGAAGCGCCGCTGGCCCGCTTACGCGCTGGCTGCGGCTGCGGTGACGGCTACGGCGGTGACCGGCGCGCGAGCCGTGGATCCCAACAGCACCTGGTACGAAACCTTGTCCAAACCTCCATGGCAGCCACCCTTGTGGGCGTTCGGTGCAGTATGGACCCCCTTGTACGGGAGCATCGCCTTCGCCGCCGGGCATGCCGCGAACCGGACAGGTGGCGGCGAGCGCCGTCGGCTGGTCGGGGCACTGGCTGCAAACCTGGCCCTGAACGCGTCCTGGAACTGGCTGTTCTTTGCCGCCAGGAGCCCCCGGGCCGGTCTCGTCGGCACCGCCCTCCTTACCCTGAGCACTCTGGACGTCCTGCGGGTGACCGCCCGCGTCGACCGGACCGCCGCGACGGCCCTGACCCCCTATGCGGCCTGGTGCGCCTTCGCCACCACCCTCAACGCCGACATCGTCCGCCGGAACGGCGGCTGCCGATAAGCCGTCCGGCCTGACGGCCAGCAGCTTCCGCGCCTTCTGGAGCCTCCGATGCCGCTCCTCACCACGGCAAGGCCGCGACTGTCGACTCCGGGGCTAAACAGCGACGGCTCACATCGAAGGACTTCGGGGTCGAACCAGTGGTCCGCGGCATGCGGGTCCGACAGCGCATCCAGAAGGATGGCCGTGGGGCGCGGGTCGTCCGCGGGGAGCGGGGCGAGGGCGGCGCAGGCGCGGATCGCCCGATCTGGGTCGGTGAGCAGGTCGCTGGTGTCCTGTGCCCAGGCGACGAGAGTCAGAACAGCTGCAGCGCGCTCGCGCCGGTCTTTGCCTGTGGTCAGGGTGGTGCGCAGCCGCTCGGCGGCGTCGGGTATCCGGGCACGAAGTTCGGGAGTCTCGAGAAGGTGGCCAGCGGCGCCGACGGCGGCCTCGCGAACGACGAGGTCGGTATCGGCCAGGTAGGGAGCCACCGCCTGGTGGATCGCGGGGCGAGCTGAGCCGGACGTACGCGGCTTCTGGGGCCAGCAGGCGTTGTCAGAGGTGCGTACTGATAACCGCTAAGCTCCTCCGCCATATCCAGAGCCCATGAGTACACCTGTTCCTGCTGCCAGGGCCGCCCCCGCGGGCCGGAAACGCTCTCGCGCCGACGGGTGGAAACGGCCTGGAGTACTTCTTTGTGCTGGCTAATACTGCAACCGCATCTGGGGGTTGTGGCCTCGGCGTTTGTAGTGGGAGCGGCGGGCTCGGGCTTGGCTGCGTCGGCGGAAGCGTGACCAGCGCAGATGGTGTTCGTTGGTGTGGTGGCGGGGTGTGACGACGAGGTGGCCCATCAAGCGGCGGATCTCCGGGACGCTCAGGGGTATGAGCTCGTTTTCGTCGTCGCTGGTGCCCCTTTTGCGGCTTCTTGGGCCCGGAGGGCGGTCAGGTAGGCCAGGGCGGCCATGGCCAGGGTGATGTGCCGGCACCAGGCCCGGTAGAGGCGGACCTGGTAGTGGCCCAGGCCGCACTCGTTCTTCGCGACCTGGAACGATTCCTCTATCGCCCACCTGGCTGCCGCCACCTTGACCAGGTCTTTGAGGCGGGTGGCGACGGGGCCGTAGCAGACGTAGTAGGCGATCTCACTGGGGTCGCTGACGGATCGACGGGCCAGGACCCAGTGTCCGAAGCCGTTCTCCCACACGGGTCGGATCGCGACACGGGCCCAGTCGTAGATCCGCTCGCCGTGCGCGCCCTGGCCACCGGACAGGCGCTTCCACGCCTGCCGGGGCAGCGCGGCGATCAGGGCATCCACCCGGGTGTTCGCCCCGTTGGTGGTGGTCACCGTGTCGTTGACCTTGGTGGCCAGCACGTGGGCGATGTGGCGTTCCTCCAGCCAGAGCCGCAAGTGCTCGACCTGGCCGTACGCCTCGTCCGCGGTGACCCACGCGAACGGTATTCCGGCGTCGATCGCGCGTTGCAGCATCCACTTCAGGTGCTCGTTCTTGGTCGCGAACGGCACCTCGTCCGGGATGAATCGCTGCGGGTTCTGTAGAGACTCTAGGTTGTGGCTGTGACCTGCAGGTTTGGTTGTTGTTGGCTGTAGTACGCGGCTTCGTACTCGACGG
>NZ_JBIRJC010000082.1:0-15680 GCF_044329365.1 Kitasatospora sp. NPDC017646 | reverse complement strand
GTGCCGACCAGGAGCACGGGGTTACCCCCGGTCGTCGGACCCTGCGAGGGGACGAGTGCGAGGAGAATCGGGGACATAGGATTCCTCTTTTCCGACTTCCGGCCGCCGGACAAGATCCTTTTGGTCTCGTCGGCGGGGAGTTTTCCTCACGGTAGATTCGAGCGCCATCCGGTGGCAATAGGGTATTTGCTGAAAGTGGGGCATTTGTGGGTCGCGGGGCGCGCAATCTCTTCGGCGCCTCTTCCGACGGGTCGGATAAGGTCAGAGGTCTTGCCTCTGGGTACTTTAAGTGAGCGTTGGGAGTAATCCTCCCGGGTGCGCGGGGGGAGGATTGCAAGATCTGGCCGAAGTCGGGCGTCGAGGCTATCCGTCGGTCGAGGGCCAGTCTGCCGGTTCCTGGCTTGCCCTATATCTCTGACCTGCAAGTTTGAGCCTCCAAGGGTAATGTCGCAAGCGTTGGGAAGTCTTCGTATTTATTGTCGACTGATGATTCTTGGATGTGCTCTATTTGGATATAATCACGGCCTTCTGGCATGCCCGCGGTCCGTGTTGCGAGGTGGGGGAGTGCTGCTGGGGTGACGCGTGCATTGTTTGGATGTGATGGGTTAGTCGGTCTGTGGGCGGGTATTCAGGGTGTGTGCGACCGTCAGGTTGCCTATTGTCCCGTTCTGGTTTCCGCTGAGTCGTTCGCGGGTAAGGTGAGTGTCACGTCCTATTCTCTTCTTGTCTTCCTCAGGGGCGGCCCCAGCGATATTCCTGAGGTCCGGGAATTGGAATCCGGGAGCGTGGAGGGCCGATTGAAGATTCCCCGCTGGAACGGATATGAGCACTTCGATCTCACGCAGGACTTCACGGACGTCGGGGGCGTGCTGATGCCCGTCTACCAGTGGTCGTATCGGACCACCGTCGCCGAGTAGCCCTCCCACCGCCGTCCCCCGGCCCCCAACTCCGACACCGGGCGAGCACACCGCTGCAAGCGCTGCCCGGTGCCACCCGTCCCCACACCCCGAGGTGAGCCATGATCAGCAGCTTTCCCGCACCAGTACGGAAAGAGCGTCCGTCCCGCACTCTCGGGTGCGCGTCGTGAGCGGGCGTTCCCCCGCCCGCCCGCGAAACGGCCGCGGGGCCCGGGACACGATGGTCACCGGCATGGGGTTCTGCCTGCCGGGCGACGAGCGTCCGCTGTTCACCGTGGGCGAGGTCTGGGACGTGGCCGCCAACGGCCGTTCGTGTCTGAAGCACCACGGCGTGTACTACGGCTCTGTCGACCTGCCGGACACGGCGTTCGCGGAACGTCTGCCGGACCTGCCGGGCATCTTCTCCAAGCACTACACCAACGCGCACCGCTACGGCCTGGTCTCTCTCGTGGAAGCCTGCGCGGACGCTCAACTGAGCATCCGGGCAGGTGACCTGAGCGACGCAGCCGTCCTGGTCGGGCGCGGTGGCATCGACGCCAACGTCGCCAGTTACCTCGAAGTCCTGCACGCCGACGCGCGGACCACCGCCCCGCACGAGGCGATGGAGCTGTTCGTCCGGGCCCAGCAGGGGCTCACCCCTTCCGACGTGGCACTGGTCCAGGGCGCACTGATGCGCACGACCGGCCCCTGCTTCACCGTCTCGTGCGGCTGCGCGTCCTCCGCCGTCCAGATCGGCAACGCCCGCCGCATGATCGCGGACGGTGACACCGACCTCGCCGTCGTCACCGGCGTCGACGTCTTCGGCGTGGACGTGATCCAGAACGTCCAACGCCTGCTGCACGGAGCCCAGCGCGCCTACGACTCCATCCGCGTGGACGGCATGCCCGAACTGCTCCCGGCCTTCGACCGGGTCATGAGGCCGTACGACCGGCGGGCCGACTGCGTGAACCACGGAGAAGGCTCGGTCACCCTGGTGCTGGAGAGCCGCAGCCGCGCCGAGCAGCGCGGCGCGTACACCTACGGCCAGGTGCTGTCGCACGGCATGACCCGCGACGGCCTGTCCAATCCCCTCGCGAGCGACGAGAACGGCGCCTCGCTGGTCGCAGCCGTCCGCAAGTGCCTCGGCGACCGGTGGGACGTCGGCCGGATCCCCTACATCCACGGCGGAAGCGACGGCGACGTCGTCGTGACCGCGTTCGAGGCGAACGCGGCCAGGCAGCTCTACGGAGACGGTGTCGCCGACCTCCTGATGACCTCCCAGGAAGCCTGCTTCGGCCACAACGGCGCCCCGGCCGGAGCGCTCGGCGTCGCGCTGACCCTCCTGATGCTGGAACAGGGGGAGGTGTGCCCCACCGCGAACTGCGAGGAGCCGGCCGACAACGTCTGCTTCGACCCCGTCCCCGGTGTCCACACCCGACCGATCGAGTTCGACTACGCGCTGACCTTCAACTACCAGATCGGAGGCGTCAAGAGCGCGATCCTGCTGGGCGGCTCGGACGTCGACTGATCCCCATGCCACCGACGACCCGCAGAGCCGGGACGGCGAGTGCTTCCACCCCCGTTCGCGCAGGAGACCAGTGATGGGCCACGCAGAGAACCCGACCACCGCTGACGCGCACATCGCCGTCATCGGCATGGGATGCCGCCTTCCCCGCGACATCGACTCGCCCGCCGCGCTGTGGCGGCTGCTCGAAGCCGGCCGGGACGCGGTCGGCGCACCGCCGATGAGCCGTGCGGAGCGCATGGCCCCGGGCTCGCCTCCAGCAGCCGGGCCGATGCCGCTGCAGGGAGGGTTCCTGCGCGACGTCGCCGGTTTCGACGCCGACTTCTTCGGAGTCTCCGGCAAGGAGGCCGACGTCCTGGACCCCCAGCACCGGCTGCTGCTCGAAGTGACCTGGGAGGCGATCGAACACGCCGGACTGCCCCCGGAGCGGCTGGCGGGAACCCGGACGGGACTGTTCTCGGGCCTGAGCTACACCGACTACATGGAATCCCTCGCGGGCCAGCCCCAGGAGCTGGAGGGCGCGATCCTGACGAACGGGCACTGCGTCGCCCCGGGGCGCATCTCCTACCTGCTGGGACTGCAGGGCCCCTGCGTGGCACTGGACACCGCGTGCTCGTCCTCCCTCGTGGCCGTCCACCTGGCCTGTCAGGCGCTGCGGAACCAGGAGTGCGACCTCGCGCTGGCCGGTGGCGTCACCCTCATGCTCGGCGCCCGGACGACGATGTCCTTCGCCCGCATGGGGATGCTCTCGCCCACCGGCCGCTGCCGGACCTTCGACGCAGCCGCGGACGGCTTCGTACGCGGCGAAGGCTGCGGCGTCGTCGTCCTCAAACGCCTGGACGACGCGCTGCGGGACGACGATCGCATCCTCGCCCTGGTGCGCGGCTCCGCGGTCAACCAGGACGGCCGCTCCGACGTCCTCGCCTCGCCATCCGTCGGAGCCCAGCAGGCCCTCTACCACCAGGCCCTCGCGCGAGCCGGGACCGACCCGCGCGACGTGGGCCTGGTGGAGACGCACGGCACCGGAACCCCCGTCGGCGATCCCGTCGAGTTCTCCAGCCTGGCCGCGGTCTACGGCGTGGGACAGGGACGCTGTGCGCTGGGTTCGGTGAAGACGAACCTGGGCCACCTGGAACCGGCCGCCGGCGTCATCGGCCTGATCAAGACGGTGCTCTGCCTCCAGCGCGGGCTCGTGCCGCCCAATCTGCACTTCACCCGGTGGAACCCGGCCATCAGCGCCGAGGGCACCCGCCTGTTCGTCCCCACCGACCTGGCGGCCTGGCCCACCCGGACGACCTCGCGACTGGCCGCGGTGTCCTCCTTCGGATTCTCCGGGACCAACGCCCATGTGATCCTCGAACAGGCCTCCGCCGTCCGTCGCACCGCCGTTCTCCCCGCGGGCCCCGCCGCCGGTGCCTGCCCCGCCACGGCCGGCAGCGTCGCGGACGTACCGTCATCAGCGGAGCGAACCACCGCACCCCACGTCTTCCTCCTGGCCGCCGGCTCGCAGAACGCCCTTCCCACCGCCGCCGCGCGCCTGGCCCACTGGCTGGAGACCGAGGGCACCACCACCCCTCTGCGGGACGTGGCGCACACCCTCGCCCTGCGCCGGTCCCCGGGGCACGGCAGGCTCGGCGTGGTGGCCGACTCCCGCCGTGACGTGATCCACGCCCTGCGTTCCTTCGAGGCCGGTCGAGCCCATCCGGGCGTCGTGTGCGGCCACGTCGGCGCGGGCGTCAGCCGCCGTCCCGTCTGGGTGTTCTCCGGTCAGGGCTCGCAGTGGCGGGGCATGGGGCACAGCCTGCTCCGGCATGAGCCGGCCTTCGCCCGGGCCCTGGCCGAGGCCGATGAGCTGATCACCGCCGAAACCGGGTTCTCCGTCCTGCGCGCCGTCCGCGACCGGGAGCACGTCAGCGGCTGCGGCCGCGTGCAACCCGCACTGTTCGCCCTGCAGGTCGCCCTGGCCGCCGCCTGGCGCGACCACGGCGTCGAACCGGCCGCCGTCATCGGTCACTCCATGGGCGAAGTCGCGGCCGCCGTCACCACCGGGGCACTCAGCCTGGCCGACGGCGTCCGCGTCATCTGTCGGCGCTCAGCCCTCCTCACCCGGATCGCCGGAGCCGGTGCCATGGCGAGCGTGAGCCTCGACAGCGCGACCGTCGAGAACGAGCTCGCCGCCCTCGACGCCGGCACGGTGTCGGTGGCCGTCGTGGCGGCGTCCGACTCCACCGTGATCGCCGGCACAACGGCCGCCGTTCGGCACCTGACCACCACCTGGCAGGCCCGCGGGATCGCGGCCCACCCGATCGACGTCGACGTCGCATCGCACTGCCCCCAGGTCGAGCCGCTGCTCGCGGACCTCGCCACCGCGCTCGCCGACCTCACCCCCAGCCAGCCGGCTGTTCCCTTCTACACCACCGTCCTGGACGACACCCGCGACACCCCGCTCTTCGACGCCGCCTACTGGTGCGCCAACCTGCGCCGACCGGTGCGTTTCAGCGCTGCCGTGGCCGCAGCCGCCGCCGACCGCCACCAGGTGTACCTCGAGGTCTCGCCCCACCCCGTGGTCACCCACCCCCTCGCCCAAACCCTGGGCGGCCTCCTCCACGATCCCGTGATCCTGCCGACACTGCGCAAGAGGGAGGACGAACCCACCACCTTCCTCACCCAGGTCGCCGCCCTGCACTGTGCGGGAGTCGACATCGACTGGTCCCGCCTTCACGCCGGGGGCCGCCTGGCCGACGTACCCGCGCTGACCTTCGACCGCCGGCCCCACTGGACCGACACCACGCCGACGAGGGTGGTCCCCCGGCAGGCTGAGAGCACCCCCGCACCGCTGCCCGGAACGCACACCGAGGTGCCCGGCGACCGACCCCGCCACACCTGGCACGCCGACACCGGGACCGACGTCCTGCCCTGGATGGCCGACCACCGCGTCCACGGCCAACCGGTCCTGCCCGGCGCCGCCTACTGCGCGCTGGCCCTGACCGCGGGCGCCGAGGTCTTCCCCGGCGCCGCGCACGGCGTCGAAGCGGTGGACATCCGCTTCCACGAACTGATGCGACTCGACGCCCACACGCCGGTCGGCGCGACCGTGACCCTCACCAGCGCCGACCGCGCGGACTGCGAGGTCTTCGGCCGAAACGAGGGCGGCACCTGGGTCCGGCAGGCCACCGCGGTCCTGCGCCAGCGGGACACCTCCCCCCCGGCACCGACGGCCTCCGTGGCCGCACTGACCGCCGACCACCCCGTCGTCCTGGATCCGCAGGCTCTCTATGCGAGCCTGCGCGCCCGGGGTCTGGAGCACGGCCCCGCCTTCAGCGGTATCACCGAACTGCGCGCCAACGACCGGGCGGACAGCTTCTGGGCCCGCGTGACGGTTCCGGACCCGGCCGAAACCGCCCCCCACGGCCTACGGATCCACCCGGTTCTCCTGGACCTGTGCGCCCAACTCGTCGTCGCCGGCCTGCTGCACGAACCGGGCCACGGCCTGGTGCTGCCCGTCGGGATGCACGCCGTACGCATCCTCGCGGCCCCCGAGAACGCCCACTACGCGCACGCCCGGCTCACCCACACCACCGCGGACAGCATCGTCGGAGACGTGCGGCTGCTGGACAGGGCAGGAAACCCGCTCGTCGAGATCGAGGCACTGCGCTTCGTGCGCCACGGCGCGCGGGCTGACGAAACCGTCGACCGATGGTTCCTCGAGACCTGCTGGCAGCCCGCCCCGCGCGGGCGCACCCCCGAGCCGGCACACGCCGGAACCTGGCTCATCATCGGTGAGGCGGACGGATCCGCCCAACCACTCGCGGACGCGCTCCAGCTCGCCGGAGCAGGCACCGCCGTCCTCGACGTCCCCCTCGACGGCACCGCCCTCCAGCCACTCAAGCAGGCCCTCGCCCGGACCTGGAACCCCTCATCCGGACCGTGCTCCGTGGTCCTCCTGTGCGCGCCGTCCGCGCCCGCGGACGACGCCGCCACGACGGCTCTGCGCCGTACCCGGCGCCTGCTCGCCGCCGCACAGAGCGCGATCTCGCGCAGTGCCCCCACCCGCCTGTTCGCCGTCACCCGGTCCGCCCACGATCCGGAACCGGGACAACCCGCGGACCCCGCCCAGAGCGCTCTGCGCGGACTGGTGCGAGTCCTGACGCACGAACACCCGGAACTGCGGGCGACCCTCATCGACACCGACTCGGCCGACGTCGACCTCAGCCGGCTCGCGGCCGAACTCCTCACCGACCCCCCGGAGGACGAGATCGCCCTGCGCGGCGACACCCGGACCGTCGCCCGGCTGGCGTACGCCCCCCTGTCCGACACCGAACGCGCCACCGCCGTCACCCGCACCGTGAGTTACGGCGTCGACCGCTTGCAGCTCCACGCGGGGTCGCTCGGTGACCTCGACGCCCTGCGCCTGACCACCACGCCACGACGTGCACCGGGCCCCGGCGAGGTCGAACTGCGCCTGCACGCAGCGGGCATGAACTTCCGCGACGTGCTCACCGCCATGGGCATGCTCGCCACCGACGACGAAGCGGGTCACCGGATCGGATTCGAAGCCGCCGGCGTGATCACCGCCGTCGGACCGGGAGTCAGGCACCTGCGCGCCGGTGACGACGTCCTCGCCGTCGACGTGCGGGGCGGCCTGTTCGCCACTTTCGCGACCCTTCCCGCCACCGCCGTGGCCCCCCTCCCCGCGGGCCTGTCCACCGAGCAGGCCGCCGGGCTGCCCATCGCCTACCTCACCGCCTGGTACGCCCTGCGCCACGTCGCCGGACTCACCAGCGGCGAACGCGTCCTGATCCACAGCGCCACCGGCGGAACCGGACTGGCCGCGATCAAGGTCGCCCGGCACCTGGGGGCCGAGGTGCTCGCCACCGCAGGCAGCGAGGACAAGCGCCGGTACCTGCGTGAGATGGGCCTGCGGCACGTCATGGACTCCCGCTCGCTGGACTTCGTCGAGCAGACCCGCACCGCCACCGACGGAGACGGCGTCGACGTGGTGCTCAACTCCCTCTCCGGACCGGCCATCAGGGCGGGACTGGAAACGCTGCGCCCCTTCGGCAGGTTCGTCGAGCTGGGCGTACGCGACATCCTGGCCGACACCCCGCTCGGTCTCGCACCGCTGCGGCACAACATCACCATGAGCACGGTCGACCTGACGGAACTCCAACGTGATCGCGCGGACACGTTCGCCGAGCTGTTGGGCGAGGTCATGGCCGAATTCGGTCGGGGCACCCTCGCCCCGCTGCCGTGCCGGACCTATCCGCTCGCACAGGCCGCCGACGCCTTCCGCCTCATGGCCGGCGCCGGGCACATCGGCAAACTGGTCCTGACGGTACCCGGTGAGGGCCGCACCACCGCCGTACTGCGCGATGCGCCGTCGCCGGTGCGGGCGGACGGTGCCTACGTCGTCACCGGGGGCCTGCGCGGTGTCGGCCTCGCCACGGCCCGCTGGCTGGCGGACCAGGGCGCCGCCCGGCTCGTTCTCAACGGACGCACACCGCCCTCCGCCGACACCAGAAGCGTCGTCGCCGAACTGCGCGAACAAGGGACCCAGGTCGCCGTGGTGCTCGGCGACATCGCTCAGCCGGGCGTCGCCGAGCAACTGGTGGACGCGGCCACCGCCGAGGGCGGCACACTGCGCGGTGTCGTCCACGCGGCGATGGTCCTCGACGACGCCGCGGTGTCCAACATCACCGACGAGCAGCTCGAACGTGTCTGGGATCCCAAAGTCACCGGTGCCCGACGCCTCCACGAGGCCACGGCCGGAGTGTCGCTCGACTGGTTCGTCCTGTACTCCTCCATGGCCTCCTTGCTCGGCAACCCGGGCCAGGGCGCTTACTCCGCCGCCAACGCCTGGCTCGACGCGTTCGCCACCTGGCGCAATGCCCTGAACCTGCCCACGCTGGCCGTGAACTGGGGGCCCTGGGGCGAAATCGGGGTGGCCACCGGCTTCGCGAGCCGTGGCTACCAGACCATCCCCACCTCCGAGGGGCTCCAGGCCCTCGCGGCGCTCCTCACCCACGGCCGCGTGCGCACCGGCGTCATCCCCGGCCCGCCGGACACCTGGATCCCCCCGGCCGGCCGGGCGTCCTCGCTGTTCGCCCTCCTCACGCCCGAAGCGTGCGAACCCGCCGCGCAGCCGGCCGGTCAGGACGGCGCGCTCGACATCCGACGCGAACTGCAGGCGGTGGAAGCCGGTCTCGCCCGTCGTACCGCCCTCGAAAACCGCCTCGCCGACCACATCCGCACCGTGCTCCGCCTGGGAGGCAGCACTCTGGATCCGCAGACGCCGCTGAACGCCCTCGGGTTCGACTCCCTGCTCCGCATCGAGTTGCGCACCCGTCTGGAAGCCTCGTTCGGGGTCAGGCTCGCCGGCGACTTCGTCGCGGGCCATCCCACTCTGGCTGCACTCGCCGACGGCCTCGCCGAGCACATCGGCATCAGTCTGGTCAGCGACGCCGCGCCGGATTCCGCAGGTGACACGGCTTCCCCGGTCGGACAGCCCATCGCCCCGCGCTCGCCCAGGACGCCGGACGCCTCGGCCGCCACCGCGACGCCGTCGGTGAAGAACCCGTGAGCCCGCTCCGGGGCGTCGACGGCCCGGAGCCCCTGGCGGAGAGCGGAACACGGGACCCGCGTTCACCAGGAGAGGGAAACCGAAGGATGACGATGACCTCCACAGACGTGCCCCGCCCGGACGTGCGTGACCGGCGGGAGCGACGCATCACCATGTTCGTGTGGCCGCAGGCCCAGTGCGTGCGGTCCGTGCGCCGGGCCGTGAAGGCCATTCTCGGTCACTGGGAGATCGCACATGTCACCGACGACGCCGAACTGCTGACCACCGAGCTTCTGACGAACGCGATCCGTCACACGGGCGGCGAGCAGCCGATCAGGGTGACGATCGCGGCCGACCAGAGGGGGCTGTCGATCGGCATTCGGGACCGCTCCGCGAGCGCGCCCCGGCCACACCGGCCGACCGCCTGCGAGGAGAGCGGGCGCGGACTGCTTCTCATCGAGAGGATCGCCGGCTCGTGGACGTACCGTTTCCATCCCGACGGCACCAAGACGGTTTCCTGCCGGCTTCCGTTGTGAGGCCGAGTGCCGGCTGCCCGGGCGCCCCACCCGTCGCACGACCTCCGGCAGCTCGTCGTACGAAGGAGCCCGCCCGCGGGCGGCTCAAGCGGCTTTCGACATCGGTTGCCGCATGCTTCGCGGAATTCCTCACCGGTAAACGGTGCGCGAGGTGGCTTATTCCGGATATACCGGCTCCCATCGCCGGCAGCGGCGGGGAATTCCCTTCCGTGCTCTCTAAAATTGCCCAGGCGATATTCAGGGCGAGTCTTTTTTGCCGCCCTGATGGGAGCTTTCGAATGCTATATTTTTCGACCATGCTGACAGTCCTCACTCATTCAAGGTGCTTTCCGCTGGTGAAGCCAGACAGTTTGGGATCCGGATGCTCAGTGCAGAGGAATACAAAGAGGTCTGCGCCTTGCGCCGTCAAGGCTGGTCCATCTCGGCGATCGCCCGATACCTCGGCCGCGACCGCAAGACGGTCAGGGCCTACCTCAAGGGAGAGCGGAGCATCGGGGTCCGACCGGTGACCCGTGACGAATTCCTGCCGTTCATCCCCTACTGCCAGCAACGCCTCGACGACGATCCGCACCTGCGGGCGAACGTCCTCTACCGCGAGATCGTCGAGCTGGGCTACCCCAGGGCCTACTCGACCTTCACCCGTGCCCTGCGCCGACACATGATGCGGCCGCGCTGGGGGCCGTGCCACCGAGCGAGGGCGAGCCCCGGCCAAGGCAGCGCGGAGGATGTGCAGTTCGACTGGGTCCGGCTGCCGACCCCGCCGGCCGGATGGGACTGCGGGCACGAGGTGTACCTGCTCATGGGCTTGCTGACGCGCTCCGGGCGCTGGCGGGCCGCCCTGACCGCCACCAATGATCTCCCGCACTGCGTGGAGGCCCTGGACCGGGTGCTGCGCCGCCTCGGCGGCACCGGCGAGCGCTGGCTGTTCGAGGGGATCCCGCCGGTCTGCTCGACGGTCGGCAAGGTGACCGCCGTCTTTCACGAGGTCGCGAAACACTACGGGGCCTCCGTCGCGGTCCGCCCGCAGACGGGAGCGCCCGGCCCGGTCATCCGTGCCCACCGCTCCGCTGTCCTCCACTGGTGGGACAGCATGGCCGGCGACCTCGGCCTGGACGAGGCCCAGGACTGCCTCGACCGATTGACCGAGCGCTCGGACCGCTGGTACCGCCAGACCGGTCAGCCCGTCCGGGCCCTGCTGCCCCTGCCGTCCAAGCCGTTCCCCGCTCGCATCTGCGTCCGGCGCAGGGTCGATCTCCACGGCCTCGTGTCCTTCGAAGGCAACTTCTACCTGATGCCCGCGGGGTTCATCGGCAGCGAGGTGGGGATCCGGTGGCGGCTCGACGAATCCCACCTGGCGGTCACCACGGGCACCGGGGCGGTCATCGCCGGCTTTCCGAGGGCCCCCAGGGACGCGGGCTGGACGGTCGTCCAACACCGCGGCCCCGTCCCCCTCGAACGGCCAACTCGGGCTTCCGGCGCCGCGGCGCCGTCCTGGGACGCGTGCCGGATCGGTCGCCCGCGGTCCGTGGCCGCTCCGGCCGCGGACCGGGTGGTGTCCCGGTTCGACGGCGAGCGGCCCGCTCATACGACGGGACATGACGGCCGGTCCGAGACGGGGTCGGGCTCCTCGCCGACCCCGGGGACGAACGGGTGACTGCGGTAGCGGGCTGGCCGGCGGTCTCCCGCAGGCCAGGCCGAGCGCGGCGTGCATTCCACGGTGGCGGGGAAGGGCAGGACCAGCCGACCTGCGGCCGACCGCGGACCGGACGGCCTCGTGGCGGGTCACGGGACGGCGCCCGCCCGGGACCGTCCGCCGAGGCCACCGCCTCGGCGCCCCAGACGACTGCCCGGGCTATCTGCCGTGGATCGACGAGATTTCTCCTCGTCCGGGCACTGCAGCCGAATCGCCGAAATTGAAAGCGGAGCGGAATGGCTTCGGGTGCGGCCGCACGGGATCGTTTTCGAGGCGAGAGCGCGCGGCCATTGATTAGAAACTCAATTGGTTCTCGTCGAGGGTGTAACGGATCTGGGGACTGTGGAAGTAGCCGTGGACGATGTGGGGTTGGCGCTGCCGTCGGTGGAAGAAGCGTAGGGCCTCGGCCGCCAGTTCCGCTGGGTTCCGGGCCCGGCTGCTCAACCGAGAACCGAGTGCTGGTTCCGCCTCGCCCCGTCTCGCCGTCTGGGGGTCCGTGAGCAAGAATCAGGGGCCACGAACCACAGGGGGGAACGCATGAGGCCACGGTGGGCCGCTGCCATTGTTGCCACGCTGCTGCTCCTCGGCGGCGCCGCCGCCTCGGGGCCCGCTTCCGAGCCCGAGGGCGCCCGCCTCTCGCCGCAGGCGCGCGCCTATCTCTCGGACGCCCTGGACCTCCTCCAGCGTGACTCCCTCAACACCGCGAGGGTGGACTGGAAGGACGTCCGTGCCAAGGCCTTCTCCCGTGCCGACGGCGCCCGCACCCCGCAGGACACGTACCCCGCGATCAACGGCGCCGTGAGCGCGCTCGACGACCGCCACGGCCGCTTCGTTCCCCCGGACCGGGCCGACCGGGTTCTCGGCGACCCCGAGGTCGTCGACTCCCCGACCTCGAACCAACTCCCCGGCCATATCGGCTATCTCACCCTCCGCGGGGTGAACGGCTCGGACCGTACCTACGCCGAGTACGTCGCCCGGGGCCGCGCCGCCGTCGCCGAAACGGACAGGGCGGGCGCCTGCGGCTGGGTGGTGGACCTGCGCGGCGAGACCGGCGGCGGAATGTGGGCGCCGCTCGCAGTAGCGGCGCCGATCCTCGGCGACGGCCCGCTCGGCGGCTTCGTCACCGCACACGGCAAACGGTCCGCGTGGTCGATACGCGGCGGCGTGCCGTACCTGGACGACACCCCGCTGGCCGACGCCGACGCCCTCCACCCACTCGCCGCCACCCCGCCGGTCGCGGTGCTCACCGGCCGCTGGACGGCCAGCGCGGGCGAGGCCGTCGCCGTCGCCTTCATCGGCCGGCCGGTCACCCGCAGTTTCGGCGACCGAACCTACGGGGTGCCCACCGGCAACGAGCCGCACCGCCTTTCCGACGGTGCCGTCGTCGTCCTCACCACCGCCGCCGAGGCGGACCGTACCGGCCGGATCCTTCAGGGCCCGCTCGTACCGGACGAGACCATCGATACCCCCACCACCAAGAACGCCGACCCGGCCCTTGACGCCGCCGTCAACTGGCTTGCCGGCCAAGGTCCCTGTAAGGGCTATTGAATCGAAATGGCAGGGTTCCGGCTCGTTATTGCTCAGAAACTCAATCTCGACCGCGCGCTTGTCCGGCCGCTGAAACGACAGCCCCAGCGCCGCAAGTACTTGTCCACTCCCGGCTCGGTCAGGTGGACCCGGTACAGGCTCGCGATCAGCGCACCGATCTGGCCACGCGTCCACAGCTGTCCTCGAAGTCCCAGGTCGCAGGGCTGGTGGTCGAGCACGGCCTGCCGAACCGCGGCCTGCTCGGCCTCCGACAGTGCCTGATGCTCTCCGGCTTGCCGGCGCGCGGACGCGCTACGAGCGCGTCCCGGCCCGCCGACCAGCCACTTCGCCCACCAGCCGTCCACGGCCTTCAGCGAGACCTTGAACATCGCCGCGACGTCCTCCCGGTCCCGTCCCTCCACCAGAGCGGCCACCGCCCGCAGGCGCGGCAGCAGCCGGTCCTTGGCGCCCTTGCGCTTGAGGTTGAGGAAGGCGCGGCGGCCGCGCACGATCCTGGTCCCGATCCGGCGAAGGCACTGGGCTGTCGAGCGCTGGTCCCGGACGGATCACGGTGCGCTGACCGCCACTCAGAACGGCGCGTCGCTTTCCAAGGGACCGTGACCCACCAGGCCTCAGATCTTTGATCGGTATGCGATACGTGCCGCAATTCCACCTGGCTGGCCCCATGGCGTCACACCTTGGGCATGTCCGAAATGCCAGCCATAAGAGCTCTCGTTACGTTCATCGCAGATCGGGCGCCTGGTCGGCGTCCGCGCGACAGAGAGAAGCGACATGTTCACGCGCACACTAACTTTGGCCGGTGCCGGAATAGGCGCGACGGTCCTTGCAGCCACCGGCATCACCTACGCCTCGTCCCCCGGATCCACCCCAGCGCCCCCGCCCGTCCAGCCGACAGCCCAGCCTGCGGCCCAGCCTGCGGCCCCGCCTGCGGCCCCGCCTGTCCAACAAGCCGCCCCGGTCGCGGCCGCCCCTGGCGGCGGAAGCGCAGGCGGAGAGAAGGCGGCCGCCTCTGGCGGCGGCAGCGCAGGCGGAGAGAAGAACGACAACCGCGGACACGAGGGCGGCGGACGCGACGAACGCGGCCACGAGGGCGGCGAACGCGGCCACGAGGGCGGCGAACGCGGCCACGAGGGCGGCGAACGCGGCCACGAGGGCGGCGAACGCGGCCACGAGGGCGGCGAACGCGACGAACGCGGCCACGAGGGCGGCGAACGCGGACACGAGGGCGGCGAACGCGACGAACGCGGCCACGAGGGCGGCGAACGCGGACACGAGGGCGGCGAACGCGGCCACCACCACAAGGAGGGAAGGATCTTCTTCAACGAACGTACGTTCTCCGCCCACACCGAGGGCTGCATCACTACGGCCAGCGGCCTGGGTGCCACCAGTTTCAATATTTTCAACGACAGCTGGAAGACCATCGAGGTCTTCCGTGGCTTCAACTGCGACCACGGTGGTCCGGTCGCCATCGTGGGCCCCCACAGCTCCACCAACGGCGTGGTGGCCCGCCACTTCGACGAGGACGGGTTCGATTTCGGTGGCGCCTTCGATTGCGATGGCGTCGTGGGCAGCTTCCGGGTGATCGGCCACCGCGGCGAGTGGTAACAGCACCGTCCGGAGCACGGGCGCGATCCCGGCCCGCCGGAAGCGGGCGCGACACGGCTTCGAGGCCGCCGCCCACTTGCATCAGCACCTGCCCCTCCCGGCCTCCGCTGGGACGGCCACCAATGGGCACCGGAGTCGATCGCGGCCGACTACGCCGCTACCCCGCGGGTGCTGAACGGGATCGAGGGCGATGGGGTGGTCCACAGGGTGCCGTCCCGGCCGCGGAGATCGCGGAGATCAAGGAAGTGATCACCGAGACTTCTCGCTGCTGGCAGGCCCTGAACAAGGAACACCCCGCCCGCTGCCCCAGCGCTACAGGCCGGACTGAGGAAGTGCGGGAGGCTGAGGCCGCTCTGCGCGACGTCCAGGGACTGGATTGGCGGGACTCCACCGACGAGCTGGCGAGGGAATCGCTCCGCCGTCTCCTCGACCGAGACGGGCTGCGTCACAACGGCACCGCCCGGCCCGTCCACCGCGCGGACGTGGTCGTGATGGTTACGGACAGCGTGGTGACCGCGCCCCCGCGCGCCTTTGTCCCGGGTCGTGGACCTGCACCAGATCAGTGTCCTCGACGGGGGGGTAACGGCGACGGGGGCGTCCCGCGGGGTCGGGCGGATGCTTTCGAACAGAGCGGATCCGGCGTCGACCAGGGCGGCGTTGCGTTCGTGTTTCCGGTGGCGTTCGCGGTAGCCGACGGTGGTGGCCGGGTTGTCGTGATCGGCGAAGGCCTGAGCGGGCGTGCTCCATTGCCCAGCGCCACCGTCCGCGCCCTGAGTACCGAGCCCACCCTCGCCGGGCTGAGACGGGGGGCGGGGACGCCCCTCCACGGCTAGTGACTCCCACAGTGGACCCCGGAGTGCCACCATCCTTGCGGTCCTGGACAGCTGCTCTTCGGGCCGTTCCACGTCGGCCAGGTGTGGCGGCGGTCTCAACGGCGGTCACCTGGTGTTGACTCAGCGTGGTGGCGGTGGGTCGGTCGGTGACGTCGCCGGGATCGCGTCTAGTGAGTGCGCTCACACGTGGATGCGGTGAACGACGACGGATAGTAGTGTCCGTTTTGTGCCATTTTGAGACTATTTGACGGGTGGCTGGAGGGTGTTTGCGCTGGCCGGAGAGGTCGGCGGGGATCGGCGCGCTCGGGGCGGCCTGCCTCTCGAATCGGTGCCGGCTCTCTTCGGCTACGACTGCGGATCGTAAGGAGGGGGTCTTGGCGACCGCCGATCCGGTCTGGCAGCTTGGCATTCGTCGTCAGTCGCACCGGCTCCTGTCCCGCCGGATGCGGCTAGCCGCCGAGTCACACCCCGCGACCGTTCGGCCC
>NZ_JBIRJC010000081.1:0-16198 GCF_044329365.1 Kitasatospora sp. NPDC017646 | reverse complement strand
CCGTCGAGTACGAAGCCGCGTACTACAGCCAACAACAACCAAACCTGCAGGTCACAGCCACAACCTAGAGTCTCTACAGAACCCGCAGCGATTCAAGGTCCAGCTCCAGGTACCAGGCGTCGTCAGCCACGGAGTACATCGCGGTGATCGCGTAGTCGCGGCTCGGGTGCGTGACCATCGTTCTCATGCCTTCGGATCGATCGGCGGTGTGGTGTGGACCTCGGCGTCCGGGGCCAGCCGCAGACCGGCCGTGGCGAGGAAGTCGGTGAGGTCGATCCAGCCGCCGTTGGTTCCGTCGTCCCAACTGGTCCAGAGCTTCGACTCCTCGCCGTCCCAGGTGTCGACGTCCTCGCTCGGATGCTGCTCGACAGTCCCCTCGCCGTGCCGGTACCGCAGGTACAGGTACTGACCCGTGCTCGTCCAGGCGTCCCACTGCGACGGGCAGCCTCCGGAGGTCTGCACCACCCGCGCGAGGGTCACATCCTCGTGCAGGTGGGCCTCGACAGCGCCCAGATGCTGGTCGTGGGTGATGAGGAGGTCATCCACGAGACCGAGCAGGCGGACGCTGCCGCTGGGGAACTGGAGCGTGAGACCGGCCGTGAAGCTGACTCGGCCGTCGTTGTAGTCGATCTGCCGAACCGACCGGATCGCCTGTCCAACGAATTGGGTCACCGGAACATCCGGCGAATCGTCGATCACGGAGACGCTTCCGTGCTCCTCCATTGAGTACGGACCGTGCGGCTGGTCGGCCCGAAGGGACACGCCGGTCGAGGGTGTGTGGAACAGGACCGGGCCCAGCCCCTCCAGGTGAAGCCACAGGTGGACCAGCGATGGATCGTCGTCAGCGTAGTGATGCCAAGCCGTGGTCACCTTCAGCAGTCGCCTCCCGATCAGGTCGGCGGCAAACAGCTCCTCATCGTCGATCACCCGCCGATGCTCGCACGGCCTCACCCAGAGGACACCCCAATTCCTGACCGGTTGCCGCAACGGTGCCGACTCATAGCCGCTGAGCTGCGAAGACTCGGTCGTGAGTCCGCCTCAGGATCAGCGACCTCCCCAGAACCGGCCGTTTCTGTCTGGAGGGGCGCTTGCCTTCCACAAGGGTGATTGCGTGGAGGGACTCAACTGCCACTGGGCTCGTGGGTGCCGGCCATACGGAACGCGTCACCGCTGCCACGGCCGAGGCGAGCCGACCAGGCCAGCGCTTCGTCGAAACTGACATCGGCACCCGCCAGACGCGCGGCGGCGAGATTGGGAGGTGCGTTGCCTTCGTCCAGCAAGACGGACCACTGCTGTGCGGTAAGGGCCAGGTAGCGCAGGCCAGGGAGATCGGCCAGGACGGCGAGGGCTGTGGCGGCGGCGCGGGAAAGGTCCAGGCAGCGCAGGTTCGGGACGGTGCGCAACGGTGCGAGGTCCGTCGGGGCCGTGGTGCCCAGGTTCAGGGCGACAAGGTGGCGGTGGCCGACGAGGGGGAGCAGGTCGGTGCCGTCGAGGGTGACACGCAGGGCCTCGACGGGCAGGGCGCGGACCGGGGCCAGGTCGGTCGTGGCACCGTTGTAGTGGTGGAGCCGTCGCAGATTCGGGGCGGCGGTGAGCGGGGTGAGGTCAAGCGAGCCGGATAGGTCGTTGATATGGATGTCTTGGAGCGTCGGCGGGATCTCCGTCGGCATCTCGCTCACGACCTCGTTGTAGCCGGAGTCTCCGGCGGGCTCCAGAAAGCGGATGGAGCCGTCTATCACCTCGTAGGCGCCTTCTTCCAGCAGGTCCAGGTAGTGGCCGAGCAGTGAGGTCACCGAGTCCGCGACGTATTCCGGGTGGTGGTCGTAGTCGCGTCCCATCTGGATGACTTGACCCGGTTGGCCCTCGCGGGCGGGGGCGGTGTCCACGGCCAGGAAGTTGCCGTCCTGGCCGGAGGCGAAGGGAAGCCAGCCAGGGTGCCCGCCACAGCGCCGGACGGTGTCGGCGGGATCGGCGTCGAAGACGACCGCGTCCCACTCCAAGTCCCAGCCGAACCAGAGTGGTTCACTCCATTCGGCCTGGCATTCGACGAGGTCTTCCAACGACAGCCAGAGGTTGTTGCCGAATAGGTGGAGGTTCTCGTAGCCGTTGCCGTCGCCGTCGGCGATCAGGTACAGCGCCCGCAGGTCGGTGGGCAGTGAGGTGCCGAGGCGGCGTTCGGCCTCGTCGAGTGCGGTGGACGATGCGGGAGGCGGCAGTTGCTCGGGTTGCCCCAGGATCGATGCGCGGCGCTCCATGTATGCATGGAACCGGGCCACCGCCAGGTCTGGGTCGCCTGCTGGGTTGGCCGTTCCCGGCTCCTGCCGGAAGCCCGGTTGAGGCAGCTTGTAGTCGTGGTCGAGCACGATCTGGAAGCCGGCGCCGTACCCGTGGGCGTTGGTGACCGCATCCGGGAATGCGGCCAGGTCGAACTCTCCCGTTGGCCGCCACCGAACCTCTATGCCGGCGTGCTCCCAGCCCCGGCTGGCGCGAATGGCCTCCGCCAGGTTCAACAGCTCGGGGTAGAAGTCGTAGCGGCGGAACGGCTGCCAGGGCTCCCCGGCTACGGTGTATCCACCAGACCTCAAGCACACACCGACACCCGCAGTGAAGTTCAGCACCGCCTCGGTCCAGCCCTCCGGCGCGCGTCTGACGACGTCCGCGGCGATTCGCCGGATGACCTGCTCGGCCAGCTCAATCACGTCCCGTGCCCTCTCCTGTCGGCTTTGGCGGTCATCATCGCAGTGGGTCGTGACAGGGCACCCCACCGGTATTCGGGCTGGTAGGCGAGAGGCCGAACTTGGTGGCGATGGCCGCGCCGACCGGCCCCGGCACGCTCATCCGCGCGGTCCGACGTGGCGAGGCTGGCGTGGGCAGGCCTGACACGCTCGCCCGGCCGCCTCACCTCGTTCAGCCCCGCCGACTCGGCCGACGACCACGGACGAGTGAAACCAGCCGCTATCCCTTGCGCCACACCTGTTGCACTGCCTAGCTTTCTCGGTCATAGCCACTGAGCTGCGAGGACCCGATTTGGAGTCCGCCTCAGGATCGGCGACCACCCGAGAACTGCCGGTCTGTCTGCGTCGCAACGCGGAAAGGCCGGCGAACCGGCGGGTGCCGGACGACGTGCTGCGCTGGCAGCACCAGCTCGCCGTCGAAGCGCTCCCCGGCCTGGCCGACGAGGGCTTCGACGAGGTGCGTCTCTACCCGGCGGTCAGCGGCTCCGGGCGCTGACGCTGCACACCGGCCCCGCATCCCGGCCACCGGCACCCAGCTGGTGGCCGGGGCGCTCCGGTGCGCGGCGCGGCCGCCCGGCCGAACCCACTCCCACTCGGAGGTACCTGATGACCGAGCAGACGACCCGCGCCCGCCTGCTGAGCACCGCCCTCGACACCGCCGACAACATCGCCATCGTCGCCGCCGCGGCCGCCGCCGGCCTCACCACCTACCGCACTCTCGCCACCCGCCCGGCCGAGACCCGCTTCACCCTCGCCGCAGCCGCCGCCTGCCTCGCCGCCTGCCTCGCCGACCAGGCCACCACCCAGCTCCGCCGCCCGCTGCGCCAGCGCCTCGACGTCCCCGCCTACAGCTACGCCCCCGCCCCCGCCGTCACCGCTGCGCCCGCACCGGCGCCGTCGAGGGAACAGCTTGCCGAGGAGGTCGCCGCCGACGCCGCACACCGCGCCGCCACCGGCGCCCACGCCCTCGACCGCAGCGGCGGCAGCCTCACCCAGGCCACCAACTGGGTCGGCGCGCAGGACGGCACCGCAACGTGCGAGCTGCCCGGCGGCGCGCACCTGCTGTGCGTCCCCTCCCCCGCCGACCAGCACGGCTACAGCACCCGCACCTACCTCCTCGTCCGGGGCGACGAGAAGCCGCTCGAGGTCCACAGCATCAGCGAGCTGACCGCGCTCCTGGACGAGCTCGCCGCCGACCCGGCGCAGCCCAGCGGTAGCGAGGCCGAGGACGGTGACCCGTGGGCCGCTCTTGGCCAGAACCTCGCCATCGCCGAACTCTGCAGCCAGGCCCCCGGCGGCGACGACCGGGCCGACGAGGACGAGGACGAGGACGTCGACGTCGACCAGGAGGCGGAGGCCCACGCCGCCGGCCTGCTGTAGCCGACCGCTCCCGGCCGCCACCCGCCCCATCTGACCACCTGCCACAACCTGGCCCCGGCCCGCACCCCAGCGGGCCGGGGCCGACCCGTCGAAGGAGACATCGCAGATGACCACCCCCGCCCTGACCCAGGCCGGCCGCCGAGGCCTCTTCACCGCCGACCCCGCCGACCGGCTGCGCCCCGGCAGCCCGGACCGGCCCTGGGAGCTGTGGCTCACCGGCCCCGACACCCTGCTGGAGATGCCCGACCTCGCCACCGCGCTGATGTCCGCCGCCGAGCACACCGCCGCGGCCGCCGACCTGGACGACGGATCCTCGCTTGAGTCCGTCAGTCACGCCGTGGTCCTCCACCACGGCTACGCCTGGCGCCGCGAGGGCGCGGCCCGCTCGGGCACCGGCATCGCCGTCCCGTCGCTGTGCTGGACCGCCAAGTGCAGCATCTGCGGCGACGTCGTCGAGGACGAGTTCATCCCCCACCACGACGCCCCCGAAGCTGCCGCCGACGACGCCGTCGGCAGCCGCGAATGGGACGAGCTGCCCGACGGCCGGCTGGTCTGCGACCGCACCGACGACGCCCACGACGCCGCCCGCGCCCAAGCCCACACCGAGGTCGCCTCCGAGCAGCCGGACAAGAACCAGCTCACCTTCCTGTAGGCCCACCACCTCGATGGTTCAAATCCCAGCTCCCCGGTAGGCACCGCCCGGCCACGGCCGGCCCCGAAGGCCGGAACCCGGTCCGACGACGAGGCCGACCGCCTGCGCCGGGAGAACAGCGACCTGCGCAATTTGGTCTGCATCTACGCCGAGGCGATCCGCCAGCTGACCGTCGACAAGGCCGCCCTGGAGGATGAGCTGCAGGCGCTGAGCGGGGTGACCAGCCTCACCGAACGCCGCCTCCACAACGCGGACATCGGACAGAGCTGAAGGTCTCGCATGACCTCGATCGAGGTAGCCACCTGGGGCTTTCGGACCCGTCTCAGCGTCCGTGCCTTCGGGGTTGCGGGTGCGTGCTCGGTGGCGCTGGCCGGCTTGGTCCGAGATTCGTGCGGGCCGAGCCGGCTCGTCACGGAGGAGGATCGAGCGCCAGACCCGTTCCTGGAGTTCCCGGATACAGGGCCCGCAGGCGTACATCGGTGCCTGCGGGCCGGCCACGCTGGCGGGGGCGGCCCGCACGACTCGGGTCCACTGTGCGGACGAGCGACCGGTTCTACTCGGTCCGCAGCGCGGCGGCGGTCCGGGAGCGGGCCGCCCAGCCGGCCGGCAGCAGTGCTCCGAGCAGGGCGATCGCGATCCCGCCGGCCAGCAGCGGGAGCAGTATCCCGGCGGTGTAGACATGGGTCACGCTCGACGGCAGGTTCCTGCCGATCGCGCTCGCCATCTGGGTCAGCGTCACCTTCTCCACCGCCATCCCGATCGGGACCCCGATCAGCCCGGCGACCAGGCCGGTGAGACTCACCGAGGTCAGCACCATCGCGATGGTCTGCTTGGGCGTCATCCCGAGGGCCTTGAAGATCCCCAGGTCGTGGATCCGTTCCCGGGTGTCCTGCACCACGGTGTTCAGCACGCCGAGCGCGGCGACCGCGCTCATCATCAGTGTGAGGGTGGCCACCAGGGCGACCATGGTGAGCACCGTGATGTTCTCGTGCGTGATGTTCGGGGTGGCTTCGGCGTGCAGCGGGGTCAGCGCGGGGGCGGCCGAGGCGGACCAGTCCGGGCCGCTGACGTTGTCGGCCAGCTGGACGTAGAACTGGGTGATGTACGGCGTCAGACCGGCGGCGGTGAACGTGGCCGAATCGGTCATCACGATCCCGTTGCTGCTGGCGTCGAAGTCGATGCCGACGATCCGCAGCGGCAGTCGCTTGTTGTCCTGCTCCACGGTGACGGTGTCGCCGACGTGCATCCCGGCCGCCGAGGCCAGGTGGTCGTTGATCACGGCTTCGCCGGGGTTCTGGTACCAGCGGCCGTTAACCAGCCCCAGGTTGGTCCAGGACAGGTCGCCGGTGGTGGTGTCCACCTTCGTGTAGTCCCCCGTCGGCGCGCCGATCACGGTCGCGCCGCTGTCGCCCCAGCCGAACGCGGTCTTCGTGCCCGGGACCGAAGCGAGCGCGGAGGCCACCCCGGTGGAGTCCAAGTGGGGACTGCCAGGACCACCGCCGGGGGCGTGGAAGCCAGCGGGCGTGCCGGCGGGCACCACGAGCATCGACGCGGCGTTGAAGCCGCTGGTATCCGTGTCCGTGTACTTGGTGAACGCGGTCTCCAGCCCCACCGCGAAGGTGACGCTGACCGCGCCGAACAGCACCGCAGCGCCGACCAGCACGGCCCGGCCCGGTTTGGCGAACGGCTGGGCCAGTCCCAACGACATCGGCCGGGGCAGCGGCAGCCGGCTTGCCAGGCGCTGCGCGCCTTGGCCGCGCTTGGCCTTCGGGGCACGGCCGACGACCAGGGTCTGCACCGCCGGCATGCGGCCGGCCCGAAGTGCCGGGATGAGCGCGGTGATACCGACGATGACCAGGGTGCCGATCGGCACGACGAGGCTGACCCACACCGGCAGGCTGGCGTCGGCGGCACCGAGATCCTTGCTGGCTTTGCCCAGGACCGGAACGGCCAGCAGGTTGCCGAACAGCGTGCCGCCCACCACGCCGATCGTCGCCGGGATCAGGGCTTGTGCGGCGTAGGCGTGGGCCACCTGATACCTCGAAGCCCTGCACGAGCAGACCGAGGCCCGCGCCGTCATGGCCGAACGGCTGCGGATCGCCCGCGAACTGCACGACAGCGTCGCGCACAGCATCGGAATCATCACGGTGCTCTCGGGAGCGGCGGCGCGGGTCGTGGAGACCAAGCCCGAGCAGACCCGGCAGGCGCTGACCGGCATCGAGACCACCAGCCGCCAGACGCTGCTCGAGCTGCAGCGCATGCTCGGGGCGCTGCGCCGCGCCGAGCCCGACGAGGCCATGCCGGGGGCCGCTCCGTTGGCGCCGGCCGGCAGCCTGGCCGATATTCCGCGGCTCGCCGAACGCACGGCCGACGCCGGGGTGCGGGTCCAGGTGACCTGGTGGGGCGAGCGGCGTCCGCTGCCGCCGGAGATCGAGCTGTCGGCGTTCCGGATCGTCCAGGAGTCGGTGACGAACGTGGTGCGGCATTCCGGTGCGCGGACGTGCCGGGTCGCGGTGGGTTACGAGCCGGAAGGAGTGACGATCGAGGTGGTGGACGACGGGGACGACGGTGCCGGCGGGCCCGGCCGCCCGAGGCCCCCGGCGGCGGCCGGCGGGAGCGGTTTCGGCCTGCTCGGCATGCGCGAGCGGGTGTCGCTGCTGTCCGGTCAGTTCAGCGCGGGCCGGCGTCCCGAGGGCGGATTCCGGGTGGCGGCGAGGATTCCGGTATGAGTGTGCGGGTGCTGCTGGTTGACGACCAGCCGCTGATGCTGGTCGGGCTCGGGATCCTGATCGGCGACACCGACGACCTGGAGGTGGTCGGCGAGGCCGGCGACGGCCGCGAGGCGGTGCGCCTGGTGCGTGAGCTGCGGCCGGACGTCGTGGTGATGGACATCCGGATGCCGGGCATGGACGGGATCGAGGCGACCCGGCAGGCGACCGCCGAGCCGGACCCGCCCAAGGTGCTGGTGCTGACGACCTTTGACGACGACGAGTACGTCTACGGCGCACTGCGCGCCGGTGCCAGCGGATTCCTGCTCAAGAGCATGGCCTTGGACGCGATCCTGGACGCGATCCGCGTGGTGGCGGCCGGCGACGCGTTGATCGCGCCGAGCGTGACCCGACGGCTGATCGCCGACTTCGCCGGAACGTCCGGCCCCGCGGCCCCCGCACCGGACGCCGAGCCCGCCGCGGACCCACGTCTCATCGCGGGGATCACCGACCGGGAACGCGAGGTGCTGGCACTGGTCGGGCAGGGACTGTCGAACGCTGAGATAGCCGAGCGGCTGGTGATCAGCGCGGCGACCGCGAAGACCCATGTCGCGCGTCTGTTCGCCAAACTCGAAGCTCGGGACCGCGTCCACCTGGCGATCACCGCCTTCGAAGCCGGACTCGTGCCGCGTAGACGGTAGGGCAGGACGAGAAGAACGATCGAGACCACGAGTTCGCCGCGTTCCAGACGCGCCAGCAAACCCACCTGGGTGAAGTGCTGCGGGGCGGACAACGGACAAAACTGAGAGACCCCCATAACGTCACGGCCCGCCACCGCCGCTACCACCCCGCCATCGCGGCCTGGCTGAACAGCCACGGATTCGACGCCATCGTCGACGAGGACCCCGACCGCGCCTACTGGCTCGTTGTCGCTGCTTAGTTGCAGTGTCTCTTTATGTGCTTTCGGCACCTTTGAGCTGCCTGTTTGCGCGTTGCAGTGGGCCGAGTCGGGGGGAAGAGAGAGGACCTAACGCTTCGCCGTGCCAGCGATGAACTCGTCCCAGGTGCCGACGGTTTCGGCCGGGGGTGCCGTGATGGCCGGGACGGTGCCGAAGTCCGAGTACTCCTCGAAGACCTGGGCCTGGCCCTTGCTGCCGGTGGTGACCTGCTGCGACTTTAGGACGAGGTCGTCCTTACCGACCCAGATGTCGAGGACCGCCGAGGTTTCGCCCCGCCGCTTGGCCAACTGGACGTAGTAGTCGCGCACTTCGTCCTTGATGGCGGGCCCGGTGTAGCGGGCCAGCTCCTCGAAGACCACCGTGCCGCGGTAGTGGTCGGCCGCTCGGCCGCCCACCTGCTCCTCGCCGACCCACGAGGTGGACCCGGTGGCGGCGAGCGCGCCCGCGACCTCGTTGATGGACCCTGCCGCCCGCGCGTTGGAGGGGCCGCTGCTCGCCGGCTTGTCCATGCGGTACCAGCTCTTGCCCGGGATCTGGTCCGACTTGATATAGGCCGCGTCGCCCGTGACGATCACCTGGTTGACGCCGGTGGGGTTGTCCGCGCTCTTCTTCCCCGACGACGTGATGGACGAGGCGTACGGCTGCTGCTGGAAGAGCATCTCGGACTTGTCGGAGCCGCCCTCCCCCGTCTGGATCGTCCGGTACGAGGCCTGTTCTGCGGTCTTCTTGGCCGCGGCCATCAGCACGGTCGGAGCGTCGGTCCGCTTGTTCGCGGCCTTGTCCCCGGCCGGGCTCGCCCCAGCCGCGCTGCTGTGGGACTCTCCGCCGCAGCCCGCCAGAACCATCGTGAGCACCGCTCCTGCGGCCGCCGCCGCGATGCCCCTCCCCGTCACTCGCACAGCTCTGGTTCCTTCTCAGTTGTTTCGGAATTGGCGATGTTCATTATTGTTTGCGCAGGTCAGGCTGCCAAATGAATTAGATCGTCCACCTCCCGGAGCCCCGCCCGGTGGAACGGGACGGGGCTGTCCGAGCTGAGGGGGGCGGGTGCGAGCGCGGGTGCCCGTAGGGTCCCTGCCATGCCTACCGAGAGCGAGACCCGGAACAGCCCGAAGCACTGGTAAGAGTGCACCGGCGTGTACGACTTCCTGAAGCAGGTGCGGCTCCGCCCCGGCATGTGGCTGCCCGACGGCTCGCTGCGGCCCCGGAGTCGCTACTGACCGGCTATCGGGTGGCGTTGGGTGTCCACCGGGCCGAGGGCGAGACATGTTGCTCGCGGGACACAGGCGTGCCGGAACAAGGCACGGCGCGCCCCTGCTGGTGACCAACAAGAAACTCGGCGGAGCGATCTACATCGACGACCGCGGCCTGTGCTTCGAAGGCGACTGGGACACCGCCCTCCCCGAAGCGCTGCGCCGCATCGGCGAGCTGCCCGAAGCGGTGGCGCAGCCCGCCGCCGACGTCCCCGCGCTGACGATCCGCCAGCCGTGGCTGGCCGCGATCCTCGCCGGCGACAAGGCAATCGAGAACCGCAGCTGGCCGACCCGGCACCGCGGCCCGGTCGTGTTGCACGCCGCTCGCGCCCGCGACGGCCAGGCCGACCCGCTCGTCCGCGCCGTCCTCGCCCGCCCCGGCGCCCCCGCGCTGACGACCGGCGCCCTGGTCGCCACCGCCCGCGTCACCGACTGCCACCGCGACACCGGCTGCTGCCGGCCCTGGGGCCTGCCCGGCCTGTGGCACTGGACCCTCGCCGACGTCCAAGCCCTCGCCGACCCGATCCCCGCCGCCGGCCGCCTCGGCCTCTGGCGGCTCGATCCCGGCAAGCACGCCATGCTCCACCGCCGCCAGACCGCCGTCCTGCCCGCCCTCCGCCCACCGCTGATCTGCCCGGCCTACGCGGAGCGGGTCCGTCGACCGGGCGAAGGCCGGTCGCGAACGGAGGACCGTGACGCCACCTACGGTGCTGCAGCGGAGGCGCCCACCGGGTCCGCTCCCCCGGCTGCGACATCGGCTACCTGTGTTGTCCGCGGACAACACGACGGCCGACTGCGGCTTGGCGGCAGTCGGCTCTGCGGCCAGGGTGGAATGTTGTCCGCGGACAACATCCTGGGCCCTTCGCCCTGCGCGACGCGCTTGGCCCGCTCCTCCTCCTTGATCTGTTCTTCAAAGGCGAGGAGGTCGTCGACGGTCAGCTACTTGTTGTCCGTGAAGGCGCGGGCCAGACCCAGCCGTAGCGTTCGGCCATGACTGCTCGCACCTGTGGCGCGACCTGGCCCGCGACCCGCAGCCCCACTCAGGACACGCCACCGGTGCCCTGACCACCACCTTCGCGCGACCCGCATCTCCAATGGCCCGCTTCCCGGCATCTGCTGGCGAAGCGGGCCTTTTGCGTTTCCGGCCGGCCTGCGGCTCATAGACCTCTGGGGTCCGTCGTGTGGCTGAAACGGCGGTCTCGCCCGGCTCTACGCCTGGCCTCACCGTGCACACAGGGCCCGCACGCGGCCCAGGTGAGGAGACGACTCATGCCCACCAACCCGACCGCCGCCACAACTACTGTCTCGCTCCGTGCCAGAGCCCGCGCTTGGCAGGGCATCGCCTTGGGCTGCATCGCGGTCGCGCTCCAGCGCACCGTTGCGGGCGCCGGGATCCGACAGAAGTACAAGGCTCATCGTGACCGCCTTATCCGCGCCGCCCTGCGTCGGGACGTCCCGATTCACCGCCTCGCCGAACAGCTGCGCCTGGCTCCCGCAACGATCCGTGCCATCAACCGCGGAGAGCGGACCGCAGAGTAGTCGTCAGTCCTGCCGGTGGGACGTGCTGCTCCGCGAACCCGTCTGCGAGGGTTCCGCTCCTCTTGTCGGGAGCGGGGCCTTCGGCGTTTCGATCCCGAATGTTGTCCGCGGACAACGTCCCTATGGGCACGGCTCCGTCCCTGTTCGTGTTGTCCGCGGCCAACACAGATGTCCGAGGGGCGTCACTTGCAGTGGGTTGATCCGGTTGGTAGCGGCCGATGTTGTCCGCGGACAACATCGGTGCGGCAGAGGAAGATCTCGGAATCGGATGGAAAGTCTGAATTGCCCTGTGTCATGTGGGCTGACATAGGGCCAGAGGTTAGTAAACTCCCCCCATGACCGCACCATCCATGCCCGATGACCGGGACAAGGTAGTTACCAAACTCCCTCAGCAGTTGCGCAGGGAGCTGAAGATCCGCGCCGCTACCGTCGGGATCCCTATCCAGGACGCTGTCACCCAGGGCATCCAGGCATGGCGGGAGGCCGCTCACCCGCTTGACCTGATCGACACCGCCCGCTCCGACTCGTTCTCCACCTACGTTCCCTCCGCGCTGTACAAGGGCTTCCGCGAGGACTGCTCGGGCCGTGGACTCCCGTACAACCAGGGCCTCGCCCAGGCGATTCGACTGTGGTTGGACGCTAACCCGCTTCCCCACCGCAGCCGTCCGCAGACCGGAGCCCGGCGGGTGGCCTTCGGCAACCAGAAGGGCGGCGTCGGCAAGACGGCCATGTCCGCCGGAGTCGGCCAGGCACTAGCCGAGATGGGCTACCGGGTCTGCCTGGTCGACTTCGACCCCCAGGGCCACCTCACCAAGCAGTTCGGCCACGATCACCTCCCCATCAAGGGCGACAGCCTCGTCAAGAACATGTGCGGCGAACGCCAGGCTGACCTGCGCGACTTGCTCATCGAGATCCCTGGCGAGACGTTCGGAGATCGCCTGCACCTCTTGCCGGCCTGCACCGACGGCTTCCTCCTCGACGCCAAGCTCGTCTCCTCGCGAGAGATCCGCGTCAAGGAGACCGCACTCGAGAAGGCCCTTACCGCCGTCGAGCGCGAATTTGACTTCGTGATCGTTGACTGCCCTCCGAGCCTCGGCTACGCGATGGACAACGCGATCTACTACGCGCGCACCCGTGAGGGCGAGCCCGAAGGAAGCTCCGGGATCGTGATCCCAGTGCAGGCCGAGGACTCCTCCGCCGACGCCTACACCCTTCTGCGTGAGCAGATCGACTCCCTCTGCGACGACCTCGACATCCAGGTGTACGACCTGGGCTTCGTCGTCAACCTCTATGACGTCCGCAAGGGGTACGTCGTGACCTCCTCTCTCGACGCCTGGAAGAGCCTCGGCCACCCCGAGGTGATCGCTGTCGTGAATGACCTGAAAGACCAGCGCGAGGCCGTGCGGATGAAGACGCCGCTGCTCGTGCACGCACCCGACAGTGACCAGGCCGAGGTCATGCGCGACATCGCGAGGAGGATCGCCCGATGAAGGCAGCCGACCGACTCGGGACCGGAGGCGCGTTCGGGGCCATCAGCCGCACCCCCCGCAGCGAGCGGGGTCGGGCCAAGGCCCAGGCCGAAGGGTCAATCCCGGACTACGAGATCCAGCGCATCCCCTTGGCCAGGGTCGCTCTGTGCCCGATGAACCCGCGTCGCTACTACGGCACCGAGGAGCAGCGCGAAGCCCTCGGGCAGAGCCTGGCGAAGAAGCAGACCACGGCCTGTGTCGCGGTAACCCGCGCCGCCTACCTCGCCCTGTGGCCTAGCCATGTGCGCCTCATCAGCGAGGAAGCCGAGTTCGTCCTCCTCAACGGCGAGCGTCGTTGCCGCTCCGCTGCGCAGGTGGGGCTCGAGGTTCTCGACTTCGTGGTCCGTGACGACCTGGCGACCAGCCCGGCCGACTTCATGGACTACCTCATGGCCGAGAACGAGGACCGCGAGGACTTCAACATCATCGAGCGGGCCATGGGCCTCGAGCAGCTCCTCAAGGCCTGTGACGGCAACGCCGCCGAGGTCGCCCGCCGCCGCGGCCGCGACCGATCCTGGGTGGGCAACCAGATCCTGCTCCTGACCCTCCCCTCTGCGATCCAGGACCGGCTGGCCAGCGGCGAGATGGCCGAACGCTACGGCCGACGCCTGGCCCGGGCCTACAAGGACGACAAGTCGCTGACCACCGACGACCTCCTGGCCCTCGAAGAGCGGCTCAAGGAGGAAGAGCGCGCCAAGCGAATCGCCTCACGAGATGCTCTCAAGATGTTGTCCGCGGACAACACCTCTGCCGCGCTCGCACAGCCCGCTGTTGCTGAGCCATCGCAGGCCTCCGTGTTGTCCGCGGACAACACGGAGCCAGCGAGCGCATCGACAGGGAGAGAAGTTCCGGCAGCGGCGGCCGCATTGGAGCGGGAGGTGTTGTCCGCGGACAACACGAGGCAACCCGTGGCGCTGCCGGACGGGCAGACTGACGCGCTGGTGGTGCCTGCTAAGCAGAATCCTGCCGGTAGTCCCGTCGACGCCCAGCAGGCCCCGCTGCCGAGGCAGACGCCTGCCCTGAACCCGGTTCCTTCCCTCACGGCGTACCAGCTCGTACGAGCGCTTGGAGAAACCGTCGAAGAGCAAGCCGCGACCCTTCGCGCGGGGCTGGACACTGATGGGTTCCTCGCCCTGCTCGAAGCATTGCACTCTCACGCCTAGGTCCGCTTGATCTTCATCCCGCACCGCTCTCGATGTTGTCCGCGGACAACACGTGGCCCGGCGTCCGCCGGGGCCGGAGACTCCAGCGAGGACACTTTGGAGGAGCCTGTGTTCAACAGCGTTCGGATCGTGATGACCTTCGCCGCGGACCCCGAGGCGTCGGCCCGGTGGTGGGGCGAACTCCTGGACGTCCCGGTGAAGGTCGACGTGAGCGACAGCGGGGCGGTCTACGCCTGGGTGGAGCACGACGGGGTCGAGCTGGGCTTCCACCCGGCGGACGACGAGCGCAACCCCCGGGGCAGCAGCCCGGTCGTGTACTGGGGCGTGGACGACGTCGACGGGGCCCGGGAACGGCTGTTGGCGGCGGGCTGCGAGCACCACCGCGGCCCGCTGACCATCGAGCCGGGTCGGCGCATCGCCCAGCTGCGCGACCCGTTCGGCACGATCGTCGGCATCGAGGGCCCGTAGAGCGCGCCGGAGGCCCGGTGCCCCGCTGATCACCAGGATTCAGCGGGGCACCGGGCCTTCGGCGTTCACCGGTCCAGGCCGTGCAGGCTCTCCAGCCCGGTGGCCGCCGCGTACGCTCGCAAGGAGGACTTCAATGAGCGGGCCGTCCAGGAGGCGCCTCGGGCTGCGGTGGCGTCCAGGTACAGGCCCAGCACCCGGTCCGGGCTGATCTCGTGTCCGGCCTGGCGCAGGACGGCGGGCAGGGTGGTGGCGTTCACCAGCTTCACCAGCGCCCCGCGCAGGTTGGTCCGGTTCACGAACAGGTGCCGGATGCGCCGCAGCACCGCCTCGCTCTCACCGTGCTTGCCGGTGACCGCCACCCGCTTGATGCCCATGTTGGTGCCCAGCGCGAACAGCACCAGCAGCAGCCGGCGTCGCAGCACCTCCCTGGGCAGGGCCTCCCTGGACGCGACCGAGGCGAACTCGCCGGTGAAGCCGGTAGCGAACTCAGCCTCCTTGAGGATGTCGATCAGGTCGATCGTCCCCCAACGCCTCTCGATCTCGGCCTTCAAGGCGACCAGGTTCTCCGGCTCCTCCTGCTTGCCCAGCGGGGAGACCTTGATCCACGGCTCACCGTGCTTGCGGGTGATCTCCACCCCGCCCGTGGTCCCCAGCTCCAACGCGTTGTCGAACCGGGTCAGAGCCTCCCGGAGCTTCTTCTGCAGGGCGTCGATGAACTCGCCCGGGTCCAGCGGTTGGCGGATCGCCCCGTAGTGCACGTCCCGGTTGTCCTCGAAGTCCGGCGGCAGGTCGTCTTCTGGGTTGCGCCACCGACTCGCGCCGGCCACCCAGCGCCTCCAGCACGGCGGCGGTGACCGGGTCCGGTCCGGCTGGATGCAGCAGCGCGACGGTCGGGCCGGTGCTGGTGGGAAGAATCTCGCCCTCCACCGGTCCGGCCCCGATCGGCTCGGCGGTCATCGCGGAGTCCTCCTCCAGGTCGCGGGTCAGCTTCCGTCGTTGATCGCGTCGTACATGCAGGTGGCGCAGGCGAGTTCGTTCTCGGTGGGCTGGAACGGCTCACCGCACCTGGTGCACTCCTCCAGCTCCGAGAAGTTCTCGCCGCAGAAGAAGCACAGGGCAACCGAGCTTTTCGGGTCGGCGGCGGTGACCGCTTCGAGGACCAGCGCCTCCATGTCACAGTTCGGGCACCACTCGACTGGCTCCTCCCGACCGCCGCGTGCCACCGAGGTCCAGTCGTGGCCGAGGACATCCTCCGCGTAGGACACCGCCGCAACATCGGGATCCCGCCGGTAGTGGCAGTAGAGGCAGCGGGCGTTCTCCTCGTCTCCCACGATCAGGGCGAACTGGTTGCAGGTGGGGCACTGGACGGTGCGGGGCTTCACGGGGTCCAGCTCGGGGCGGAGCCGCGCCATCCGGGCCTTCACGTAGCCGCGGATATCGTCGAGGCCATCACGAAGGCGTGCCATCTCCATGTGTATGTCCGCGTTCGGCGGGGAGATGCGGTCTGTCAATCCCCAGTAATCGTGGAGTCCTCCGCTATGCGGCCTGGGCCTCCTGATGAGCCTCGGCTCGTGTCTTGCTGATGATCCGTTCGAACTCCACGGGTGGCAGGCCGCCGGCCGCGCTGTGTCGGCGACGGGTGTTGTAGAAGTCGGCGATCCAGGTCGCGATCTTCAAGCGGGCCTCTGCGCGGGTGGCGAAGCGCTGCCGGTGGATGTATTCGACCTTGATCGTGGAGTGGAAGCTCTCGGCCGCGGCGTTGTCGAGTGCCGACCCGACGCGCCCCATGGACTGGACGACGCCGAGCCTGTCGCA
>NZ_JBIRJC010000080.1:0-16597 GCF_044329365.1 Kitasatospora sp. NPDC017646 | reverse complement strand
CCTGGCCATGGGCTCACCTGGCCATGGGCTCACCTGGCCATGGGCTCACCTGGCCATGGGCTCACCTGGCCATGGGCTCACCTGGCCATGGGCTCACCTGGCCATGGGCTCACCTGGCCATGGGCTCACCTGGCCATGGGCTCACCTGGCCATGGGCTCACCTGGCCATGGGCTCACCTGGCCATGGGCTCACCTGGCCATGGGCTCACCTGGCCATGGGCTCACCTGGCCATGGGCTCCGCCCGTGTCGGCCCGAGCCTCAGGTCGGGCGGCTGCCGAGCCCCGCAGCCGCCGGGCCTGTGCCCGATGCGTTCCTCCTTTTCCCTCCTCCTCAGCCCGGTGGCAGTGGCTGCCACAGGCAGCCGCAGTCCGGGTGTCCTCGTAGTCGCAGGCGGCGGGGCATCCCGTCGCCCGCCGAGACCTCGCACCAGCCGTCGACGCTCGGCGGTCGGCCGCCGTCCAGGTGCACCTGGACGTGCAGTGCCGCCAGGCCGGCGACGGTCGTCGCCAGGGCGGTGTCGCAGGCCGGGGTGCGGGCCCGGCCGGGGCCGTTGTCCGCCAGCTGGGCCAGGACCCGTGGCCAGGCCGCGTCCTCGTCCTCGCGCCTGAGTACCAGGCAGTGGCCGCAGGCCGACCTTCCCGGGATCACCAGCGGACCGATGATGCCGAACTCCTCCACCACGCCCACGTACAGGTGGGGCACGCCAGCCCGGAGCAGCAGCCGGGCCTCGTACGTCCCGCCCGCGAAGGCGGCACTGCCGTCCCGGGGTGCGAGGACCACGAAGTCTGGTGGCGGGTCGTCGGACTTCCGCCGTGGCACCGGGACCAGCGGTCGGCCCGTGGCCCGTTGCACCGCCTCCCGGGCGACCGTCGAGCGCAGTCGCCCGACGTCCGCGGGCGGCAGTCCCGCAGGGGAGCAGTCGCCGTGCTGGACCCGCCCGCTGTCGGTCACCGTGACGGTGCCGATGCCGCCGGCGGCGAGCACCGCCGCCACGGCCGCGCCGACCCGGCCCGCTCCGCGCACCTCGATCCGGGCGTCGGCCCGCCGGGCCAGCACCGCCGGTGCGGCGCCCGGACCGGAGTGGACCAGGGACAGCGAGGCGAGGTCGGGTCCGAGCAGGTCCCGGTGGGGCCGGGGGTAGCGGGAGAGCGCCCGGTCGGTCGCTTCCGCGTCGTCCAGCAGCCCGGTCTCCTCCAGTTCGTTCAGCAGCGTGTCGGCGGGTTCGCGCCCGAGCCCGATCCGCTCGCCGGCGGACAGGAGACCGGGTCGGTCGCGCGTCCCGTCGACCAGTTCGAGGAACTCGCACAGCGTCTTGTCGGCGTTGCCCAGCACTCCGGCGTACCGGGTGACGGTGCCGAACTGCAGGGTCTCGGAGTCCCGCCAGCTGCGGGACAGAGCGGGCTTCAACACGAGGCGCACGACGATCTCCCTTCCGATCGTTTCCGGACGGCTGACCGCAGCATGCCCCATCGCGCGGACCGCGCGCAGAAAGTTATCCACAGGGCCGAGGGCATGATCACACCATCTGTTCGCAGGCCCTGTGGATAACTGCCCATCCGCCCCGGCGTCGGTTTCCGGACATCCCCTGGCGGCCTTTCGTTCCCGATCGCTCCACGAAAGATTTCGGCCACGGCACCGGACTTCTGTCAGCTGTACCGGGTAACGTCGTGTGCCATGGCAGCCGAGCGGGACTCCCATCCACCGGCGTCGCGTCGGCGTGCCCGTGCAGCGACCGGGTCGCAGATGACGGCGCCGACCACGCGCGGGCGCCCGGACGAGAAGCAGCGCGAGAGCCAGGGCGAGAACCGGCAGGAGAAGCCGCAGCACCCGCCCTCCGGGACCGTGGCCCCGGAGACGCACGACCGCAGCCGGGTCGAGGTGCGGCGCAGCGCCCGCCGCAGCCGTACCGTCTCCGCCTACCGCGAGGGCGATCGCACCGTCGTGCTGATCCCGGCCCGGATGTCGCACGCCGAGGAGCAGCGCTGGGTCGCGCAGATGCTGGAGAAGCTGGCCGCCCAGGAGCGCCGGCGGATCCTCGGGGACGACGCCCTGATGTCCCGGGCCCGGGAGTTGTCGGCGGCCTACCTGGGCGGTCGCGCCCAGCCCGTCCAGGTCCGCTGGGTGACCAACCAGAATTCGCGCTGGGGCTCGTGCACCCCCAGCGAGGGGACGATCCGGCTGTCCCACCGGCTGCAGGGCATGCCGGAGTACGTGTTGGACTACGTGCTGCTGCACGAGCTGGCGCACCTGCTGGTGCCGGACCACGGCTCGGCGTTCTGGGTGCTGCTGGAGGCCTATCCCCGGACGGAGCGGGCCCGTGGCTATCTGGAGGGCGTGGTGTCCGCCGCCCGGCTGCCGCACATTCCGGGTGCCCGGCACGCTGCGCCGGGCCCGGATCCGGCGGCCTCCTGCGGGTGACCGCATGGTGACGAAGTGTGATGAGATGTCGGCAAGGGCGACGAAAAGGGGGCGTGAGCCACGTTGGCCCGCGCCCCCTTGGCGCGTCGCACCTCAGTCCGTCAGGCGGTCAGCCGCCGTGCCCGGGCGACCAGATCACGCACCGAGTGGTCGGTGAGCTCCGGCAGCCTGTCGTAGTCGAACCAGCGCAGGTCGAGTGACTCCTCGCTGATCAGCGCCCGCGCCCCGGCGGGGGCCAGCGCGATGTACTGGACGTCCAGGTGGGTGTTCTCCGGCCGGTCCTTGCCGGTGCAGCGGACCTGGTGCCGGTCCAGCCTGGCGGGGACGGGGACGCCGTTCTCCCGCAGCAGGGTGAGCTCGGGGATGCCGGACTCCTCGACGGCCTCGCGCAGCGCGGCGGAGGCCAGGTCGGCGTCGCCGGGTTCGCAGTGCCCGCCCATCTGCAGCCAGATGCCGACCTTGGGGTGCAGGGTGAGCAGCACCCGCCCGGCGGCCGGGTCGATGACGGCCGCGCTCGCGGTGAGGTGGGCGGGCAGGCAGGACCGGTACACCCCCTCGGGCTGCTCGGTGAGGTGCGCGAGGTAGTCGAGCCGCAGCTGTTCCTGGTCCTGGTCGGCGGGCCGCCAGTCGGTCAGGGTGCGGACCGCGTCCGCGTGCAGGGTGGACGTGCCCGTCCCGGTGGCCGTCATGCGGTGGGCTCGCCCTTTCCGTCGGTGCCGTCGTCGTCGGTCCTCGGGGAGTCACCCTCCGGCGAGTCGCCCTTCGGCCGCTCGTCCTTGGTGAGGTCGGGCTTGCCGGCCGCGGCCTCACCGAGCAGCTTGTCGAGGGCGTCGAAGTCGAACCCGCCCTCCAGGTCGCCGCTGCCGCGGTGCACGAAGGCGTCCGGGTCGTCCAGGTCGGCGGCGGTGGGCAGCATGTCGGGGTGCTCCCAGAGGGCGTCGCGGCCCTCGACGCCGCGGGCGTCGGCGAGCAGCGCCCACAGCCGGGCGGCGTCGCGCAGCCGGCGCGGGCGCAGCTCCAGGCCGACCAGGGTCGCGAAGGTCTGCTCGGCGGGCCCACCGGCGGCGCGGCGGCGCCGGACGGTCTCGCGCAGCGCCCCGGCCTGCGGCAGGTGCGGCGCGGCGGCGGCGTGGACGACGGCGTCGACCCAGCCCTCGACCAGCGCGAGCGCGGTCTCCAGGCGGGCGAGCGCGGCCTTCTGCTCGGGGGTGTCCTCGGGCTGGAGCAGGCCGCCGGCCAGCGCCTCCTGGAGGGCCTCCGGGTTGCTCGGGTCGAGCTGGCCGGCGAGCTCCTCCATGCGGGAGGTGTCGACCTTGATGCCGCGGGCGTAGGCCTCGACGGCGCCGAGCAGGTGGGCCCGCAGCCACGGCACGTGGGCGAAGAGCCGCTGGTGGGCGGCCTCGCGCAGCGCGAGGTACAGCCGGACCTCCTCGGCGGGCACGTTCAGGCCCTCGCCGAACTCGGCGACGTTCTGCGGCAGCAGGGCGGCCTTGCCAGCGGGGGCGAGCGGCAGGCCGACGTCGGTGGAGCCGACGACCTCGCCGGCCAGGGCGCCGAGCGCCTGGCCGATCTGGGTGCCGAACATGGCGCCGCCCATGGAGCGCATCATGCCCATCAGCGGGCCGGCCATGGCCTGCATCTCCTCGGGCAGGACGCCGCCCATGGCGGTGCCGACGCGCTCGGCGACCGGGTCGACGAGGTCCTTCCAGACCGGGAGGGTGGCCTCGATCCACTCGGCGCGGCTCCAGGCGACGGCGGTGCCGGCGCCGGAGGGGAACTCGGTGACGCCGTCGAGCCACAGGTCGGCCAGGCGCACGGCCTCCTCCACGGCGGCGCGCTCGACGGCGCCGACGGAGCGGTCCTTGCTCTTGCCCTCGGCCGGTTCGGCGACGACGGTCTGCCGGGCGATGTTCTGGGCGAGTTCCCAGTTCACCGGGCCGCCCTCGAAGGAGAGCATCTGCCCGAGCTGCTGGAAGGCGGCGCCGAGGTCGCCGGGGTTGAGGCCGCCGAACATCGCGGCGAAGGGGTTGTCGGCTCCGGCGCCGCCGGGGCCGCCCGGGGCGCCGGGCATGCCGAACATCGCGCCGAAGGGGTTGCCGGCTCCGAAGCCGAACGGCTGGGGGCCGCCGGTGCCTTCCTGGCCCTGCTCCTTCTTCCTCTGCGCGTCGTCGGGCTTGGCCTTGCCGTCCTCGGGCTCCTCGGGCGGAACGCCGAATCCGAAGGGAAGGTCGCTCACGGGGTCCTCGATCCGGTCGGCCGTCATGCGGGTGTGGCGGGAAGTGCTGCCGCCCGGGGGTCCGGTGGAGCGGGGGACTCGGGGGCGGCTCCCGCGCGCTGGGCCCGCGCCGGGTGCACCGCCGGGCCTTCGCCTCGGGCAGGATGGACGTACGTGACACACGTCCGTACGCACATAAGCTAACCGTGGAGGATGGCCGGTGAGTTCCCCGCCTTCGGACGTTCGCTCTGGGCTGACCGCAGGAGAGGACGACCCGGACACCACGGTGTCGCCGCCTCCAGCCTACGGCGGGCGGCCGTTGACCGTGGCCGTCACCGGCGCCGCGGGCGTGCTGGGCGAGCGGGTCGCCGCCCGGCTGGTGGCCTCGCCGCACGTGCGCAGGGTGCTGGCGGTGGACGACCGGCGCGGTGAGGTCGCGGGCGTGCAGTGGCGGGTGCTGGACGTGCGGGATCCGGCGGTGGCCGAGCGGCTGGCCGGGGTCGACGTGGTGGTGCACCTGGCGATGGACTTCGGCATGGAGTCCGATCCGCGGGCCCGCAGCGCCTACAACGTGCGCGGCGCCCAGACGGTGCTGACCGCGGCCGCGGCCGCCGGGGTGCACCGGGTGGTGCTGTGCACCTCGGCGATGGTCTACGGCGCGCTGGCCGACAACGAGGTGCCGCTGGCGGAGGACTCCGAGCTGCGGGCGACCGAGGAGGCCTCGCTGGTCGGGGACCTGCTGGAGATCGAGCGCCTGGCCCGGCGGGCGCCGCGCGCCCACCCGGGGCTTCAGGTGACGGTGCTGCGCCCGGCGGTGGTGGTGGGCCCCGGGGTGGACACCGTGCTGACCCGGCACTTCGAGGCGCCCCGGCTGTTGGTGGTGGCCGGTTCCCGCCCGTGCTGGCAGTTCTGCCACGTGGAGGACCTGGCGGCGGCGCTGGAGTACGCGGCGCTGGGCCTCGTCGAGGGCGAGGTGACGGTCGGCTGCGACGGTTGGCTGGAGCAGGAGGACGTGGAGCGGCTGTCGGGGATCCGGCGGATGGAGCTGCCGGCCGCACTGGCGCTCGGGACGGCGGCGCGACTGCACCGGCTGGGCCTGACCCCGGCCCCGGCCGGGGACCTGGCGTACACGATGTACCCGTGGGTGGTGTCCGGCAGCCGGCTCCACGAGGCGGGCTGGCGGCCGGAGTTCACCAACGAGCAGGTGCTGGCGGAGCTGCTGGCGCAGGTGTCCGGCAAGCACGCGGTGGCGGGGCGGCGGCTGGGCGGCAAGGAGGCCGCGACCAGCCTGGGGGCGGCCGGGGCGACGGTGGCGCTGGTGGGTACGGCGGCGCTGGTGCGCCGGGCCCGCAAGCGGCGCCGCTTCTGAATCCGCTGGTTCCCGACGGACGGGAATCGAACGGGGCGCCAGTTTCTCACGATGCGAAATTTCGTAATCGTGATGCGGAAGACCCTTGCCGCAGGCGGCCCCGGATGAGGAATCATGGGGTCATGTCCGAGAACCACGACCCCATCCGCCTGCTCGCCGTCCGCGACACCCCGCTCTCCCTGGACGAGGTGTACGAGGCGGTGGGCGACGACGCGGCCGGAGGCACCACCGTCTTCGTCGGGACGGTCCGGGACCACGACGGCGGCAAGTCGGTCTCCGCGCTGGAGTACAGCTGCCATCCCTCCGCCGAGGAGGAGATGCGCCGGATCGCCGAGAAGGTCGTCGCCGACTTCCCGGTCAGGGCGCTCGCCGCGGTGCACCGGGTGGGCCGGCTGGAGATCACCGACAAGGCCGTGATCGTCGCCGTCTCCTGCGCCCACCGCGGCGAGGCCTTCGCGGCCGCCCGCCGGCTGATCGACGACCTCAAGCACAAGGTGCCGATCTGGAAGCACCAGGTCTTCGCCGACGGCGAGGAGGAGTGGGTCGGCGCCGGCGGCTGCTGACCGCAGCCGACATCCCTCCCGCCGCCTCCAGTCGGGATCCCCGACCGTGTGCGGCGGAACCGGATGCACACGGAGCGCGTCCCTCGGGTCAGGCGCGCCGTCGCCTCACCCGAACGGGTCCGGACCGGTGGGCCGGATACTCCCCGGAAGTGAGCCGATCGGCCGTCCCGTAACCCGGACGGCGCTGGCCGCGTTGTCCGTCGGAGTGGTTAATCTGCTCATAGACACGACGAGCTGGGAGTACTGACATGGGTGCGCTCGCCTGGTTGATCATTCCGGTTGTCGCCGTCCTGGTCGCTGCCGCTTGGGCGGCCTGGGCCCAGCGGGCCCCGAGAGCGACGGGGGACCCGGCCTCCCTCGCCGAACACCAGCGCTTCATGGCCGCGATGGAACGCACCACCGCCGGCACCGCCGCCCCCGGCGAGCGCTCCGGTCGGTAGCCCGGCGGGCGCCGCGTCACCCGCGTCCCGTACTGTCGAGGCATGCCACGCCGCTCCGCGACGATGCTCGCTGCCACCCTGCTGCTCATAGCGCTGCTCTGCGTCTCGGTGCTGATGAAGGTGCCGTACACGGAGATGAGCCCGGGCCCGACGTACAACACGCTCGGCGACCAGGGGGGCAAGCCGGTGATCACCGTGACCGGCCACGACTCGTACAAGGCCTCCGGGCACCTCAACATGACCACCGTGCAGGTCACCGGGGCGAAGTACGAGCCCAGCCTGGTCAACGCGGTGATCGGCTGGATGCGCGACGACGTGCTGGTGGTGCCGCACGACAACGTCTACCCCAAGGGCCAGTCGGACGCGGACGCCAAGAAGCAGAACGCCGAGGAGTTCGCCTCCTCCGAGGACAGCGCGCGCACCGCAGCGCTCAAGCAGCTGGGCGTCCCGGTCGGCAACGAACTGATCGTCAAGTCGGTCACCGCGGGAGCCCCGGCCGAGGGCCGGCTGCACGCGGGGGACCAGATCGTCGCGGTGGACGGCACGGCCGTCGACTCGGTCGACCAGGTGGTCGCCGCCGTCACCAAGCACAAGCCCGGCGAGTCGGTGGTCTTCACCGTGGTGCCGCGCGTCAAGGACACCTCCGGCAACGGCTCGGCCACCCCGGGCGCGAAGACCGACGTCACCGTCCCGACCGTGCGGGCCAAGGACCTCGACCCGAAGGCTCCGGCCGAGCGGGCCGAGCTCGCGGTGGTCGGCATCGGCACGGGGATCCGGCACACCTACCCGTTCCAGATCGACATCGGCCTCCAGGACGTCGGCGGCCCCAGCGCCGGGCTGATGTTCTCGCTCGGCATCGTCGACAAGCTCACCCCCGGCGGCGACCTCACCGGCGGCAAGTTCGTGGCCGGCACCGGGACCATCGACGACGACGGCAAGGTCGGCCCGATCGGCGGGATATCGATGAAGCTGATCGCCGCCCGGGACGCGGGGGCCGAGTACTTCCTCACCCCGTCCTCGAACTGCGCCGAGGCCACCAAGAACGTCCCGTCCGGGCTGACCCTGATCAAGACGGACACCCTGGACGGCGCGCTGAAGTCGCTGGAGCAGATCCGCTCCGGGCAGACCTCCGCGCTGCCGTCCTGCCCCGGGTAAGGGGCTCAGGAGAAGGTCGCCAGCAGCGCGTCGGTCAAGCCGGGCACCAGGTCCGGGCCGGTCAGCACCTCGCGGGCGACGTCCTTGGAACGCAGTCGCAGGGCGATCTCCTTCCGGCCGTCGCGCAGCACGGCGGCGGTGATCCGCACCTCCTCGCGCTTGGGGTGGTTGGCCACCCACTCGGCGAGCTGGGCGTCGGAGGCGCCGCGGGGGCGGGACTGCTCGGCGCCCGGCGGCAGCATCAGCCGCTCGACCACCAGGGCGCAGCCGGCCACCGCGTCGGGCCAGGCGATGGTGCCGAGGAACTTGTCGAGTTCCATACCGGCCGGGAGTTCGTCCTGCTCGACCGGGGTGAGGCCGGGCTCGTCGCCCTCGGAGAGGCCGAGCTGCTTGGCGATCCGGGGGTCGGCCTTGCGCAGGGCGGCGCTGTCCACCAGGGCGAACAGTCGGGCCGGGAGGTCCCAGCCGAGGGTGGCGGCGTACTCGTCGATCTCCAGCGCGGCCCGGGTGAGCGGGGTGGCGGCGGGGAGCTTGGAGACGTCGTCGGGGGAGTTGTTCAGATCAGACGCGTCGGACATGACTCAATCCTCACACGCCGGGCGGCGGGCGCTCGCCGGGGCGACCGGCGGAGGGTGCGACGGGGGCCGTGCGGGCACCGTAGTAACCGTCTGCTAACGGTGGGAACTCGACCAAAGCCTGGTTAAGTTTCTCTGACGACCGACCGATTCCAGACGACACAGCTGAGGTGCCACCGTGGTATTCCAGATGCCGGAACGCTCAGGGCCGGGTTTCCGGCGGAGGGTGGGCCCGCCCTCCCGGCGGGCGCGGGTGGCCCTGCTGACCCTGGGCGTGCTCGCGGTGCTCTTCCTGCTGTTCGTCATGTTCGCCGGGTTCTGGACGGACTGGCTGTGGTTCAGGTCGGTCCACTACTCCTCGGTCTTCGCCACCCAGCTGTGGACGAAGATCGGCCTGTTCGCCGTGTTCGGGCTGCTGATGGCGGTGATCGTCGGCTTCAACATCTGGCTGGCGCACCGGCTGCGGCCGCCGCTGTCGGCGATGTCGGTGGAACAGCAGAGCCTGGACCGCTACCGGGCGGGGCTGGCGCCGTTCAAGCGCTGGGCGCTGATCGGCGTCTCGCTGGTGATCGGCCTGGTGGCGGGCGCGGCGGCGTCGGGCCAGTGGCGGACCTGGCTGATGTGGACGAACGCGACGTCCTTCGGGGAGAAGGACGCCCAGTTCGGCATGGACGTCTCGTTCTACGCCTTCGACCTGCCGTTCTACGAGTTCGTGCTGGGCTTCGCGTTCAGCGCGGTGATCGTCTCGCTGCTGACCTCGGCGCTGGTGCACTACCTGTACGGGGGGCTGCGGCTGCAGGGCCCGGGCCGTCGGGCGAGCGCGGGCGCGCAGGGGCACCTGGCGGTGCTGCTGGGCGTGTTCGTGCTGCTGAAGGCGGTGGCGTACTGGCTGGACCGGTACGCGCTGGCGGTGAAGACCGGCTCCTACAAGGGCGTGTCGGGCTGGACGGGCCTGCGCTACGTGGACGCCAACGCGTTCCTGCCGGCCAAGACGATCCTGTTCTTCGTCGCGATCATCTGCGCGGTGCTGTTCTTCCTGACGCCGGTCCGCCGCACCTGGGCGCCGGCCCTGATCGGGCTGGGGCTGATGGTGCTGTCGGCGGTGCTGATCGGCGGCCTGTACCCGGCGATCGTGCAGCAGTTCCAAGTCAAGCCGAACGAGCAGGCCAAGGAGACGCCGTACATCCAGAAGAACATCGACGCGACCCGGCAGGCCTACGGGATCGCGGACGCGCGGACCACCCCGTACAGCCCGCAGGGCTCGACCACGGGTGACGCGCTGAAGCCGGACGCGCAGACCATCGCGGACGTGCGGCTGCTGGACCCGAACATCGTCTCGCAGACGTTCCAGTCGCTGGAGCAACAGCGCAACTACTACGCGTTCCCGAGCACGCTGTCGGTGGACCGCTACGGCACCGGCGCGGACAAGCAGGACACCGTGATCGGCCTGCGGGAGCTGGACCTCAACGGGGTGCAGCGCAACTGGATCAACGACCACTTCAAGTACACCCACGGCTACGGCGCGGCGGTCGCCAGGGGCAACCAGGTCGACGACAAGGGCGGCCCGGTGTTCACCGAGTCCGGCCTGCCGACCACCGGTGCGCTGGGCGACTACGAGCAGCGGATCTACTACGGCGAGAAGACGACGACCTACTCGATCGTCGGCGGCTCGAACAAGGAGATCGACTACACCGACGTCAAGACCGGCCAGAACGTGGAGTACACGTACGCCGGTGACAGCGGTGTCTCGCTGGACAACCCGATCACCCGGGCCGCGTACGCGGTGCGCTTCGCCGAGCCGCAGATCCTGTACGCGGGGGCGATCACCGACGGCGCCAAGGTGGTCTACAACCGGACGCCGAAGGAGCGGGTGGAGAAGGTCGCGCCGTGGCTGTCGATCGACGCCGACCCGTACCCGGTGGTGCAGGACGGCCGCGTGGTGTGGGTCGTGGACGGCTACACCACCTCGGACGGCTTCCCGTTCTCGTCGAAGACGACGCTGGGCACCGCGACCAAGGACTCGCTGACCAACCAGCGCGGTGAGCTGCTGACCGTCGCCAACCAGGTCAACTACATCCGCAACTCGGTCAAGGCCACGGTGGACGCCTACACCGGCGAGGTGAAGCTCTACCAGTGGGACGAGAAGGACCCGGTGCTGAAGACCTGGATGAAGGCCTTCCCCGGCACCGTCGAGCCGAAGGCGGACATCCCGGCGTCGCTGCTGCCGCACCTGCGCTACCCGCAGGACATGTTCAAGGTGCAGCGCGACCTGCTCGGCCAGTACCACGTGACCGACGCCAACTCGTTCTTCAACGGCAGCGACATCTGGCAGGTCCCGGTGGACCCGACCAGTGACACCAAGCAGGTCCAGCCGCCGTACTACGTGACGGTGCGCACGCCGGACGCCGCCGCCGCGAGCTTCTCGCTCACCAGCACCTTCGTGCCCAACCAGCGGCCCAACCTGGCGGCCTTCATGTCCGTCAACGCGGATCCGGGCGACGACTACGGGAAGATCCGCATCCTGAAGATGACGGGCGAGAGCGGAGCCCCCGGCCCGGGCCTGGTGCAGTCGAAGTTCAACTCCCGCCAGGAGGTGGCCTCGCAGATCTACGCGCTGAAGACCGGCGGCGACACCGAGCTGGAGTACGGCAACCTGCTGACCCTGCCGGTCGGCGGCGGCCTGCTGAACGTCGAGCCGGTGTACGTGCGCGGGCGCGGTGCCAAGTACCCGACGCTGCAGAAGGTCCTGGCGGTGTACGGGGACGACAACGTGGCGTTCGAGAACACCCTGGAGGACGCGCTGAAGAAGCTGTTCGCCGGGCAGGCCCCGCCGGCCACGCCGGTGGCACCGTCCAGCCCGGGCAGCGGGACGGCGCCGGGCAACGGCACCACACCGGGTGGCGGGACGCCCTCTCCCGGGACGCCGACGCCGACGTCCACGCCGACCGGGCCGGGCACCCCGGCGCCGGGCGGGACGATCTCGCCGGAGCTGCAGAAGGCGCTGTCCGACGCGCAGAAGGCGTACAGCGACAGCCAGACCGCGTTCAAGAACGGCGACTGGGTGGCCTACGGCAACGCCCAGAAGGCCCTCGGGGACGCCCTGAAGGCGGCCGACGCGGCCCGCGCAGGCAGCCCGGCGCCGGCCCCGACGGCGGCGCCGACCGGGTCGGGGGCGCCCAGCCCGCACCCCTAGTCGCCGCTGAGCTGCGGTAACCGTTTTGGGTTCCACCCCGTGTCCGTGCTACGGTTCTATCACCGACGCGGGGTGGAGCAGCTCGGTAGCTCGCTGGGCTCATAACCCAGAGGTCGCAGGTTCAAATCCTGTCCCCGCTACTCAGTGTCAGAGGCCCGGAGGATCATTCCTCCGGGCCTCTGGCATTTCCTGCCATGTTTCCGTCCGGAAGCGGCGGGAACCGCTCCGGTACTATCGACCGTCGCCAACGGGGACGGCACTGGGGTTTGTGGGGTGGAAGTGTCGGGAAATCGACAAAGCGCCGAAGCAATTTCGTCGGCTTCAGGGCCGCCCCGCCCGAATTCGGCCGGGGCAGGTGTACGCGGGTAGCGGGTGATGCGACGATGGGACACACGGGGGACGGTGCACGGCCGCTGATGGGCCGTCGGGTCCGGCGCCTCTCCTGGGAGTCCCCCCGGCCGTCGGCCGGGGCACGATGCCGCGACACTCTGGGGGAGCGGGAGTCGGCATGAGGCTGATCGGCAAGTCAGGGACCAGGTCCGGTGCGGCCGTCGAGGCGGACACCGACGCCTGGGCGGAGAGCGCCGAGAGCCCCGACGACCGCCTCGGGGCCCTGCCCGCCCAGCGCACCAGCGGACTGTCCGAGCGGCCCGCGGTCGGCGGCTTCGGGCCCGACAGCCTCGTCCACGTGTCCACCCGTCAGTTCTCCGCCGCCGTCGGCCCGTACGGGGCGGGCGGCGAGGAGTCGCCCTCCGGTGCCGCGCTGGACCCGGCGGGCCTGGACCCGACGAGTTTCGAGACCGCGCTGGCCGCGCGGGAGTCCGCCGCCCTGGAGGCCCGGCACCGGCAGGCCGCCGACGGCGGTGACGCGGACGCCGCCGGCCGGCTCGGCACCCTGCTGCTGCGCCGCGGCGACCTGGAGGACGCCGAGCCCTACCTGCGCGCCGCCGCGGCCGCCGGGGTGCGGGCCGCCGCCAACAACCTGGGCGTCCTGCTGCACCAGCAGGGCCACCGGGCCGAGGCCGGCCAGTGGTGGCACCAGGCGGCGGTGGCCGGCAGCGCCCCCGCCGCGCACGCGCTCGGGCTCCAGCTGCGCGACCAGGGCGAGGAGGAGGCCGCCGAGTACTGGCTGCACTTCGCCGCCGACCACGGCCACCCGCTGGGCGCCTACGCGCTCGGCGACCTGATGGAGCACCGGCGCGACGTGCGGGCCGAGCGCTGGTTCAAGGTCTCCGCCGACGCCGGGCACCGCGAGGCCGCCTACCGGCTGGCCCGGATGCGCGAGGCCGCCGGGGACAAGGAGACCGCCGAGGCCTGGTACCGCACCGCCGCCGCCCGCAGCCACGCCCGCGCCGCGCTGCGCCTGGGCGTGCTGCTGGAGGAGCGCGCCCGCACCGACCGGTCGCTGCTGGAGGAGGCGGCCCGCTGGTACCGCCAGTCCGCCCAGAACGGCGAGCCGCGCGCCGCGTGCGCGCTCGGCTTCCTGCTGCGCGACTCCGGTGAGCTCGCCGCCGCCGCCGAGTGGTGGCAGGAGGCCGCCGAGGCCGGCGACGGCAACGCCGCCAACGCGCTCGGCGCCCTGCACGCGAGCCGCGGCGAGGCCAAGGAGGCCGAGCACTGGTACCGCACCGCACTCGACGCGGGCGACCAGAACGGCGCCTTCAACCTCGGCCTGCTCTGCGCCGGGACCGGCCGCGACCAGCAGGCCGAGCAGTGGTACCGCCGGGCCGCGTACGCCGGGCACCGGGAGGCCTGCAACGCGCTGGCCGTGGTGCTGCTGCAGCGCGGTGACGAGTCCGGCGCCGAGCCGTGGTTCTCCAAGGCCGCCGAGGCCGGCAGCGTGGACGGCGCCTTCAACCTGGGCGTCCTGCACGCCGGGCGCGGCGAGGTCCGGCAGGCCCAGGAGTGGTACGCGCGGGCGGCCGCCGAGGGCCACGGCGAGGCGGCGCTGCAGCTGGCGGTCGCCCAGGAGCAGCGCGGCAACCTGGCGGGCGCGCTGGAGCGCTACCGGCAGGCCGCGGCGGGCGGTTCGGCGGAGGGCGCGTTCCGGTTGGCCTCGGTGTTGGACCGGCGGGGGGACGCGGACGCGGAGGCCGAGCACTGGTACGCGCTGGCGGCCGACGCCGGGCACCGCCGGGCGCAGGTGCGGATGGGCGTGCGGGCGGCCGAGCGGGGGGCGTTGGAGATCGCCGAGAGCTGGTACCGGCGGGCCGCCGAGGCGGGCAGCCGCAGCGCCGCGTTCAACCTGGGGCTGCTGCTGGCCCGGCAGGACAGCGAGGCGGAGGCGATGCTCTGGTACACCCGGGCCGCCGACGCCGGGCACGGGCGGGCGGCGCTGCGCCTGGCGCTGCTGGCGCTGCGCCGGGGCGAGCCGGTGCAGGCCGAGAACTGGTGCCGGCGGGCGATGGACTACGGGCCGGCCGAGGTCGCGGAGCGGGCCGGGCGGCTGCTGGGCGCGCTGCACGCGGAGCTGAGCGCGTAACCGGCCCCCGACCGGGGCTCCGGGAGGCGGCCGTCGGGCGGCCGGCGGGTCAGGGGCGGCCGTCGGGTCAGGGGCGGCAGTCGGGGCACAGGCCGCGGTAGGTGACCTCGGCGGTGGTCACGGCGAAGCCGAAGCGTTCGGCGGCGGGCAGGGCCGCGAGCGGGTCTCCGTGGGGGTGGACGTCGCGGATCGCGCCGCAGCCGGAGCAGATCAGGTGCTGGTGGGCGCGGTGGGCGTTCGGGTCGTAGCGCTTGGCGCGGCCGTCGGTGGCGACCTCCAGCACCTCGCCGAGGGCGACGAGTTCGCCGAGCGTGTTGTAGACGGTGGCGCGGCTGATCTCGGGCAGGCGGTCGGTGGCGCGGGCGTGCACCTCGTCCGCGGTGAGGTGGACGTGCTCGCCGTCGAGGACCTCGGCCACCACCCGGCGCTGCGAGGTCAGCCGCCAGCCGCGTCCGCGCAGTCTCTCCAGCAGGTCACTCATGGAACCAGAGTAAGTCACGCTCTGAGTTTGGTGCCAGTGTTGACTTAGATGAAGTCCAAGTTAGGATCGTGTCATCACGACCGGACCCCTCGGAGGCGACCCGTTATGACCACGCAGGACGAGCTGCGCCCGACCCTCACCACGGAGGCCGGCGCCCCGGTCGCCGACAACCAGAACACCGAGACCGCGGGCGTCGGGGGCCCGGCCCTGATCCAGGACCAGTTGCTGTTCGAGAAGCTCGCGCACTTCAACCGCGAGCGGATCCCGGAGCGCGTGGTGCACGCCCGCGGCGCCGGCGCGTACGGCACCTTCACGGTGACCGCCGACGTCACGCCCTGGACCCGGGCGGCCTTCCTCTCCGAGGTCGGCAAGCAGACCGAGGTCTTCCTGCGCTTCTCCACCGTGGCCGGCAACCTCGGCGCGGCCGACGCGGTGCGCGACCCGCGCGGCTTCGCGCTGAAGTTCTACACCGAGGAGGGCAACTACGACCTCGTCGGCAACAACACCCCGGTGTTCTTCATCAAGGACGCCATCAAGTTCCCGGACTTCATCCACACCCAGAAGCGCGACCCGTACACCGGCTCGCAGGAGGCCGACAACGTCTGGGACTTCTGGAGCCTGTCGCCCGAGTCGACCCACCAGGTGACGTGGCTGTTCGGCGACCGCGGCATCCCGGCCAGCTACCGGCACATGGACGGCTTCGGCTCGCACACCTACCAGTGGCAGAACGAGGCCGGCGAGCACTTCTGGGTCAAGTACCACTTCAAGACCGACCAGGGCATCCGCAACCTCACCCAGGCCGAGGCCAACAAGCTCGCCGGCGAGGACCCGGACAGCCACCAGCGCGACCTGCGCCAGGCGATCGAGCGCGGCGAGTTCCCCAGCTGGACGGTGCAGGTCCAGATCATGCCGGCGGCCGACGCGGCCACCTACCGCTTCAACCCGTTCGACCTGACCAAGGTCTGGCCGCACGCCGACTACCCGCCGATCGAGTTCGGCCGGCTGGAGCTCAACCGCAACCCGGACAACGTCTTCGCCGAGGTCGAGCAGTCGGTGTTCTCCCCGGCGCACTTCGTGCCCGGCATCGGGCCGTCCCCGGACAAGATGCTCCAGGGGCGCCTGTTCGCCTACGCGGACGCCCACCGCTACCGGGTCGGCATCAACGCCGACCACCTGCCGGTGAACCGCCCGCACGCCACCGAGGCCCGCACCAACAGCCGCGACGGCTACCTGTACGACGGCCGGCACGGGCGGCAGAAGAACTACGAGCCGAACAGCTTCGGCGGCCCCGTGCAGACCGGCCGTCCGCTGTGGGCCGCGACCGCCGTCGACGGGTACACCGGCACCCACGCGACGCCCTCGCACGCCGAGGACGACGACTTCGTGCAGGCCGGCAACCTGTACCGGCTGTACTCCGAGGAGGAGAAGCAGCGGCTGATCGCCAACCTGGCGGGCTTCATCGCCAAGGTCTCGGCCGACCGCGAGTCCATCGTGGAGCGGGCGATCGACAACTTCCGCAAGGCCGACGCCGACTACGGGCAGCGGCTGGAGGCGGCGGTCCGGGAGCTGCGCAAGCAGTAGGGCGGACCGGGGAGGCGGCGGGGGCCCCCGCCCCCCCCCCCCCCCGGGGGGCCCCCCCCCCAACCGCCCGGGAACTCAGAAGGTCCGACGCCCCCGGGTCGGCAAGGTCAACACGCCGGTTCTT
>NZ_JBIRJC010000079.1:0-16808 GCF_044329365.1 Kitasatospora sp. NPDC017646 | reverse complement strand
CGCCGCGAAGTCCTACCTCGGCGTCAAGTACGTGTGGGGCGGCGGCCACTCCCTGCGCGGCGAGGGCCCCGGCCCCTCCCTGGGCACCTGCGACGGCTACACCGGCTCGATCCAGCCCTGCCCGGCCAACACCACCGCAGGCCTGGACTGTTCGGGCCTGGTCCGGGCGGCCTTCTGGTTCGGTGCCGGCATCGACCTCGCCAAGGGGGGCGACACCACCGAGCAGACCCTGGACAATCACCTCACCCCGATCACCGAGTCCCAGCGCCAGCCCGGCGACGTCGAGTACTTCGGCACGGACGCGCACAACACCACCCACGTCGTGCTCTACGCCGGCACCGACCCCGCCACCGGCGCCGACATGATGTACGAAGCGAAGGAAACGGGCACCGACGTCCACTACGTCACCCTGCGCACCGGCGGCTACTGGTACCACGTCACCGCCTGACCCCCACACGTCGCGCCGGGGGGGCGACCACCGCCCCCGGCGCGACGTCCCGCGGCCGCCTCGTCGGCACGGCCGGTCTCGAGTTCCATCGAGACCGGCCCGTTCCGGTTTCCGCGACCGCAGGGAACACGGCTGATCCCGCGACCCCGGCCACCGCCGACTCCCGCCGTCGGCCGGCGAACTCCGCCTAACCGCCCAATCCTTGACCTAACGGACTACCGGAGTAATCGCCATACTCTATTGCCGGGAACCAATGAGACCCATGCTGTCGGAGTGGAACGCATGAGGGGTGGTGGTTCTCCGACAGCCGTGGTCCCGGGGTCCGCACGCGACCGGTGCTCGTCGGTCAGCGCACGTGCGGCGCTCCGGTTGCCTTGACGGTGCCGAGGCGGCCGGCCGTTTCCGAGCCGCACTCGAAGGAACCCGGTCGCGAGGCTCCGGACCCGCCTCGTCCTCGCGACGCCCCGCAGCGATTCGCCGTGCCCGTCATCCCCGCGTCCATGCCCGCGACGCCCGACATGACGGCCGCAGGGGCACGACCAGCAGCAGATCAATCCGTATCCCGCCGAACCGGAGGAACCCATGGACGGCGAAGCCCAGTCCTACGTGGTCGTGCTCAACGACGAGGAACAGTACTCGATCTGGCCCGCCGACCGGGACCTGCCGCTCGGCTGGCGCGGCGCCGACGTCAGCGGTTCCAAGGCCGAATGCCTGGCCCACATCGGCGAGGTCTGGACTGACATGCGCCCGCTGAGCCTGCGCCAAGCCGTGGAGCAAGCCGGTGCAGCCGCCCACTCCCAGCAGTGAAGGGTACGTGCGAGATGGTGCTCAATGAATTCCACGCCCGGCTGGCCGAGGCACCGGACGCGATCGCGGTGCAGGACGGCGACCGGAGGCTGACCTACCGGAGCCTCGCCGCACACGCCTCCGCCCTGGCGACCGAACTCAACCAGCGCGGGGCGGGCCAGGACAGCGTCGTGGCCGTCTACGCCGACCGGTCGGCGGAACTGGTGGTCGCCGAACTGGCCGTCCTGCTCGCGGGCGCGGCCTACCTGCCGCTGGACCCGGCCCACCCCGCCGCGCGGATCCGCCAACTCCTGGACGTCTCCGGCGCCGTCGCGGTCCTCAGCACCGAGACGCTGGTGTCCGGCGGGGCACCGCTGGGCGACGACGTCCTGGTGGTCGACCTGACGAAGGAACCGTCCCACGCCACCGTCCTGGCACCGCCCCGGCTGACCGGCGCCGAACTGGCGTACGTGATCTACACGTCGGGTTCCACCGGCCAGCCGAAGGGCGTCGCGGTGACCCACGCGAGCCTGGCCAACCTGATGCACTGGCACCACCGGACCTACCGGACGCGGCGCGAGGACCGCTCGACCCTGCTGGCCAGTCCCGGATTCGACGTGTCCGTCCAGGACATCTGGTTCACCCTGACCGCCGGCGCCACGCTGGTGGTGCCGCCCGCCGAGGTGCGCACCTCGCCCCCCGCGCTCGCCGCCTGGCTGGCCGACGAGCAGATCACCGTGACCTTCCTGCCCACACCGCTGGCCGAGGCCGTCCTCGACGAGACCTGGCCGGCGCACACCGTGCTCCGGTTCCTGCACACCGGCGGCTCCGCGATGCAGCGCGGCGTGCCGGACGGCCTGCCGTTCACCGTGATCAACCTCTACGGTCCGACCGAAGCCACCGTCAAGGTGACGGCGGGTGAGGTCGTGGCGGGAGGACCCGTGCCGCCGCCGATCGGCGTGCCCGTCGACGGCGTGCGCTGCTACGTGCTCGACGGACTCGACCCGGTGCCCGACGGCGAAGCCGGCGAACTGTGCCTGGCCGGCGCGTGCGTGGCCCGCGGATACCTGAACGACCCGGCAGCCACCGCGGCGGCGTTCGTGCCCGACATCGCCACCCCCGGACAGCGGATGTACCGCACCGGCGACAAGGTCCGCCGCCGGCCGGACGGGGTCTTCGAGTACATCGGCCGCTACGACGACCAGGCCAAGATCCGCGGGTTCCGCATCGAGCCCGGCGAGGTGGCCACGGTGCTCAAGCAGCACCCCGGCGTCCGGGACGCCTTCGTGGCGGTCGAGCACTCCGGCCGCCCCGACGCGCGCCTGGTCGGCTACGTCGTCACCGGCGCCCCCACGGCCGAACTGGTCGACTTCGTCGCGGCCCGGCTGCCCCGCTACATGGTGCCGGCGGCGCTCGTCGTGCTGCCCGCCCTGCCGCTGACCCCCAACGGCAAGGTCGACCGCGCCGCACTGCCCGCCCCCGACCGCACGGCCGCCGGCCTGGCCGACGTCGCCGCCGCGCCCCGCACCCCCACCGAAGCGGCCCTGGCGGGGATCGTGTCCAGGCTGCTCGGCGGCGCCGAGGTCGGCGCGCACGACGACTTCTTCGCCCTGGGCGGCAACTCGCTGCTCGTCGCCGGCCTGGCGGGCCGCATCGCCGCCGAGCTGCACACCGTGGTGACCGTACCCGAGCTGTTCGACGCGCCCACCGTCGCCGCCCTCGCCGCGATCATCGACCAGCGCTCCGCCGTCACCGACGGCAGCCAGACCCCCGCCCCGGCGATCGCGCCGGTCCCGCCGCCGGTGCGCCGCGGCGACCGGAGCCGCCCGATCCCGCTGTCCCTGCCGCAGGAGCGCGTCTTCTTCTTCGAGCAGCTCTCGCCCGGCAACCTGGCCTACAACTTCCAGGCCACCGTGTCCATGCAGGGCGAGGTCGACGTCGAGGCCATGCGCGCCACGCTCGACGAGATCGTCCGCCGGCACGAGGTCCTGCGCACCGTCTTCGTCGCCGTCGGGGGCGTGGGCCGCCAGCTCCCGCAGGCGGACGTCAAGGCCTCGCTGAAGGTCCTCGACGTCCCCGCCGAACAGGCCGACGAGGTCGTCGCCGAGCAGCTGCGCGAGCCGTTCGACCTGACCGAGCCGCCGCTGGCCCGCTGGGTCCTGCTACGGCACGGCAACGGACAGAACACCTTCCTCCACGTGGAGCACCACTTCGTCCACGACGGCTGGTCGCTGTCCATGTTCCTGTCCGAGTTCCGCGCCATCTACCCGGCCTTCCTCGCCGGGAAGCCCTCACCACTGCCCGAACTGGTCGTCCAGTACGCGGACTACGCGCTCTGGCAGCGCGACTTCATGAGCGGCGACGTACTGCGCGCCCACGTCGACCACTGGACCGCCCGACTGGCCGGCGCCCCGCACATCCTGGAGCTGCCCGCCGACCGGCCGCGCCCCCCGGTGATGACCTTCCGCGGCCGGGCCCCGCGCATCCTCATCCCGGCCGAACTCGCCCGCGCGCTGCGCTCCTTCAGCCGCGAGAACCGGGTGTCGCTGTTCTCCACCATGTACACCGGCTTCGCGGCCCTGCTCTACCGCTACACCGGACAGCAGGACATGCTCGTGGGCACCGGCGCGGCCAACCGCACCATCCCCGAGCTGGAGCCGCTGCTCGGCATGCTCGTCAACACGCTGGTCCTGCGCACCAAGGTGTCACCCGACCAGACGTTCAACGACCTGCTGGCCCAGGTGCGCCGGAGCGTCGCCGAGACGCTCGCCTGGTCGGACACCCCGGTGGACTCGGTGATCGACGCCATCGACCCGGTCCGCGACCCCTCCCGCACCCCGCTGTTCCAGGTCATGTTCAGCTTCCACGACTCCGCGGTCCCCGACATCGACTTCGGCGGACTCACCGGCAGGGTCACCGAACGCTCCAACCGCACCGCCAAGGCCGACCTCAACGTGATCGTGATCCCGCGGGCCGAGCAGCGCCTCGGCCGGCAGGCCCGTCCCGAGGACGACGACCTCTACATGATCTGGGAGCACTCCTCCGACCTGTTCGACGAAGCCACCATGGAGCGGATGGTCACCCACTACCTGACCCTGCTCGCCGACGCGGTGGCCGAGCCGGGCACCCGGATCGGCGCGCTGCGCCTGCTCCCGCAGGAGGAGGCGCAACAGCTGGAACGCTGGACCCACGGGCCCGCCGCGGCCGCCTCCCAGCCGGTCACCGACCTGATCGCCCGTCAGGCCCGGACCCGGCCGCAGGCCGTCGCGGTGCGCTGGCCGGGCGGACAGCTCAGCTACGGAGAACTGTGGCGCCGCGCCGGCGCCCTGGCCCACGAGCTCCGCGAATGCGGCCTCACCACCGAGGAACCGGTGGCGGTCTACGCCGACCGCTCCGTCGAGCTGGTGATCGGCGAACTCGCGGCACTCCTGGCCGGCGGCAGCTACCTGCCCGTGGACCCGAGCTACCCGGCCGAGCGGGCCGCCTACATCCTGCAGGACGCCGGCGTGCGCACGGTCCTGGTCACCCCCCGCACACGCCCGCAGCTGCCCGCCTGCGCGCAGAACCTCCAAGTCCTCGACCTGGCCGCCGACAACCCCCACGCGCCGCTCCACACCGAGCCGGCCACCCCGGAGCGGCTGGCGTACCTCATCTACACCTCGGGATCCACCGGCCGGCCCAAGGGCGTGGCCCTGGAGCACCGCGGCCTCGCCAACCTGGTCGCCTGGCACGTGGACGAGTACGCGCTCGGCCCCGACGACCGCACCACGCTGTTCGCCAGCCCCGGCTTCGACGCGTCGACCTGGGAGATCTGGCCCACCCTCGCGGCCGGCGCCACCCTGAGCGTCGTCCCGCCGGACCTGCGGGCCGCACCCGCCGAACTCGTGCGCTGGCTCACCGAGGAACGGATCACCGCGGCGTTCCTGCCCACCCCCGTCGCCGCGGCCGTCCTGACCGAGCCGTGGCCGGCCGACACCGCGCTGCGCACGCTGCTGACCGGCGGCGACGTGCTGCCGGCCGCGCCCCCCGCAGGACTGCCGTTCCGCCTCCACAACCACTACGGACCGACCGAGAACACCGTCGTGGCCACGGCCGCACCGGTGCCGCCAAACCCGGACGGGCTGCGCCCGGCCATCGGCCGGCCGATCAGCGGCATCGACGCCCACGTACTGGACGCCGAGGGACAACCCGTGCCCACCGGTGTCCGCGGCGAGCTGTACCTCGGCGGCACCGCGGTAGCCCGCGGCTACGTCAACCGCTCCGAGCTCACCGCCGAGAGCTTCCCCACCGACCCGTTCACCGACCGGCCCGGCGCACGCCTGTACCGCACCGGCGACGTCGTGCGCTGGCGCCCCGACGGGCAGCTGGAATTCCTCGGCCGCGCGGACGAGCAGGTCAAGATCCGGGGCTTCCGGATCGAGCCCGAAGAGGTCGCGGCCACGCTCCGGGAACACCCGGACGTACGGGACGCCGTCGTCGTCGCCCGCGCCTTCGCACCCGGCGCCGAGGCCTCACTGGTGGCCTACGCCTGCGCCGACGGCCAGGACGAGTCCCTCGCCGAGGAGAAACTGCTGGCGTTCCTGCGCGACCGGGTGCCCGTGTACATGGTGCCCGACCGGGTCGTCGTGCTCGACACCCTGCCGCTCACCGAGCACGGCAAGATCGACCACGACGCGCTGGTCGCCCTGACCCCGAGCACCCCGGCCGAACCCGAGGCCGAGCAGGCACCGCGCACCCCCACCGAGGAGCGCGTCGCACAACTCGCGTCCGCGCTGCTCCACGACCAGCCGATCGGGCGCGCGGACGACTTCTTCCGCGCCGGCGGCCACTCCCTGATGGCGGCCCGGCTGGTGGCCCAGGTCAACGAGGCCTTCGGCGTCGAGGTGCCGATCGCCACGTTCCTCCAGCGGCCCACGGTGGCCGGCCTGGCGGACGCCGTGACCACCGCGGCCGCAGCGCCCAAGACCGCCCCGATCAAGCCGCGCGCCCGCCGCACCGGAACCGAGGTGCAGCAGTGAGCGCAGCCATCGAACCCGGGACCGGGGGAGAGGACGACCGGGCCCCGCTGTCGTACGCGCAACAGCGACTGTGGTTCCTCGACCAGCTGCAGCCGGGCAGCGCGGTCTACAACGTCCCGCTCGGCTACGACATCACCGGCCCACTGCACCACACCGCCCTCGAACAGGCGCTGACCGAAGTCGTGCGGCGCCACGAGATCCTGCGCACCGCCTTCCGCTCGACCGCGGGCACCCCGCACCAGGTGGTCCTGCCACCCGCGCCGCTGTCCATCCCCGTCGTCGACCTGACCGCACCCGGCCGCTCGGCGCACGAGGTGGCACGGCTCGCGGACGAGGAAGCCGCAGCCCCGTTCGACCTGGTCGCCGGCCGGGTCATCCGGGCCCGCCTGCTGCGCCTCGGTGAGCAACAGCACCGCCTGCTGCTCACCGTGCACCACCTCGCCTGCGACGCGCCGTCGGTCGGCACGCTCGGCAAGGAGCTCGAGGTCCAGTACCTGGCCGCCCTGGGCGGCCGGGTACAGCCCGAGCCCGACCTGCCCATGCAGTACGCCGACTTCGCCGACTGGCAGCAGAACACCCTCGCCGGGCCCGAACTCGACCGGCTGCTGGCCTACTGGACGGACCGGCTGGCCGACATGCCCGCCCGGCACCTGCCCACCGACCACCCGCGCCCGCCGGTGCAGAGCTACCGCGGCGCCGCGCTCACCTTCGACCTGCCGCCGACAGCGGTCCAGCGGCTCGAAGAGCTGGGCCGGGCGGAGGGCGTCACGCTCTACAGCGTCCTGCTCGCCGCGTTCGCGGTCCTGCTGCGGGCGCACGTCGGCGAGGACGAGGTCGTGGTCGGCACCCCGGTCTCCGGACGGGAACGCCCCGAACTGGCCCGCCTCATCGGCTTCTTCACCAACACCCTGGTACTGCGCTGCGACCTCGGGTCCGCCCCGACGTTCCGCGAGCTGATCCAGCGACTGTGGGAAGAGGTCAAGGGCGCGCTGGCCCACCAGGACCTGCCGTTCGAGAAACTCGTCGAAGAGCTGCACCCCGACCGCGACCTCGCCCAGAACCCGCTGTTCCAGGTGCTGTTCAGCTACCGCTACGAGGACGAGGGATCGGGCCTGCGCCTGGACGGCTGCCAGGTGCAGCAGGTGCTGGGCGACACCGGCGCGGCGCGCTTCGACCTCACGCTCAGCCTCACCCGCAACCCGGCCGGCGTGACCGGCCGCCTGGAGTACAGCACCGACCTGTTCGAGGCCACGACCGCCGAGCGGATCGCCCAGCGGTACGTCCAGGTCGTGACCGCCGCCGCACAGGCCCCCGACCGGCCCGTCGACGAGCTGACGGTGCTGCCGCCGGGCGAACTCGCCACCCTCACCGACTGGCAGTGCGGCACCCCGGCCGGCGTCCCCGACGCCGCCCTGGTGCACCGGCTGCTGGCGCAGCGGGTGGCCGCGACACCCGACGAGGTCGCCCTGGTGGCCTCCGACACCACCCTGACCTACCGCGAACTCGACCACCTCGCCGACCGGTTCGCCGCCCAGCTGCGCCGCCTCGGCGTGGCACCGGACGAGCCGGTCGGGGTCCACCTGGGCCGCACCTCCCTGCTGATGGTCACCCTGCTGGGGATCCTCAAGGCGGGCGCCGCCTACCTCCCGCTGGACCCCGGCTACCCGCGCGACCGGCTGGCCTTCATGGTCGCCGACGCGGGCGTGCGCCTGGTCGTCGCGGACCCCAGGTCCGCCGCGGCCGCCGGCCGGCTCGGCGCCGCCCAGGTCGTGGTGCCCGACCTCACCGGGCAGCCGCAGGGCCCGGCCGACGGCGAGCCGTCGGCGCCCACCCCCGACAACCTGGCGTACGTGATCTACACGTCCGGGTCCACCGGACGGCCGAAGGGGGTCATGGTCACCCACCGCAACGTGGCCAACCTCTTCGCCGGGATGGACGAGGCCTTCGGTACCGACGAGCCCAGCACCTGGCTCGCGGTGACCAGCGTCTCCTTCGACATCTCCGTGGTCGAGCTGCTGTGGGCACTGACCCACGGCCACCGCATCGTGCTGCGCGCCGAGCCGCCCCTGGCCTCGGCCGCGGCCGCCGCGGCCTCCGCCGCGGTGGCCGGCGCACGGACCCGCGAGATCGACTTCAGCCTGCTCTACTTCGGCAGTGACTCCGAGGCCAGCTCCGAGGACCGCTACCGGCTGCTGCTGGAGGGCGCGAAGTTCGCCGACCGCAACGGCTTCACGGCCGTGTGGACCCCCGAGCGCCACTTCCACCAGTTCGGCGGCCTGTACCCGAACCCCTCGGTGATGGCGGCGGCCGTCGCCGCCACCACCGAGCGGGTCCAGGTGCGCGCGGGCAGCGTGGTCATGCCGTTGCACGACCCGTTGCGGGTGGCCGAGGAATGGTCCGCCGTGGACAACCTCTCGGCCGGCCGGGTCGGCATCTCCCTCGCCTCCGGCTGGCACGCCAACGACTTCGTCCTGGCACCCGAGCGGTTCCACCAGCGCAAGCAGCTGATGATGGACGGCCTCGCGCAGGTCCGCGAGCTGTGGCGCGGCGAGAAGATCACGCGGCCCAACGGCGTCGGCGCCGAGGTCGAGGTCGGGGTGTTCCCCCGGCCCGTCCAGTCGGAGCTGCCGGTGTGGCTGACCAGCGCCAAGCATCCGGAGACCTTCCGGATGGCCGGCGAGGCCGGCACCGGGGTGCTCACCCACCTCCTCGGGCACAGCCTGGAGGAGCTGGCCGAGAAGATCGCGCTGTACCGCAAGACCTGGCGCGAGCACGGGCACGCCGGGGACGGCCACGTGGCGGTCATGGTCCACACCTTCGTCGGTCCGGACCTCGACGAGGTCCGGGAGCTGGTCCGGGAGCCGATGAGCCGGTACCTGGAGACCTCCTTCGACCTGATCGCCTCACTCGGCGCCACCACCGGCAGCGCCGAGGACTTCAAGGCGCTGCCGCCCGAGGAACTGCGGGAGCTGGTCGACCGGGCCTTCGAACGGTTCTTCGCCACCGCCAGCCTGCTCGGCACCCCGCAGGTGTGCGCCGACATGGTGGACCGGATGAAGGCCGCCGGCGTCGACGAGGTCGCCTGCCTGATCGACTTCGGCGTCGACGAGAAGGCGGCACTGGACGCCCTGACCCACCTGACGACCGTCCGGGAGATCAGCGAGGAGCGCAGGGACGCCGCCCTGGCCAAGGCCGAGGAGCCGATCGCCGACCAGATGCGCGAGCACGCGGTGACGCACCTGCAGTGCACCCCCTCGCTGGCCCGCGCGCTGCTGGCGGACCAGGACACCCGCGCCGAACTGCCCCGGCTCAGCCGGCTGCTGGTCGGCGGGGAGGCCCTCCCCGCCGACCTGGCCCGCGAGCTCGCCGACGCCGTCAAGGGCACGGTGCACAACATGTACGGGCCGACCGAGGCCGCGGTCTGGGCGACCACGTCGCAGATCCGCCCCGACGGCGCCGCGGTGTCCATCGGACGCCCGCTGGCCAACGTCCGCGCCTACGTGGTCGACCGCGACGCACGGCTGTGCCCCACGGGCGTCCCCGGAGAACTGCTGCTCGGCGGGGCGGGCGTGGTCCGCGGCTACCTCGACCGCGCCGACGTGACCGCCGAACGCTTCCAGCCCGACCCGTTCACCGGCCTGCCCGGCGCACGGCTCTACCGCACGGGCGACCTGGCCCGCTGGACCTCCGGCGGCGAACTGGAGTTCCTCGGCCGGCTCGACGACCAGGTGAAGCTGCACGGCCACCGCATCGAACTCGGCGAGATCGAGACGGCACTCGCCGCACACCCGGGGGTCCACTCCGCGGTCGCCGTCATCCGGGGCACCGGCGCGGAGCAGCGGATCACCGGCTACTACGTACCGGCCCAGGACCGCTCCACGCCCGTCACCGAACTGCGCGGCTTCCTCGCCGCGCGGCTGCCCGGCTACATGCTGCCCAGCGCGCTCCACCCCATCGACACGGTGCCGCTGACCCCGAACGGCAAGGTCGACCGCAAGGCGCTGCCCGACCTGTCGGACGCGCGCCCGCAGAGCGCGACGGCGTACGCGCCACCGACGAACGAGACCGAACGGCTGGTCACCGACGTGTGGCGCGAGGTCCTCGGCGTGGAACGGGTGGGCCTGGACGACAGCTTCTTCGAACTCGGCGGCAACTCGCTGCTCGTGGTGGTCGCCAGGGCCAGGCTGCTCGAACACCGGGACAGCGCTCTCTCCCTGGTGGACATGTTCCGCTACCCGTCCGCACGGGCCCTCGCCGAGGCCATCGACCGCAAGCCCACCGACGAACCCGACGGCGCGGTCGGCGCGGCCGCCGCCCGGGCAGCCGCCCGCCGCGCCGCCGGACAGGCCGCACGCCGCGCCGGCAGGACAGGGATGTGACAGTGCCAAACAACACTTCGACACGGCATCGAGCCGCGGGGGGCCTTGGGTGAGTACCGAGATGGAAGACGGGATGGAGCCGATCGCGGTCGTCGGACTCGCCGGACGACTGCCGGGAGCCGCCACCATCGAGGCGTTCTGGCGCAACCAGCGCGACGGCGTCGAGTCGGTCACCCGGTTCACCCCCCAGCAGCTGGCCGACGCCGGATGGCCGGCCGACATGGTGGCCCACCCCGACTACGTGCCCGCCGCCGCGGTCATCGAGGACGCCGACCACTTCGACGCGGAGTTCTTCGGCTACAGCCGCGAACAGGCCGAGATCAGCGACCCGCAGCAGCGGATCTTCGCCGAGACCGTCTGGCACGCCCTGGAGGACACCGGACACGACCCCGCGCGCTTCGACGGCGCCGTGGGCGTCTACGCCGGCCAGTTCGCCAACAAGTACCTGCCGCTGAACCTCCTCGCCAACGCGAAGTTCCGCGGATCGTTGGCAGCCTTCTCCGCACGCCCGTACAACGACAAGGACTTCCTCGCGACCAGGGCCGCCTACCTGTGCGACCTGCGCGGCCCCGCGATGACCGTCCAGTCGGCGTGCTCCACCTCGCTCGTCGCCATCCACCTCGCCTGCCAGGCGCTGCTGGGACACGAGTGCGACATGGCGCTGGCCGGAGGAGTGGCGCTGCCCGTCCCGCTGATCGGCGGCTACCCGGTGGTCGCGGGCGGCATCTTCGCCCGCGACGGCCACTGCCGGCCGTTCGACGCCTCCTCCAGCGGAACCGTCCCCGGATACGGCGTCACCGTCGTGGCCCTGCGCAGGCTCAGCGACGCGCTCGCCGACAACGACCACATCCGCGCACTGATCCTCGGCAGCGCCCTCAACAACGACGGCTCGGCGAAGTTCGGGTTCAACGCACCGAACGGACAGGCACAGGCCGAGGTGATCGCCACCGCGCACGCAGTCGCCGGCGTGCCGTCGGAGAGCATCGGCTACATCGAGGCCCACGGCACCGGCACCCCCCTCGGCGACCCGATCGAGCTGGCCGGGCTCACCAAAGCCTTCAACACCAAGGAGCGCGGCTACTGCGCGATCGGTTCGGCGAAGGCCAACATCGGCCACCTCGACGCCGCCGCAGGAGCCGCCGGCTTCGCCAGGGCCGTACTGGCACTCGAACACGCACAGATCCCGCCGAGCATCAACTACGACGCACCCAACCCGGCCCTGCTGCTGGAACGCACACCGTTCTACGTCCCGACCACCGCCCGCCCCTGGCCACGCGGCGCGACACCGCGACGGGCCGGCGTCAGCGCCTTCGCCGTCGGCGGCACCAACGCCCACGTCGTGCTCCAGGAAGCACCGGCACCGCGAGCCGCCGAGCCGCCCGCACGCGACCACCAGCTGCTCGTCCTGTCCGCGCGCACCACCAAGGCCCTGACGGACGCGGCGAACAACCTCGCCGACCGCCTGGAGCAGGACGACCTCGACCTCGCCGACGTCGCCTACACCCTGCAAGTCGGCCGGCGCGCGTTCCCGCACCGCCGGCACCTGGTGTGCCGCGATCGCACCGAGGCGATCACCGCCCTGCGGGCCCTGGCACGACCCGGCACCGAGGACACCACCGCGAACCCGGACGCCCGCCAGGTGGTCTTCATGTTCCCGGGCAGCGCCTCCCACCGGCCGGACGCCGCCGCACGGATCCACCGCAGCGAACCGGCCTTCGCCCGGGAAGTCGACCGCTGCGCCGAACTGGCGCGGCCCCTGCTCGGCCACGACCCGCGCGCCCTGCTCCTCCCCTCCACCTGGGACGGCCCGCAGCAGCCCCACGACGACCCGCGCGGCACCGCAGCCGCGGCCTTCATCCTGCAGTGGTCCCTCGCACAGCTCTGGCAGTCCTGGGGCGTGCGCCCCGCCGCGATGATCGGCGAGGGCGACGGCGAGTACGTGGCGGCCTGCCTGGCCGGCGTGATCGACCTCGCGGACGCCATCGACGTCACGATCACCGCCGCCGAGCTGCGCTCCCGCGCCGGGGCGGGCCCCGTACCCGACGCCCACGCCTCCGAGTTCGCCGCCAAGATGGCGCGCCACGCACTCAAGCCCCCGCAGGTGCCCTACATCTGCGCGGCGACCGGAACCTGGACCAGCCCCCAGGAAGCCGTGGACCCCGCCCACTGGGCCCGCCACCTGCGCGAACCCGCCCGCACCGCCGACGGCCTGCGGGAACTGGCCGGCGAACCCGGCCGGATCCTGCTCGAAGTGGGACCGGGCAGCACGCTGACCGACACCGCCGCACGGCAGGACACGGCGAAGCAACCGGCGGCGGTGGCGTCACTACCCCCCGCGGACGGGAACCGATCCGACCACGCCGCCCTGCTCCACGCCGTCGGCACGCTGTGGCAGTCCACCGTGCACATCGACTGGGAAGCCCTGCGCGGCACCTCGCGACCGCGGCGGGTCTCCCTGCCGGGCTACCCGTTCCAGCGGAGCCGGTACTGGATCGGGCCCGACTCCGGCAGTTACGAACCACTGGGTCTGGAGGAGGCGTCATGGACGAGCAGCTCATAGCCATCGTAGGAGCCGGCGTCATGGGCACCGGGATCTCGACGCTCGTCGTCGGAGCCGGCCTGCCCGTCGTACTGGTGGACGTCGACCAAGGCGTGCTCGAGCGCGCCACCACGGCGATCGCCAACGGCCTGCGGCACGCACAGCTGACGGGCGCACTGCCCCCCGGGCGCACACCCGGCGAACTGCGCACGACCCTCTCGCTGAGCGACGTCGCGGCCGCGGACGTGGTCATCGAGGCGGTCACCGAACTGCCCGAGCACAAGGCGCAGGTGCTCTCCGCCGTATCGGCACTGGTCCGCCCCGCAACCCCCCTGATCTCCAACACCTCCGGCATACCCATCGACGAGATGGCCGCATGGGTGAAGAACCCGGACGACCTCATCGGAACGCACTTCATGAACCCCGCGTACCTCATCTCCATGGTCGAGGTGATCCGCGGCCCGCAGACCGCCGACCGGACCGTCGAGTCGGTGCTCTCGCTGCTGACCCGGATCGGCCGGCACGCGGTGGTGGTCCACGACGCGCCCGGCTTCGTGACGAGCCGGCTCCTGCACCCGATGATCAACGACGCCGCCCAGGTGGTCCGTGCCGGCACCGCCACCGTCGAGGACGTGGACGCCCTGATGCAGGGCTGCCTCGGCCACCCGACGGGCCCGCTGCGCACCGCGGACCTGATCGGCATCGACAACCTCGTCGACGCCCTGGAGGCGCTGTACGCACGCACCGGAGACGAACGGTGCCGCCCCAGTGAGCTTCTTCTCGAAAAGGTCCGGCGAGGCGAACTCGGCCGAAAGAGCGGCCGTGGCTTCTACAACTACAGTGAGGCACAGTCATGACCCCGGAGCAGCAGACCAAAAAGGCGCCCTTCGACACGGACGCCGTCGTCGACGAGATCACCAGGTTCGTGGCCGAGCAGACGCGGACCACCCCCGACGCGGACCAGGACCTCTTCACCACCGGCATCGCCAACTCCATGTTCGCCATGCAGCTGGTCGTCTTCCTGGAGCAGGCCTACCACGTGACGGTCGCCGGACCGGACCTGCAACTGTCCAACTTCCGCACGGTCAAGAGCATGGCCGCGCTCGTCGGCCGACTCCAGGCAGAGTCTGCCGCAGACAGCGATGTCTGACGGGCACTTCCCGGAGCACGAGGCCACCTGGCGTCTCGTCAAGGACAACGCCGGCGGATGGGACATCGCCGGCGAGATCCCGCGAACCGTCCTGAGCGAACTCGGTGCGGCCGGCGTGCTCTGCGCCGAAGTACGCAAGGAACACGGCGGCCTCGGCCTGGGCAGCCAGGAGAGCGGGAAACTCACCGCTCACGTCGGGAGCCTGTGCAGTTCGCTGCGCAGCGTGATGACCTCGCAGGGCATGGCGGCGTGGACGGTACAACGCCTCGGCACCCGCGAGCAGCGGGCGGCGTTCCTGCCGCAGCTCACCGGCGGCCGGCTCGCGGCCGTCGCCTTCAGCGAGCCCGACGCCGGCAGCGACCTCGGTGCGATGACCACCGAGCTGCGCCTCGACGGTGACACGGTGATCGTGGACGGCAGCAAGACGTGGATCACCGCCGCGGCCTACGCCGACCTGATCGTGGTCATCGGCAAGGTGGGCGACACCGCGGCGGCGGTCGTCGTGCCGACGGACGCCCAGGGGGTCCGGATCGAGAAGGTCCCCCACCCGATGGGCTGTCGCGCGGCCGGGCACGCCCGGGTCCGGCTGGAGAGCGTACGCCTGCCGGCCGCGAACGTCCTCGGCGGCACCGGGCTGTCGCTGCCGTTCCTGGTGACGACGGCCCTGGCCTACGGCCGGATGTCGGTGGCGTGGGGCTGCGTCGGCATCCTGCGCGGCTGTCTCGGCGCGGTGACCGAACACGCCCGGTCACGGCGGCAGTTCGGCAAGCCGATCGCGGAGCACCAGCTGGTCGCCCGCAGGATCGCCGAGCTCTACGCCGCGGAGCGGACCGCCACCGCGGTGTGCCGCCAGGCCAGCGAGTGCTGGGAGTCGGGCTCGCCGGACCAGGTGATCGCCACCGTTCTCGCCAAGCACGTCGGCGCGACCGAGGCCGTGCGCGGGGCCGCTTCGGCCCTGCAGATCATGGCCTCGGCCGGCGCGTCGGACGGCCACGTGGTCGCCCGCGCCTACCGGGACGCGAAGTTGATGGAGATCATCGAGGGCAGCAGCGAGATCTGCCAGCTCGAACTCGCCAGACACGCCCTGGCGACCGGTCACGGCACAGTCCGGCAGGAGGAGGCGCAGTGAGCGGACCATTGCCACCGAGCGAACCGATCACCACCGTCAAATGCGTCGTCTGGGACCTGGACAACACGCTGTGGAAGGGCACCCTGCTCGAGGGCGACGACGTGGTCATCGACGACCACGTCTACGAGACCGTCGTGGGTCTCGACTCCCGCGGCATCCTCCAGGCCGTCGCCAGCAAGAACGACCACGGCCCCGCCTGGCGGCGCCTGGAGGAGCTCGGCGTCGCCGAGTACTTCGTGGCGGCCAGGATCGGGTGGGGCCCGAAGTCGGCGTCGGTCCGGGAGATCGCCGACGAGCTGAAGTTCGCCTACGGCACGATCGCCTTCGTCGACGACCAGCCGGCGGAACGCGCGGAGGTGGAGTTCCACCTGCCGCAGGTGCGCTGCTACCCGGCCGAGTCGGCGACGGAGCTGCTGACGCTGCCCGAGTTCACCCCGGCGACGGTGACGGTCGACTCGCGTCGCCGCCGCCAGATGTACCAGGCGAACGTGCGGCGCCAGGCCGAGCAGGAGTCGTTCGACGGGCCGTCGGAGGAGTTCCTGCGTTCGTTGGACCTCGTGATGGAGATCGGCCGGGCCACGGCCGGTGACCTCTCCCGGATGGAGGAACTGACGCTGCGCACGAGCCAGATGAACGCGACCGGCGTCCACTACTCCGACGCCGACCTGCGCGCGCTCCTGGACGACGCACGCCACGAGGTCCTCGCGGTGACGATGAGCGACCGTTTCGGCTCGCACGGCGCGGTCGGTGTCGCGCTGGTGGAGACCGGTCCGGCCGTGTGGCACCTGAAGCTCCTGGCCACCTCGTGCCGGGTCGTCTCGTTCGGTGCCGGCGCCACGGTGCTGAACTGGCTGATCGGCGAGGCGGCGACGGCCGGTGCCCACCTGGTCGCGGACTTCCGGCCGACGGCACGCAACCGGGTGATGGAAGTCGCCTACCGGTTCGCCGGGTTCACCGACGAACACTGCGCCTGTCTTGCCGAACTGCCGCCACCGGAGGGCGGGCAGACGCAACGACTGCACATCACACCGGCGCCCAGGCCGGCGCCCGGCACGCTGCGCCTGGACGCGGTCCGACTGGCCACGGCCCGCTAGCACACCGAGCCGAAACGCCCGCCGCCCCCGTTCGTCCGCGGGGGCGGCGGGCGTTTTCCCGTGCCACCCGGTGCGGACCTGCACGTGGTCGGCGGTCGGCAGCGCCCTCGTCGACGGCGGGCGCCGTGCGGGGCCCGCGCGAAACGCAGCGTCGGGGCGGGGGGGGGGGGGGGGGCGCGCCCCCCCCCCCCCCCCCCCCGGACCCCGGGGGGGGGTATGTGGGGGGGGGGGGGTGGGGGCGGGGGCCCCGGGGGGGCATACGCCC
>NZ_JBIRJC010000078.1:0-17270 GCF_044329365.1 Kitasatospora sp. NPDC017646 | reverse complement strand
CGCGACGATCACCGTGATGAACTGCGCGAGCATCCCAACGACTCGTCACACCAGGGCCGGTGACCTGCACCAATCACGATGGAACTTCCTCATTCCGCATCGACCCGCACTATCGCGACGCTCACGTCCACCGAAAGCACCGCAACGTCCGCGATCGACGGGAACAACAGCTCCTTCAACCGGAGCGCGATCTCTTCCACGGCCCCGAACTGTCGTCCCGACCGCCTTGACCACCGCTCATTTTCGGGCGACTTCACCTCCTGCCTGAGAAGCTCAGCCGTCACTCAGCGTGGCCGCGTCACAGAAGTTGAGCCAGAGCCCGGTCTCGTGAACATCCGGTTCAGGTGCCGCCTCCCGAACTGCTGTCGAAACGCTGCTCTTCGACGTGAACAGAGCCAGACGCCGTTGTCGACGAGGTAGCGGATCGCGTCGAGCAGCTGGCGGTGGCAGTAGCCCTCCGGCCGCCCGCCCCGGCCGCCCGTCCACGCCGGCACCGGCAGCAGGTCCCGCACCGCCGCCCACTCGGCATCGGTCATGTCGCTGTCGTAGCGTCGAACACGCTCGCCATGGTCGCCTGCGTTGCCGTACCGGTGCGCGAAGCAGTCACACCCTGGGGGTACCGAGTTGCCGCCGACCGCGGCGACGGCGTACAAAAGCGGCAACAGGGCCTCCTTGCGGCTTTTCGGTCTCGACAACCTCCAAGCTGCACAGGGGCCCTGTCTTCATGCGGCGACAACGCCGAAATCACCCGAATCGGGAACACGCGAACACTCGTGCCAATCCCAAGCCTCGTGTGGGGTTTGCGGATCGCTTCTGATCGAGTGCGGAACTAGGCCTTTTGGGAGTTTTAGCGCGTCGCGGTATGCCTCGAACCGGTCGTTGATGGAGCCGGGCTGGAGGCGTCCACCCCGCTCGGTGATCCACAGGGCCGGATGGTCAGGGAACCCGAACCGCGGCCGGACGTTCTCGACGTAGTCCGCGACCGCCTCGACAGCCCAGTCCATCACCGACAGCACATTCCGGCGCCGGGGTTTCTGGCCCTTCTTGGCCTTGCCGTAGCGGACGTTGAGGGTGCCGTACCGGCCGAACTGCGGAGCCTGCGGGTTGCGTCCGAAGTCGACGACGTCGAGCTTGGACGTCTCCCAGCTTGCCGGGCCTGCGGCGACGCGGCCCGCGACTGGAGCGGATCGGCGGGATGGCCTCGGCCAGCGGGATCAGGGCCTGGCTGTCGTGGACATTGGCGCGGCGCGGCCTTGCTGAGGATCAAGCCCTGGGTGCGGAACGGCATAATCCGGACAGATCGTCTAAACGGCGCCGTCCTGGGCGTAGACGCGGCCTGCCCGTTCGGCACGCGGTCCGGCTGTACGGCTCATGACGATCTCCTCCCGATTGACGGCTGTCAGGTGGTGGGCGGCTGGAAAGAGACAGTGCCCAAGACTGACCTCAGCGAAAGGCCCTCCGAGACAAGTCTCGGAGGGCCTTCACACTCCATGGTCAAGCTGCCAGATCAAGCATCGGCAGGGTTTTCAAGCGCCACGCACGCGAGCTAGCGACGGTAATCTCACGACCAACTCGCCATGGCGGCTACTCGACAGAAATACCTGGCGCGCTCCTGATACTCCTCTCGATAACGCGCGAGGCAGTCGAGATAGGCACGCCTGACGTCAGAGCCGGAAGAAATCATAGAAATGTCACGAGCTTGGCTTTCCATCTCTCGCTTACAGAAGTCCCCTGAGTTCGAATCGCGAGATGACACGATATCGTCCAGATTGCCCCATGCCTGAGTAGCCATGAACATAAGCCGCCGCGCTCGATCCGCGGGCTGATCCTCTGTGAAGTCGATCGACATTAGAGCCAGATCAACAGAAAGGCTCCGATAATAGCTCGGACTTTCAACGTTGTCACGGTAGGGAAACATCGCCGAGTAGCGTTTCATTGAGGCGACCTGTGGCGCGATGTCGGCGCACTCACCCCACGCGCGTACGAGGGTCCCAAGGTCCCTGGCGCACGGGAAATTGCCAAGCGCTGCCACGGCCAAAAGTCGCGCCGAGCAGAGCAGGCCGAACGCGCCGGCTTGGTCGGGCGTATCCAGCGCCTGGTAATTCGGAAGAGTGTTCACCAGCCCTCCCCAGGTTGCACCACGAGGCGCCAGTTCGTGTAGTCAATTCTCGACGAAGGCCGGGACCCGATGGCACTGTGAACCATACTAAAGGGCGGGGCTGCGGCTCGCCCGTAGCAGGCCTTGCACATATTCGTCGAGGATCCCATTTCCAGTAGCTCGTATCCGCGTTCTTTCATCGCCGACATCAGCGTATCCTCAGCATGCCCCACACCATGAATGTAACGCTCTCCCGGGCGCCCGGGCGACGTTCCACCAAAACGCGGATCCCATTCCTTGGGGAGTCCGGACTGCTCGGTCGCCACCCAGGTTTCAGGGCTAGCACTCCAATCTCCGATCTTCCTGACGCTGGCGACAGCCACTGTTGACTTCGGGTCGGCCCGAAGCCCGTAGAGTTCAACAGCGCGGTCGAACGTCTCGCCGCAATTATGAACCAGGACCGGTGTCTCACCCGCCAGCACATAGTACGTGTGGAGCTGATCGATCGTAAGGTTGTAGGCGCTAGTCGGATCGGTGCGGTAGTTGCGGACCGACGTGACGGTGACGGTGTCGCCTGCGGATGTCAGGAGCTGGTCGCCGACCTGGAGGTCTGCCGCGTTGGTCCACCGCTTGGTGGTGATGTCCCAGTACGGGTGATGCTGTGTTGAGGTGAGAGTGGTCGTGCTGCCAGTTTCCGCCCGCGAGTTCGCGTCGCCTGAGGTGGTCAGTTGGAGGTCGGTGAAGTCCTTGTCGTCGGGGGTGATGATGGTCTGCGTGACATGTTCCGCACTGGTCTTGCCGGTCTGGGGGTCGGTTGCGGTGACCTGGTCGCCGACGGTCAGCTGATCGATCGGCTTGGCGGTTCCGTCAACAAGGAGAACCTTGGTTCCGGCAGGGAAGCTATTGCACGGCATCCAGCGAGGCGCGGCCCCCTCCGGGTTAGTGGCGTAGGCGTCACCTATCGCGGCGAGGAGGAAGCCCCCTGAGTCGAAGTGAGCACTGTCGGTGTCGGCACCATTGCGCTGGGCAAATTCCAAGTAGTGGTCCAGCATGTCGGGGCCACGCGTGCCGCGCATCCACCTAATTGGCTTCGCCGCCAGGTTAACTAGTCCTACAACTGATGCACCGACGCCCCAGAGAAAGTCCGAACTAGTGCCGTCACCTCGGTTGGCCTTTGAATTGCATCGCATATTGCTGCAATACACCGCGTACTGCTCACGAGCCGTCTTGTGATATCTCGAGTACGTGTATGCGGAGTATGCTTCGACTTCTTCGGTTTTCTTGTTCTCTTCTACGATCTGGTCGTAGTCGCGTCCCTTGTCAGTTGGCGTAATGCCGCCGGTGCATGCGTACATGCCGTTGCTGCACTCTTCGAAGTGCTGGCCTGAGGGGTCGGAGAGGTTGACGGGGTTGTTGTTGCTGTAGGCGTAGGCGTTCCACTGTTGTGGGGACGCGAGGTCGATGATGGGGTCGGGGTTGAGGAAGCGGCCGGTGGTGGGTTGGTATTCGCGGGCGCCGAGGTTCGTGAGGCCGGTGGCGTCGTCCTTGGTTCCGCCGATGAAGCCGTGGTCGCCGGCCCAGGTGGTGGGCTGGGTTCCGCGGGGGTTGCCGAAGGGGTCGGCCGGGCGCCGGCTTTCGGTGAGTGTGGTGCCGTCGAGGGCGAGTGTGGCGGTGCCGTGGTGGTCGGCGATCTGGTAGGTGGAGTTGCCGCCCTGGCGGATCAGGGTGATGCCGCCGGGGATTTGGTAGGAACGGATGCCGGTAACCGTGGCGGGGTTTTGTGTCGTGTCGTAGACGAGTTCGTCGCCGCCGAGGTTGATGGTGGTTTTGCCGGGGTCGCGGCGGATGAGCTGGTTGCCGCCTGCGTCGTAGAGGTAGGTGGTCGGTCCGGCTGTACCGGTCTTGGTGTAGGAGTCGAGCCTGTTCTCGCCGTTCCAGACGAGGGTGGCGGTGCCGGAGGTGTCGGTGACGGCGGTGGTGTTGCCCGCGGCGTCGTACTGGGCGCTGCTGCCGGTGGTGCCGGTCGGCGCCGTGGTGGTGGCGCTGGTCAGCGCGTGCGGGCCGCCGGTGCCGCCGCCGGTGTTAAGTGCGGTGGTGCGGGTGTTGACCGTTCCGGGGGCCGGGAAGGTCTGGTTGGTGGTGGTGTCCTTGGTGGTGTCACCGGCGGGGTCGTGCTGGATGAGCTGGGTGCGGTTGCCGGTGAGGTCGTAGCCGTAGCTCTGCCAGTACGCGGCGGGCCCACCGACCGTCGTCCGAAGGGGTGCCTGGACGCCGCTGGTCGGGGTGGAGTTGGCGCAGGCGCCGATTCCGCCGACCGTGGGCTGGGCGGCTTGGGTGAGTGTTCCGGTGTCGGTCCAGGCGTTCGTCAGGCGGCCGAGGTAGTCGTAGCCGAAGCACTGGAGATCGGTGGACGACGGGGTGTTGTCCGGGATGTTGCGGATCGCTGTGAGCTGTCCGGCGGGGTTGTAGGTGTAGGTGAGCTGCTGGACGGCGCCGGTTGCTGCGGTCTGCTTGTCGACGAGTTGCTGCAGGGGGCGGCCGGTGGATTCGTCGTAGGTGTTGGTGACGACAATCTGGGTGCCCCAGGGGTTCACCGTGGAGCGGATGCTGTGGCCGTAGGCGTCCCAGTCCGAGGACAGGTCGTAGGTGACGGTGCCGCCGAAAGTACTCAGCGGTCCGTTGGAGTCGTAGGTGTAGTTGACTGTCTCGCCGGCGATGTCGCCGACGGCCGAGCGGGCGTCCTTGGTCAGCGTGCCCGTGGCGGGGTCATAGAGCGCCTGGTAGGTGTAGGTGAAGGGGGTGGTGCCCTGGCCGATTTCGGTGCCGGGGATCGTGGTGGTGGTCTTGGTGGGGTGGTACGCGGTGTCGTACGCCAGCACGGAGCTGGTGTAGGCGATGCCGGAGGCCCCGTTGACGAAGCGGGTCGAGGTGGCGGGCTTGCCCTTGACGACCGTGTCGTAGGTGAAGCCGGTCAGCTGGTTGGCCGGCGCGACCGTACCGGAGTAGGTGCCCGTCACGCGGCCGAGCAGGTCGTAGGTGTAGGCAATCGTTTGGCCGCGCGCGTCGGTGCCGGTGGCCAGATGGCCGTCGGTGTCGTAGGTCTTGGTGGCGGTGCCGGTGTCCGGGTCTGAGGTTGTGGTCTCCCGGCCGCGCAGGTCGTAGCCGTGGGTCCAGGTGTTGCCCGCGGTGTCCTTCTGTGTGGCGAGGTGGCCGTCCGGGTTGTAGGTGTAGGTGGTGATGTCCGCGTCGGCCTGGTTGCCGGTCGCGGTGGGGGTCTTGTACTGCCAGAGCTGGGTCTTGTGGCCGCGTGCGTCGGTGACGGTTGAGGTCGGGGTGGCGCCTGCGGGCGGGGTGATGTCGGTCCGGTCGGCGCCGGGATAGGCGGTGGTGGTCGTGGTCTGGGTGACGCCGTAGGCGACGAACTGCGTGGTCACCGGGCGGCCGAGGCCGTCGTAGACGTTGTAGGTCTGCGCCGGGACCTTGTTGGTGACGGTGTCGAACGGCGTGGTGCTGGGCGCGGCCGCGTCGTTGTACCAGGGGCTGTTCGCCCTGGTGACTCGGCCCTGCGAGTCGTACACCGTGTCGGTGATCAGCCGCCCCTTGTAGGCGGAGAGCGCGGGGGTGGACTGGGACTGTACGGGCCGTCCCTCGCCGTCCATGATGTCGATCTGGACCGTGTAGTAGTCCTTCGACGTCAGGTTGGAGGTGGTCACGGTCGGAGGCACGGCAGCGCCGTTGACCACGCCGGGGAGCGTGTAGGCGAATTTCTTGTTGGCGCTGGCCGTGGTGGGCTGGCCTGGCAGCCATACGCTGGTCGCGCGGCCGAGTTGGTCGTAGGCCGAGGTGGTCGTGCGGCCGTTGGGGTCGGTCACCGTCAGCGGCAGGGCGCGTGCGGTGTCGTACGTGGTGGTGGTGGTCCGGCCGGTGGCCGCGTCACTTGCGCTGGCGGGAGCCGGGGTGGTGACGGTGACGCTGTTGGGCAGTTCCCCCGCGCCGGTCGCCGTGTAGGCGGTGGTGACTGTCGCACCGCCGGGGTGCGCGCTGTCGGTGGCGTTGGGATCGGTCGCGCTCGTGGCGCGTCCGTAGCCGTCGTACGTCGCGTTGGCCGCGGTGAACTGTGGTGTGCCGCTGGAGTCGAAGTGGTCGAGCGTCAGTGTGCTGGTCGCATCGTGTGCCCCGCCGAGTTGTCCGAAGGCCTTGCCGTCGTAGAGGGTCCGGGTCCAGGAGATGGTGTTGGACGCCGTGGCCGCCGCGGTGCAGGCGTTGGCGCCGGAGACCACCACCGACTCAGAGGAGATCTCCTGGACTTGCGAGTCCGTTCCGGTGGCGTAGTTGGTGCGGGTGCAGATGTCAGGCAGGCCGTCGGCGGTGTCGAGTGAGGTGCTGACGCGGTTGCCGTGCGAGGGGTCGGTCGTTGTGGTGGTTGCGGTGGCCTGCCAGGTCCCGTCGGCCTTGGACGACTTCGTCGTGCTCACGGTCGTGGTGGTCGCGTACCGCGCGAGGAGTGCGGGCAGGTTGTTGCCCTGGTTGTGGGTGGCGGTGGTAACAGGGCCGCCGCTGAAGTCCTTCACCGTGTAGCTGGTGACGGTTCCGGCAGGGTCGGCGCTGGTGTAGGTGTCGCTTTCGCGGGTCTGGCCGGAGAGCCAGTCGGAGTCGGTGGCTCCTGCGCCCATCGGGCCGGCGACCTGGACGCTGCGGGCGGTGCCGTTCGCGAGGAGGTCGCCGTCCATGCCCTGGTAGAAGGTGGTCGACTTCTTCGACTTCGGCCCGTCGTTGCCGCTGCCGGCTATCGCGGTTACGGAGGCGTAGCCGCGGAACTGGTCCCAGGTGCGGTTATTGTCCTGGGTCGCCGGGGAGTCGTTGCGGTGCCAGGCGGCCTTTCCGTAGGTGTAATCGGTCTCCATCGGGATGGAGTGAGGAGTGCCGGGGTTTACGGTCACGCTCGCGACCGGGTACTTCAGGAACCAGTCGTCCACCGGCGTGGCGCCGGCGATGGAGCCGGGAGGGTTCCACTTGACGTTGTAGCAGGAGAGCGTGTCACTGTCGGCGGAGGCCGGCATGACGTTGTTGACCCGTGAGCAGGCGGCGGGGGCGTAGTTGACGCCGATGGTGCTGCCGGTCTCGGTGGTGATCAGCTGGATGCGGGGCCGGTTGTAGGCCGGGGGTGCGGGGACAAGGTTGGTGCCGTCCACGCGGTTGGGCAGCAGCTGCGAGGTGAAGGACACGGGCGGCAGGGTGATGGAGCCGCCGGTGGCCTGGGGGTCCTGGCCGGTGCGCTGGATGGATGCGAGCCAGGGGACCTGGGTGTTCTCGGTGGCGTTCTGCACGTTGATGAACGTGTGGTTGAGCGCGTAGGAGTCCACGGTCTGGTAGTTGCCGTTGACCTTCACCTGGGTGGTGATGGACGTCAGCCACTTGGTGGTCCAGTACGTCGGCCCGTAGACCGTGCACGGGCTGGTCGCGTCGCACTGCTGGTCCAGCGGGACATCCGGCCAGTTCGCCGCGTTGGCAGCGGTGCGCTGGGAGGGGTCGCAGGCCGTGGTGGAGGTGACGCACCGCTCGGAGGTGTTGAAGATGATCTTCGCGGCGGGCTTGTAGGCGCCGTTGTTGTTCAGCTGGTCCGAGAGGAGCTGCCCGTAGCCGATGGTGGCCGGTACACCGGCGCGGGTGTAGGCGGCGGGAGTGCCGTTGCCGTTGTTCTGCGCGCCGCCGCGCGAGTAGTAGTTCGTCTCCGGGGCGTAGGTGTAGGTGGTCAGGTTGCCGTGCGGGTCCACGACGAAGTCGAGGTTCCAGCGCCAGGCGCTCTGGCACCACGATCCCTGGCCCTTGGACGGGTCGTAGCACGGGTCGCCGCTGTTGGGGGAGTAGACCGGGACGGTCCACGCCGAGCCGCTCTCCGCACCGAGCGTGGTCGGGTTGCCGTTCGCGTCCGGCACATGGTTCAGGCCGAAGTAGGACACCGTGCCACCGGTGTCGGTGACCTTGATGTAGGAGCCGTTCCACGTGCCGTTCGTGGCACCGGTCAGGAACTGCACCTTCGTGCCGTCGTCGTCCTTCAGCCGCCACGTGCAGGCCGACTGCTCCATCGCCGCCGACGCGCCCGACTGGCAGGAGGCATCGTCGGGCACCAACTGCCCCGAGTGACCTCCCAGCGACATGGTCAGGTTCGCACCGCCCCAGCACTGGTCACCGGAGTTCGTGATGCCGTCCAGCGAACACGGCTTGAAGGAACGCTCGACGAAACCGGCACCGAGGTCCCAGCCGTCACCGATCCAGGACGCCTGCGCGTTCGTCGACGAGGTCCGCCCGTCCACCGACGCCGAGTCGTACGACAGCGACACCTTCGGCGCCGAACCGGCCAGCGCCGGCGGCACCTGCACCGGGTACCCGTACGTGAACGCTCCGGAAGAACCGCCCGCGGCCCAGCCCTGCGAGACCCCGAGCGGAGTCGCCGAGTAGGTACCGGCCCCACTCGACGCACCCGACACCACACCCACCGTGGTCGAGGTGGTGGTGGAGCCCACGTACACAGCGCGAGCCGCGCCGGAGACATCGGTGGCACTCTTCGTAGCAGGAGCGGTGGTCTTGGCGGCGCCCGTGCCGTTCAACGGGACGTCGGCGACGAGCTTCTTCGCCGACGGGTCATAGTGCGACTCCAGCGGCGTCTGCTTGCGGCAGTCCGTATTCTGCGGCGTCGTCGTCGCACAACCGGGCAGAACCACCAGGTGGGCACGCGCGGCCCAGTTCGCCCCGAACGCGGCGTCCAAACTGGAAGCGTCGACACCCAGGCGCACCGGTGCGTCATCACCCGAGCCCGGGCGGGTGAGGGTCACCGCCACACCGGGGATCCCGGCGGTCGCCGAGGCCTTGGCGTCGGCCATCTCGACCTGGATCGTCTGCCCCGCGGCCGACGAGCCGGCCAACGGCGCGATGGTGACCGGCAGCCCTGAGGCCTTGGCCTCAGAACCGGCCTTCGGCTTCTCACCCTCACCCAGCGGGTGCGCTTCGGGTGCGGAGCCGAGCGTCACCGACGCGTGGCCTCCCGTCACCGCCTTGGCGTCCTTGGGCGGGGTCCAGGTCGGCGGCACCGGGTGCTGCGGCTTCGAAACCGGCACCAGTGCCGCGTTCTGCCCTGCGACCGAGGGCGTCTTCGGCAGGGCGGTGTTCGGCGGCGACCACTTGCGCGAGTAGTCCGGCCCGTCCGCGGCAGCCGCGAACGGCAGGGGCGCGAGCAGAGACCCGAGGACAGCGGCCGTCGTCACGGCCGCAAGGCGCGCGCGCAGTCTCCCCCTCCTCACCTTTTCTTTCCCGAGGCCTGATCGTTGTATAACTGACACTCTCTTATATTCCCCAAGCGTTGGTCCCCCCGGAATACGGGAGGCACGTCCTGCATCCGAACCGGCGAATGTTAGCGGCACTCGCTGACGAATGGTCAAGACATGTCCGATGGTGAGGATTCTCACGGAGGGGCACAAAGTGGTCATTTAGGATCAAGCATGGACTTCGCCACCGAACTTGAACTGGCCGATGTCAGTGCGTCCCCCTACGGTGCCTCTGACCTGTGCCTATGCAGGCCTTCCGTGTTCTTTGGGGGAGTTTCCCGTTTTGAATAGAAAGCGCCGCTACAACGGCAGGCCGCTCAGGGCATTGACCGCGGCAGCCGTTCTCGCGCTCACCACCGGCCTCTCAGGCCTCAGCGCCCAAGCCGCCGACGCACCGAACGTGCCGTCGCAGGCCGCGATCGACGCCGCCACCGCACAGAAGATGCAGGAACGTCCACCGGCCAACGCGGTCGAACAGGCCATCGCCCAGGCCAAGTCCACGCAAAAGAACGTCCCGGTCGACTCGCTCACGACCGAGTACAGCGAGACCGTCGCCACCCCCGAAGGCCACCTCGCACTGACCAGCCACCTGGAGCAGCAGCGCGTGCGCCGCAATGGCGTCTGGCAGGGGCTGGACGCCACCCTCGTGGCCAACCCGGACGGCACGTTCTCGCCCAAGTCCGCGGCAGGGCAGGTGGTGCTGTCCAAGGGCGGGAACGGCCCACTGGCGACCATGACCAGTTCGGACGGGAAGAAGCTCGCGCTGTCCGCCCCGTTCGCGCTGCCGTCGCCGACCGTCAGCGGTGACAGCCTGGTCTACCCGTCTGTCGCGCCCGACATCGACCTGAAGGTCACCGCCACCAAGCTCGGCGGCCTGACCACCGTCCTGGTCGTCAAGACGCAGGCAGCAGCCGCCAACGCGGTGCTGAAGAACCTGCACTTCGGGACCACTCTCGACGGCGTCAGCGTCAAGAGCGACGAACGCGGCAACGTCACCCTCGTCGGCGCCGACGGCAAGCCCCGCTGGGTCTCCCGCACCCCGCAGATGTGGGACAGCACCACCGCTCCCCCCACGAACACGCCCACACCCGCGGCCAACACGCCCGCGACCGTGACGAAGACCGCCCTGACCTTCAGAGCAGCCGCGGCAGACACGCCCGCACCCGCGCCAACGGCCACGGGACAGGACCCTGCGGCCAGTTCAGACACCGGTCCCGGGACGGCCTCCAAGGTCTCCGCCATGCCGGTCATGGCCACCGACAGCGGCATCGACCTCACCCCTGACCAGGACCTCCTGGCCCACGGCACCGCCCCGTACTACATCGACCCCGATTACCTTCCCTGGACCCAGTGGGGCAACTCCTGGACCTGGGTCCAGTCGAGCCACGACGGCTCCAACAACTGGATGCGCCAGGGCAGCGGCGACGCCGACCACCCGGGCGTCGGCAAGTGCGGCACCTACCCCAACGGCGGCAGCTGCTCACCCGCCGACATCGAGCGCAGCTTCTACCAGTTCGACATCAGCGCGCTGGGCGGTGCGGTCATCCACTCCGCGACGATGACCATGCAGGAGTACGTCTCCGCCGACTGGTCCTGCACCAACAACTACCCGCTCAACCTGTACGTCACCGGGCCGATCGGCAACGGTATCCACTGGTCCAACCAGCCCTCCCAGAATGGTGGTTCTCTCGGTACGGCCTGGGTCGGCGGTTCGGGCCAGGACCCGTGCCACGACAACGTGCCGTTCAGTTTCGACATCACCGGCGCGATGAGGCAGTACGTCAACTACGGGCAGCTGACCTTCGGCCTCTACGGTGACGAGAGCAACCAGTACGCCTTCAAGCGGTTCACCTACCAGCCCGCGCTGTCCGTCCAGTACGACCGCGTACCCGACGTCCCCAAGCACCCCGCGGTGTGGCCCGCCCCCACCACGGCCAGCCCGGCGGCGACCAACCAGTCCTGCGGCGACGGCAACGCCAACGACTGGGCCTGGCTCGGCGCCGGCTCCACCCAGAGCAACAACGTCTGGCTCAACGCCGACGTCAGCAGCCCCACCCAGTCCCAGGTCCAGACCTGGGACCACATCTGGGACTACAACCTCTCCGGCGTCCCCGATGTCGCCAAGGGCACCACGGCCTTCGTCGCCAACGGCGGCACCACCAGCTTCCAGGTCCCGGCCAACGTCCTCCAGGACGGCCACTCCTACGGCTACGGCATCATGGCCACCGACGGCCTGGCCGACACTCCCTGGTCAGCCTCCACCCCGACCTGCTACTTCAAGGTCGACCTCACCCCGCCGACCGTCACCTTCCCCACCTCGGTCACCGACACCAGCAAGCAGTTCCCGCCCAGCGGCAACGGCCAGACCCCCCAGCTCTACGCCGGCCAGAGCGGAGGCATCCCCTTCACCGCCACCGACCCCAACCCCAACGGTGGCTACACCTCCGGAGTGGTCTGCCTGCGCTGGAGCTTCGACCCCCAGCTCGTCGACGCCACCTGGCAGTGCGGCAGCTCCATGCCCACCGGCCAAATCCAGGTGACCGCCGGACGCTGGGGCACCAACGTCCTCTACGTCCAGGCCGAGGACAACGCCGGCAACCTCTCCCCCGTCGCGCAGTACTCCTTCTACGCACCGTGGAACCCCAACAGCCCCGCCCCGACGTTCGGCGACGTCACCGGTGACGCGCTGCCCGACATCGTCACCGCCGACCCGAGCGGCGATTTGCGCGCCTACAGCATCCCCGCCACCCAGGCGAAGGCCCCGCTCGCCGCACCGAAGGCCAAGTCCCCCGGCGGGGACTCCTGGGCCAACTACCGCATCACCCACCGCGGCAGCCTGCGCGGCGGAAACAACGTCGACGACCTCATCGTCCACAAGGACGGCGACAAGACCCTCTACTTCTATAAGAACCCTGGCAACACCGGCGTCTCCGGTGTTTTCGACGCCAACAGCCCCTTGACCAAGCCCGCGTGCGATCCGAAACTGACCGATTGCACCGGCTACAACGCGACCGACTGGTCCACCACGCTGCAGATCGCCGCCAGCGGCGACCCCAGCACCACCAACCTCGACACCAGCAAGAAGTTCCTCAACCGCACCGGCCTGTTCACCGTCGAGACCAGCCCGGACGGCACCGGAGCACTCTGGTTCTACCCCACCTACCAGGACGTCACCTTCGGCTCACCCACCAAGCTCGCCACCAGCGGCTGGAAGGGCTGGGACCTCATCTCCCCCGGCGACTGGGCCGGCCAAGGCCACCCCGGCCTGTGGGCACGCAACCAGGCCACCGGTGACCTGCGCGGCTACACGTTCACCACCGGCACCGTCACCGTCACCGACGACTTCGGCAACAGCACCAGCTACCCCACCTTTACCGGCATCGCCACCGACACCAAGATCGGCTACGGCGTCACCACCGACAACTGGCCCATCATCGGCTCCGACGGCGACCTCACCGGCATCGGCTCACCCACCCTCTGGAGCATGACCCAGGGCGGCATCATCAAGACCTTCACCGGCCACTCCACCACCACCGACCCCTACTACACCTGGACCAACGGATGGACCAGCGTTCTCAGCACCTACGCCGAGAACAGCCCCATCACCTACACCGCCCAAACCGGCAAGTGCATCGACGCCAACGGCGCCAGCACCGCAAACGGCACCGCCGTCCAGCTGTATGACTGCAACCCCGGCAACGCACAGTGGACCTTCAAGCCCGACGGAACCCTGCGCTACCTCGGCGGCTGTCTCGACGCCACTGGAGGCGGCACCGCCAACGGCACCCCGCTGGAAATCTGGACCTGCGGCAACGCCTGGCCAAACCAGATCTACCTGCCGCGGCCCGACGGCACCATCTACAACCCCGCCTCCGGCCGCTGCATCGACGTCCCCGGCGGCACCGCAACCAACGGCGCCCGACTCGAGCTCTGGGACTGCAACGGCACCCCCGCCCAGAAGTGGACCGCTCGCGTACGAAGCTGAATCCCAGAATGAGGCGATGAGCTGACCAAAAGTGCCCCTGACCGGTTTCCGGTCAGGGGCACTTCAGCACTCGTCAACTGTCGGATAGTTGGCTGAACCCCGCTACATCACACGCAGTAGCGCTCGTGGCGCACAGAGATCGCATTCAACAGAAAACTACACCAGCTGGCGCCGCCCGACCGAGGAATCGTTCCCCGGCCAGGCCATGCACCGTCAGGCCGAAGCCTGTCCCTCCGACGCGGCGTCACGCGGAACCTCAGCAGGCGCGGGCGAGGCGGCAGCAGCCGAAGCCGACACCAGGGCCCGGACCCGGGCCTCCTGGGCGGCCCTGGCCGCGAGCGGGTTGATGCCGGCCCGGCGTGCCTGCTGCATGGCGGTCAGCCGGTTGACCACGACGATTGCCGCGATCGCCGCCACGACCCGCAGTGCTGACCCTGCGGCCTCTACCTGGATGGTGTTGCGCAGGCTCTCGAGGTCACCGGGGACCAGCGGGTTCACGTGACGCACCATGGTGCCTGCGATCCGGCCGACGATCAGCGAGCCGATCCAGGTGCACCACCACAGGGCGAGGACCTTCTCCGACAGTTTGCGTCGCCTTCCCTCCGCGTCCAGCGGTGCGCTCGCCCTCCAGCAGTCCACCATCAGCTGCCAGGGGAACCAGAGCTGGACGATTGGGGTGAACCAGGCCCCGATGGTCCAGCCGCGTCCCAGGCGGTGCCCGTTCGGCACCAGCAGGTCGGCGTTCTGGCGGATGCGGTAGAACCAGACGATGAACACCCCGGCGGTGGCCAGCGCCAACGGGATGAACATCCCGTTCACCGCGTTCGCCACGGACTTCACGGCGTCGAAGTCGTCGAGGCCGACCTCGCCCGGCCCCTCCACCAGCCGGCCCAGGAGCACATCCGACCAGAGATCGATCGCGACGACCACCGCCGCCATCGCGGCATTCAACGCAAGCAGGGCGTAGACCGCCACGGCAAGGCCGTTCGCCGGGCGCAGCGCCGCCGCCCATCCGGGAGCCGCCTCCGCGCAGCCGAAGCAGCGGCCGCTGTCCGTCCCCACGGGGCGTGTCCCGCACGCCACACACACCATCAGATCGTCAACTCCTGGAATCGCCGCGTGCTTGACCACGCACGCCGGTACGCCACCGCCCCGACCGGGTGGGCGCGCCGACTCTAGGGGATCCAAGGCGTCGCCTGCCAGCAAGAATTCGCAGCTCAGCGGCGGTATCGCCAGATACTGAACTTGAATTCGTGATGTCGGTGTCGGCTGGGGTCAGTCGTTCATGTTCAGGCCGGCCTGGGTGAGGCAGCCGTCGATCAGGTGCGGGCGGTACTGGATCTTCTTGAGGCGGGTCCGGACGGCTTTGGCCAGGTGGTCGAGGTTGGCGACCGCGAGGTTGCCGATGCCGCGTTTGACCAGGGCCCAGATGCCCTCCTGCGGGTTGAGATCGGGCGCGTAGGAGGGCAGCTGGAAGACGGTCAGCCAGTCCTCGTTCGCGGCGATGAACTCCTTCATTGGCGGCATCAGGTGCGTGGACAGGTTGTCCCAGACGAGCACGATCGGGCCGCCGAGCTGGATGCGGGCGCGCAGGATCAGGTCGCGGTAGTCCTGCCAGGTGAACGCCTTGGGCTCGCCCTTGCGGCCGCGGTGGACACGGAAGCCGTAGATCATGCGGGATCGCTGGCCTGCCTTGTAGCAGGCCATCCCGGCTATCGAGACCCGTCCGGAACCCCGGCCGCGGACGCGGACCACCGGCGTGCACCCGATGCGGCCCCAGGTCCTGGTGCGCGGCGGTCTCATGGTCTGCCCGGCTTCGTCCTCGAAGACCAGCCAGGCTCCCCGAGCCGCCGCGGCGCTTTTACCCGGGGCCAGACCTCCTTCTTCCACAACTCGACCGCCTGGTCGTCCCGTTCGATGGCCCGGCGGGTCGGCTGCTGCCAGGACCAGCCGTGGCGCTTGAGCAGTGCCCAGGTCCCCTCGACGGTGTAGCCGACGTGGAACAGCCGGCCGATCAGCGTCTTCACCCGGGCGAGCGTCCAGCGCTGGTCCTCCCAGCCATGGACGAGTGGACCACGATCCAACTCGCGCTCCAGTCTGGCGATTTGCTCCTCGCTGAGCCTCGGTCGCCCAGGTGATCCCTTCGACAGGACTCCGGCTTCACCCCGCTCACGCCACTGCCGGCGCCATCGCTCCACCGACCGCTCGCTCACCCGCAACGCGGTGGCGATCTCCCGGTTCTTCTCCCCGCCCTCGAAGCGTTCCACGGCCCGCAGCCGGATCCGCTCCCGCGTGGCCCTCTCAGCGTCGGTCAACCCGCCGCCCTGCGCGTATCTCACAGCTCAGGGCTACCGGACCCACACAGCAGCTGTCAGGCAAACGGCTCCGACATCACGCTTTCAGGTTCAGTAACCGACAGATCACCCCGACGTCCGGGCCCAGGAGCCGGGTCCAGCTCGGCACGCCTGTCCGGCGCAAGCCCCGTCCGATCTGCTTATGTGCTTGACGAGTCGCCCTTGGGCAGGAGGCGTGAGCATTGGAGAGAACCCGCCTACGTATTGGTCAGCAGGAAGGACTGCGCCCACGCCACCGACCATTCACGCGAGGCTGTCGGCACCGCCCAGGTGGCGCAGCGCGCGGCCGCTGGGCTTGGTTCGCCGCGCAGCTCGCAGGCAAGGCTTCTCCCCTTCGCGAGGAACTCGAACGGCGACGTGGCCTTCTGGCTCTTCCACACCCGGGACCCGGACAGCTGGGACGTCGTCGTCTTCAAGCGCCAGCCCCTCTACGGGGAGGAACGTTGGATCCGCTTCGCGGCGGGCTTCGGCCACTTCCTGGCCGGCACCCTCGACGGCACACTGCCGAACCCCTTCAGCGACAGCGGCTACGCCAGACCCCCGCACACCTACCGCAACTGGCACCGGCCACTGTGACCAGGACGTCCACTCGCGGTGCGCTCCCAGATGGCCCTTGGCGGCCGCAGGATGGCGCCGAGCAGGACGGGGCCCGGCGCAGCGGGCGAAGGCCGGCGGCCAGGACGGCGGCGAGTCAGCACGGCACCGAGCAGCGCGGGCCAAGGACCGGACGGCGGCGCGGACGGCGGCACCAAGCACAGCAGGACGGGGCCAGGTGGACGTCGATGGTGGGAGGTCCCGCGCCAAGCGTTGTCCGTCTGCTGCGCTTTACTCGGCATCGTGGACACAGCGGCAACGTGGAGCGAGAAGCTGGCAGCCATCACCGGCTGGGAGGCCGCGACGAAGAGGGTGATCGACTGGCCCTCGGTCGAGGCGCGGCTCGGCATCACCCTGCCGACCGACTACAAGCAGCTGGCGCAGTGGTTCGGCTCGGGAGAGTTCGACGGGTTCCTGCAGCTCTCCACCCCTGACACGCCGAGCCCGCACCACGATCTGATCAAGGACGCCGAGTGGCTGGGCGCACGAGCCGCTACTGACGCCTGGATCGGCGACCTCTTCAGTCCGCATCCCGTGTTCCCCGCCGCCGGCGGCCTGCTTCGGTGGGCGGACTCGGTCCAGGCCGACCAGTTCTTCTGGCTGACCGATTCCGCCGATCCCGACCGCTGGCCGATTCTCGCCCAGCCGCATGATGACGTCGCCGCCGGCTGGGAGCGATTCGACGGTTCCACCAGCGAGTTCATCTACCGGGTCCTCACGGACCCCCAGCAGCCTTTCTCCATCGCCTGCTTCTTCGACACCCACACCTTCGAGTCGTACGAGCAGATCAGAGAGCCGGACCACGAGTGGGACGCCGATCCACATTGAGGAAGTTTCATCGTGATTGGTGCAGGTCACCGGCCCTGGTGTGACGAGTCGTTGGGTTGCTCGCGCAGTTCATCATGGTGATCGTCGCG
>NZ_JBIRJC010000077.1:0-17357 GCF_044329365.1 Kitasatospora sp. NPDC017646 | reverse complement strand
CCCAGGCGAGTTGGTGCACGTGGACATCAAGAAGCTCGGCAACATCCCCGACGGCGGCGGCCACCACGTCCTCGGCCGAGCGGCCGGCCGCAAGAACCGCTCCCGGGCCGGCTACAGCCACCTGCACAACGCCGTCGACGACCACTCCCGCCTCGCCTACAGCGAGATCCTGACCGACGAGCGCAAGGAGACCGCCACCGCCTTCTGGACCCGCGCCCAGGCGTTCTTCGCCCAGGCCGGCATCACCGTCCAGCGCGTCCTGACCGACAACGGCTCCTGCTACCGCTCCCGGCTCTGGCGCGATGCCCACGCAGCAGAGGGCATCGCGCACAAACGCACCCGCCCCTACCGGCCCCAGACCAATGGCAAGGTCGGGCGCTTCAACCGGACCCTGCTCGACGAATGGGCCTACGCCCGCCCCTACCGCACCGAACAGGAACGACGCGACGCCTACCCTGGCTGACTCCACGCCTACAATCACCACCGCGGACACACCGCACTCGCAGGCAAGCCACCCGCCAGCCGCGTCCCCAACCTCACGGGTCAGAACACCTAGACGAGTGTGTCCGATGTGATCAGTGATCGAATGCGATCAGTGAGCGGGTAATCGGTGCGCCGGTCCTGTTGTTGTGCCAGATTCCGGCGGCCAGCGCGAGGATGCGCTGGGCGACCCGGATCGCGACGCCCTCGAAGGTCCGTCCGCCGTGTTGTTCAAGGTCGAGCTGTCCTTTGAGGGTGTCGTTGACCGACTCGATCGGCTGGCGGACCTTCTTGAGCATCGGCTCCCCGTACCGCTTCTTCTCGCGCTTGAGCGAGGGCCGCAGCAGCTCGATGCCGAGCTCGGCGAGGTCCTTCTCGAACGGTTTCGAGGCGAAGCCCTTGTCCGAGGCGAGCAGGATGCCCTCGCGTCGGGCGACCAGCTCCGCGTCGACCTCGAGCATCGCGGCCAGGACCTCGCGCTCGCCGATCTTCGGGTTGGCCCAGTGCGGCGCTGTCACGTTGGCCGACCGGGTGAGATGATTTTCCGATCGATCACGGTGGAGGGGATCGTTCGTGGAGAGCACGTCGCCGTCGTACAGCGGTCACCGGTACCCGGTCGAGGTCATCTCCCACTGCGTGTGGCTGTACTTCCGGTTCCCGCTGTCGTTCCGCGAGGTGGAGGAGCTGATACTCCAGCGCGGTGTCGTCGTCTCCTACGAGACGGTCCGGCGGTGGTGCCTGAAGTTCGGGCAGACCTACGCCGATGCGCTGCGCCGCAGGCAGCCCCGGACCGGGGACAAGTGGCATCTGGACGAGGTCTTCATCAAGGTCAACGGCGAGAGGAAGTACCTGTGGCGGGCCGTTCCGAACTATGCACGTGAGCCCGTACTGCGCTCTGCAGATGAACTCGTACCCCGACACCAGGCCCAGGCGCGCGACCCGAAGCACCTGCGTCCGTGGGTCGTCCTGGTCGACGGCGCGCCCGTCAACGGCTCGACCTGATCGCAGCAGAGATCGACCGACGCGGCGTCAAGGTCCACGTGCTGCTGGACTTCGTGCACGTGGCCGAGTACGTCTGGGCCGCCGCCCGCGCCTTCCACAAGCCCGGCACCACCGAGGCCGAGGCATGGGCGGCCGACCATCTGACCGCGATCCTCGCGGGCCACGCCGCCCGCGCCGCCGAGATGACCGCCCAGGCGGACCGGGAACACCTGTCGGCCGCCCGGCGAGAGGCCGTCGACGCCTGCCACCGCTACCTGACCGGCCACCTCGACCAGCTCCGATACGACACGGCACTCGAAAACGGCTGACCGATCGCCACCGGCGCCATCGAGGGCGCCTGCCGCCACCTGATCGCCGGCCGCCTCGACATCACCGGCGCCACTGGGGCCTGCACGGAGCGGAAGCCGTCCTACGACTGCGCGCCCTCGTCTCCAACGGCGACCTCGACCCTTACTGGCGCTTCCATGCCGCCCGCGAGCACGAACGTCTCTACCCCGCGCCTGACCAGCACAACTACACCCTCACCGTCTGATCGCGGCCGTCACTCGAAACAAACCGCACCCAACCCAGATTGGACGGGACAGCCGCGGGCTCCCGGGGTCAGGTTCTGCTTGCGGGTTGAGCGGGTCGGACGAGGGGCAGGAAGATCGTGTCGACGATCTCTTCGATGTTGTCGTCCGGCATGGCCTGGAAGGTCATGAAGGCGTGGTGGCGCAGGAGGTCCACCGGCAGGGACCGGATTTGTGGAGTCAGCCGGTCGGGGTCGAGCTCGCCGCGCTCGGCGGCTGCCGCGAGGATCTGCTCGAGCACTGGGTCCTGCCCCTTGAGGAGGACGTCGCGCAGCTCGGACAGGGTTTCGCCGGTCTCCTGGTAGTAGCCGCCGAGTTGAACGCCCAGGACCGCCGCGAAGTCCAGACGGGAGCTGTTGACCTCGCGCAGGAAGGCGATGAGGTCGCCGCGCAGGCTTCCGGTGTCCGGCATCGGGGTGGGTCGGGCCATGCTGGCGTGCGTGATGGTGGCGCGCAGCAGGTCGTTGCGGGTCGCCCAGCGGCGGGCGATGACCGGTCGGCTGGTGGCTGCCCGGCTGGCCACGGCTTCGAGGGTGAAGCCGGCGTAGCCGTGTTCACGCAGGACCGCCCACGCTGCGGTGAGCAGTGCCTCCTCCAACTCCTTGCCGCGTCGCCGCTGGGCTGACTGGTTCTCTTTAGGATGCACTTGCGCATCTTATCAGCCGTGCGTAGCCTCATCCTCGGAAGATGCGGAACCGCATCTAAGGAGTCGTCCGGTGCCCTGCATCGGCACTTTGGGGAGGCACGACATGAACGAGCACGACGTGTTCCAGACCGATGTCCTCATCGTCGGAGCGGGTCCGGTGGGCCTCACGCTGGCTTGTGACCTTGCTCGGCGAGGCGTCGCCTGTCGGATCGTCGAGCGGGACGCGACCGCTAGCCGCGCGTCCAAGGCCAAGACGATCCAGCCCCGCTCCCTGGAGGTGCTCGATGACCTCGGCGCCGTCGAGCATGTCGTGCGCCACGGCATCGCCGATCTGCCGCTGCGGTTCCACGACTCGTCCGGCGGCATCGTCGACGGGTCCTCGATCACGGTCCGCGCCAGGGACTCCTTCCGGACCCCCTACCCCGACCCGCTCTGGATCGGCCAGTTCGACGTCGAGCACGCGCTGCGCGAACGACTGCGCCAGCTGGGCGGTTCGGTGGAGCACCAGGTCGAGGCGGTCGACCTCGTGCAGGACCAGGACGGGGTCACCGCCACCCTGCGCACGCCGGAGGGCGACCGCACAGTGCGGGCACGCTACGTCGTGGCAACCGACGGCGGCAAGAGCACGGTCCGCGGGCTGCTCGGCCTCCACCTGGAGGGCGAGACCCGCGAGGCGGAGCGCTGGTACATCGGCGATGTCACCGTCAACGGCCTGGCCCGCGACCACATGCACGTCTGGACGTCCGACGACGGGATGCTCGTCCTCACGCCGCTGCCCCACAGCGACCTGTGGCAGTTGCAAGCCCCCGTCCCGTCAGGCACGGAACCGGGCACCCCGACACGTGAGCTCTACCAGCGACTGCTGGACGAGCGAAACGCCGGCATCACACTGACGAGCGCCGTCTGGCTCTCGGTCTACCGCGTCAACATCCGCATGCTGACCGACTACCGCCGGGGACGGGTCCTGTTCGCGGGTGACGCCGCACACGTGCACACACCCGCCGGCGGGCAGGGCATGAACACCGGTATCCAGGACGCCTACAACCTCGGCTGGAAGCTGGGCGCGGTCATCCGCGGCGCATCCCCCGACCTGCTGGACACCTACTCCGCCGAACGGGCGCCCGTCGCGCGGACCGTGCTCGCGCTGAGCACCCGGAAGCTGGACCGGACGACCCCGCACATCGGCGGCGACTCCGCGATGCTGGGCGCAGCCTTCAGTGAGCTGGCCGACGACGCCGTGACGACCGGCCTCGGCATCCGCTACGGCAGCCGCTCCGACGATCCCACCGAGGGACCGGTCGCCGGAGACCGGGCGCCGAACGCCACCGGCCTGCGCGGCCCCGGGTTCACCGGCGACCTGTTCGACCTCACCCGTGGCCCGCACTGGACCCTGATCGCCTTCGAGAACGACGACCCGGCCCTCACCGACCGCACCGATCCCGCCACCGTGCACGTGCACCGGATCAACACCGACGACGGGATTGTCGACGGCCACGGCGAGTTCCAGCGGGCGTACACGCCGCGCCGGGGCGAGCTCGTCCTCATCCGCCCGGACGGCCACATCGCCGCACGCCTCCCCCACGACCGGACGGCCGGCCTCTTCGGCGCCCTTCCCTTCGCCGCACCGGTTCGTTGAGCAACCCGGCGCCTTTCTGCCCACTCGGCACAAGCATCTCGGCATACGTGCTGCCTCCCGAGTTGCTGTCGAAACGATGCCCTGCGACGTGAACAGAGCCAGTACGCGGTCCAAACCAGGTTCACAGGCCCAACTCCGGCGATGCCCTGCCCGGTCGGCGCTCAACTCGCCAAGTGAAGCGCTCAGTCACAAATAGGGCCAGTCCCGGCCGCCGAAAAGGCGGCCGGGACTGAACCGCCCTGGGTTCAGTGGAGACTCGATTTCGTGTAAGGATTCGAGTCATGGCACGTCCTTCCTCCTACCCGCCTGAACTGCGCCGTCGTGCGGTGCGCATGGTTGCCGAGGTCCTCGGTGACTACCCGAACGAGTCGGCGGCACCGCGGGCCGTCGCGGAGAAACTGGGCATCGGCTCCGCCGAGACCCTGCGTAACTGGGTGCGACGCGACCAGGTCGACTCCGGGCAGCGCCCGGGCACGACCACGGAGGAGTCCGCGCAGACCAAGGCGATGAAGAAGGAGATCGCCGAACTCAAGCGCGCCAACGAGATCCTCAAGGCCGCGGCGAGTTTCTTCGCGGCCGAGCTCGACCGGCCACACCAGCGCTCGTAGCGTTCATCGACGAGCACCGGGGTCGCTTCGGCGGCGTCGAGCCGATCTGCCGCGTGCTCACCGAGCACGGCTGCAGCATCGCCCCCTCCACCTACTACGCCCACCACCAACGCGTGGCCTCGCCCTCCGCCCGCACCGCGCGCGACCAGGAACTCAAGAAGCTGATCAAGGACGTTCACGACGCCAATTACCGTGTCTACGGGGCGCGGAAGATCTGGAGGGAGCTGGGCCGGCAAGGCCAAACGGTGGCCCGCTGCACCGTCGAACGCCTCATGCGTGAACTCGGCATCACCGGTGCTGTCCGCGGCAAGAAGGTCATCACCACCATCGCGGACCCGGGCGCCGAACGCGCCCCGGACCTGGTCGACCGCGACTTCGTCGCCGGCGCGCCGAACCGCTACTGGGTCGCCGACTTCACGCACATCGCCACCTGGGCCGGAGTCGTCTACGTCGCCTTCGTCGTGGACACCTTCTCCCGGCGCATCGTCGGCTGGTCGGCCGCGACCTCCAAGGAGACCCGGCTTGTGCTGGATGCGCTGGACATGGCGTTGTGGCAGCGCGACCGTGACGGATTCCCCCATCAACGAGGCGAGTTGATACATCACTCGGACGCCGGGTCGCAGTACACGAGTTTCCGGCTCGCCGAACACCTGAACGCCGCCGGCATCGCAGCCTCGATCGGATCCGTCGGCGACGCCTACGACAACGCCCTCATGGAGTCCACGATCGGCCTGTTCAAGACCGAGCTGATCAAGCCCCGGCGGCCCTGGCGCACCCTCTCGCAGGTCGAACTCGCCACCGCCGAGTGGGTCGACTGGTACAACCACCGCCGGCTTCACGGTGAGATAGGCCACGTTCCGCCAGTCGAGTACGAGACCCATTACTACCTCACCACCACAAAACCGCAGGTCACAACCACAACCTGAGATCTCTATCGAACCCGGGGCGGTTCATCGACGCCTGCCTCGCCACCACTGGCCTGATCATGGACGGCTGACCATCCTCAGACCGACATCACGCATTCAAGTTCAGTAGGGGTGGGGTGTCGGTGGTGGAGAATTGACGGGTCGTCTTCTGAGGGTTTCCTGGATTGTTTTCCAGGTGTTTCCGCCGGGGTTTCTGCCGGTTTTTCCGGCCTAACGTGTTCCGCGTTACGGGCAATGGGGTGCGATGCGCACCGGGTGGTGATCTTGTCTGGGCGCGTGTCGGCGGTCCTGTCCGGGGCGGCCGGTCAGTGTCCTGCCCGCCGCCGTCCGCGCCGCTTGTGGACGCCCTGCTCGGCGTCTTCCCGGCGGGGCCTGGTCGGCGTCATGCTCGCCGCGTCCTGGTCGCGGGCCGCCCGCTGGTCCGGGTCTGTCCTGCTCGGTGTAGTGCTGCTCGCTGCCGTCCGGGCCGGTCTGGGGCGAGGCCTTGGCCGCCGTCCGTGGACGTGCTGCTCGTCGCCGTCTGGCCTGGCCGCGTGGGGCGGGTCCGTTCCAGAAATCTGGAACGCGGGGGTGAGGATCCCGGGCCGCCTGGCTGTCGGCCGGCCAACCGGTCTGCCAGGACCGTCCACCCCGGTGGTCCCGGCTGTGCTGGTCGTCGTCCTGGGTCCGGTCCGCCGGCTTTTCGCCGCCGCTGCTCGGGGTTGGGCCGATGTCGCCTGGGGGGTGGCTCGCGCGAGTCATCGTGCTGACGTCCGCGCCGCCGCCCATCCGGGCGGCCGCGGGTCCTGGCCGGCGGTGCGGGTCGCTTGGGTCGCTGCGCCTGGTCGACGTCGTCGGGTTAGAGCCGGGTAGCGGCTGGTCCGCGGGGCCGTTTCGCCGGCGTGTTGGCCTGTCCCGGCGTCCGGTGGATGGCCGTCAGGCCGGCGTCCAGGAGGCGGGTGCGCCACCCTTGGGAGAGGTCTTGGGGGGCTGTGTCCCGCCGTGTCTTGCCCGCGCTGCGCCGCCTCGGTGACGGGCTTGTGCCTGTCTTGTGGGCCCTGCGGGCCTGTTCCCCGGCACTACGGCACGATCGAGGAGCACCTGCGGGCGTACGGGCTGGACGCGGCGTCCCTGCGGGAGCGGATCGCCGCGCAGCTGTGGTGACCGGCGCTCAGTTGCGGGGTTGGGCGGCGAAGTCGTGCAGGAGGGTGCCGGTGGTGTCGGGGGCCTCGAACATCGGGGTGTGGCCGACGCCGTCGAGCATCTCGATCCGGGCGTGCGGGACGCGGCGGTAGTCCTGGAAGCTGGACGGCTGCCAGCGGTGGTCCCGGGAGCCGAAGATCACCAGGGCGGGCAGGCCGAGCGGGGCGAGCCGGTCGGGGATGGGCCGCTCCTTCACGTACGCGCTGGACGCCGCGTCGGTCTCGGTGAGGCTGCGGTAGGTCATGCCCCGGACATCGGCGATGATCTGCTCGGGGATCTGCACCTTGCGGGTGAACGCGCTGCTCAGCGCGGAGCGGATCGTGCTGTCGGTGCGCAGCCGCCACAGGACCTGGCCCACCACGGGCGTGGTGACGAGTTGGCTGACGATGCTGTCGCCGCCGATGTACGCGTCGAGCCGGGGGCCGACGTCGATCAGGGCGATCGCCGCGACCAGGTCGCGGCGCTGTTCGGCCAGCGAGGTGGCGACGGCGCCGCCGGTGGAGTGCCCGACGACGGTCGCGTGGCGCACCCCGAGCCGGTCCAGCACGGCCGCGACCCGGCGCGCCTGGTCCGCCATGCCGTAGCCGTCGGCCGGTTTGGCCGATTTGCCGTGGCCGAGCAGGTCCACCCGCACCACGTGCAGGTCACGCAAGCGCGGCATGACCGGGTCCCACCAGGTGGTCGAGCCGCCGAGGCCGTGGATGAGCACCAGGGCGGGTGCGTCCGGCGGCCCGTCCTGGACGACGTGCATGTCCCCGCCGGGCAGCCGCACGATCTGCTCGCCGGAGGCCTGCGCGGTCGCGGTGAGTACCGAGACGGTGTTGACGGTGAGCAGGATGCCCAGCAGGGCGAAGGCCAGCACGGCGATCCGCAGCCGCCGCCGTCGGCGTGGGGTGGTGGTGTTCATCGTTCCTCCTGGCTTGGCTCCGTTTCGGCTGCTCTCACTCTGGCCTCGGCCGGTGCGCGGCGGATTGGAGAAATGTCGTGCCCCGCAAGCCGGTTGAATCGGCGGCCCGGCTGCTCGTAGGGTCGAGACGTGCAAGCTGACGCCACCGCTGCCTGGGAGATCGCGCGGCCGCCCAGGGTGCCCGCGCTGCCCGGGGCCGACATGGCCGGGTTCCGCGTCCCGGGTGGCAGCCCGGTCGAGCTGCGGACCATCCCGCACCCGGCCGTCACGGTGGCCGTTGAGTTCGGTGACCGGCCGTTGGAGGTTCGCGGCCTGCGGTCGGGGAGCGTGGCCGTCGGGCTCGGCTTCAGCCCGTTCGAGGTGCGCGCCGAGGGTGTCGAGTGCCTGCAGATCCGGCTGTCCCCGCTCCTCGCGCGCCCCGTACTCGGGCTTCCGCTAACGGAGTTGAGCGGGAGCGTGCTCGCCCTGGACGATCTGTGGGGCAGCGCCGCACCGCGCCTGCGCGAGCAACTGCACCACGCGCGGAGCTGGCCGGAGCGGTTCGCGCTGATCGAGGCGGAGCTGCGCACCCGGCTCGGGGAGGGCCGGGCCGTCGACCCCGAGGTGTCGTCGGTCTGGCACGGGATCGTCGCCAGCCAGGGCCGGGCCCGGGTCGGCGAGCTCGCCGCCGAGGTCGGCTGGAGCCGCCAGCGCACCTGGTCGCGCTTCGGCGCGCAGATCGGTCTGACGCCCAAACGGGCCGCCATGCTGGTCCGTTTCGACCACGCCGTGCACCGCCTGGCGTACGGCCACCCGCCCGCACGGGTGGCCGCCGACGGCGGCTACGCCGACCAGTCCCACCTCCACCACGAGATCCGCACGTTCAGCGGCAGCACCCCGGCCACCGCCGCGAACGAGCCGTGGCTGGCCGCCGACGCCCGGGCTTGGCCGGCCCGGGAGCGGCTGGGCTGACCGGCGGGCCGCAGGGCTACAGCCGTTGCGGTTCGAGCAGCCCGGCGCGGGTGGCGTTGACTCCGGCCTGGAAGCGGCTGTGGGCTTCGAGGGCGGTGAGCAGGTCGGCGATGTGGCCACGGCAGGCGCGGGCGGACAGGCCGGTCCGCTTGGCGATGACCTCGTCCTTGAGGCCGTTGGCCATCAGGGCGAGGATGGTGGTCTTGATCTCGGTGGCTGCCGTGTGGGCGGCGAGGGGGCCGGTCTGGTACGGCGTGGCGAGGTGCCAGGACTGCTCGAAGGAAGCACACAGGTAGGACAGGATCGACGGCTCGCGGACCACGATCGCGCCGAACGGAGACCTGAAGTGGGTGGTCGTCGAACTCGTCGAACGCCTTGCGGACAAGGGCGAGGATGTCGTCTGTGGAGGCCATCCGCCGAATGTAGCCCGCACGTCGGACGGAGGGTACAGAGTTGCGTGGGGTGGGGTTGGGCTCGTGTTCGGGGGTGTGGGTCGGTTCCGCCGGTGTCGTTGGGAGACCAGCCCGGCCGCCCGTCTCGCCCGGGTCGAGGCCGCGTCCCGACCGGTCCTGTCCGCGCTGGAACGGCTGCTGCCGGACGGCCGGCTGCCGAAAGGCGTCGTGGTCGAGGTTCTGGACGCCGGTCAGCTCCTGGCGATGGCGGCGGGGCCGGCCGCCGCGTCCGACCTGCTGTGGACCGCGATCATCGGCTGGCCCGACGCAGGGCTCGCCGCGGCCCGGGCCTATGGCCTGCCCTGGGAACGCACCCTGCTGGCCGACGACCCCGGCGACCACTGGACAGAGGTGGCCTCCGTCCTCGCCGACGCCTGCGGCACGATCATCCTGCGCCCCACGACACCGGCCGTCCCGCGCCAGCTTGCCCGCCTCGAACAGCGCCTGCGGACCACCGGCGCCACCTTGCTCACCCCGACCCCCTGGCCCGGGACCACCGAACTGCGCCTGACCGTGAGCGACGCGGCCTGGAGCGGACTCGGCGACGGGTACGGTGCTCTCGAGTCCCGAACCGTCACCGCCCGATGTACGGGACGCGGCCGCGCGGCTCGGCCGCGGGAGGCGCTTCTGCAACTTCCCGACGAGTACGGCGGCGTGAGTACGGCTGTGGCTGTTCCGGCTGTGGCGCGCCCCGGTGGTGGGAAGAGCGTTGCCGTGGCCGCCGCTGGTTGATGGCGTGTCGTCTCGGCCGAACAGACTGTCAGCCGTACACGGAGCGGGTGAGCGGTGCGGACAGGCAGTCCGCACACGAAAGCAGTGACCCTAGTCACATTCGTTACCTGCTGTGACGATGCTGCTACTCACAAGTAGCGTACCGGGGCCCGGCCAGAGCGGGTGGCACCGGCCCGGCGACGCGTCCCGCTGTCACACTGCGTTTCCATTCGCGATCTTTCCGTGAAAACTCTCTAGGCCATATGCGTGAGCCGGGGGGCTCGTTTGCCAGTCTGAAGGTAAGCCACAAGGTGGCTTCGGCGTGCAGAACATGACGCCGCCGTACCCGACCGAAAGAACGAGATGGGCACCCTCTGCGAAACGGCTGCGCCCCTCCAGCCGGTCCGCACCAACGCCCGACCGCGACCGGTACGCACCTCGGCGGCCGCCACCGCGCACGCGAGTTCGGAAGTGCCCCGGTGAACGACGACACCTTCGCGGGCAGTGAGAGCGGTCCCGCCGTGCACGAGCCCGTCGACCTCCCGCTGGACTTCGAGGCCTACTTCCTGGCCAAGCAGCGAACGTTCCGTCGCTACGCCGCCGAGATGATCGGAGACGCCTCAGTCGGCGACAAGGTCGCACACGAGGTGTTCACCTACCTCGCCCACAACTGGGCCCAGGCCCTCGCCGCCCCGGACTTCGAGCAACACACCTGGGGGATCCTGGCCGGCGCCGTCATGTACCGGGTCCACTGGCTCCAGCGGGAGAAAGACCTGGCCGCCCGCCTCCGGGCAGCACGCCGCAAGCTGCAGGAGATGCACGAGACCCTCTCCCGGATAGACGGCGGCGCCGGACTCTACACCGCCCTCGCTGAACTACCGACCCGCCAACGCGAGGCATTCGTCCTGCACACCACCATGGGCTACACCGCCGAGTACAGCGCCGAAATCATGGGAATCCACCCCCGCACCGTCGACTACCACCACCGCCGCGCGATCGCGGCCCTCGAACGACTGCTCACCGCCCGACATGTCCTGCGCCGCACCGCCGCCGTACCCGGGCCCCGCCGCGAAGGAGCCGACCGATGAAGCCCGAGAAGAACCTCGACAACCTCCTCGACACCACCAACGACAGCTACGGCGACGAGCCCGACGACTTCGACGTACCCGCCGCGCTGCGCCGCATCTCGGCCGACGTCGCACGGATCCGCCGTGGCCAACAGCCTGCCCCCGGCTGGTGGGCCGAGCAGGACCGCGCGCGGACCTGCCTGGAGACGATGGTCGCGGCGGAGATCAACACCAGCCGTCTCGCCCGGATCATCGTGCTCGTCGATCTGCTCGACGGGCACCGCGACCCGAGCGACCAGCGTGTGGAGGACCTGGTCCAGGAGATCGAGGGATTCCGGCTGTTCGGCTGCCTGCTGCACTACACCGGACATCCCGTCAGCGCGGAGTTCTGGTGGAAGATCGGGGCTGGCGCCGGCGACCACATCTCTGCCTGGTGCCTGTACCTGCACCACCTCGGCCGCGGGGAGATCCGTGAGGCCCGGCTGTGGTTCGAACAGGCCGTGAGCGTCGACGAGAACCTGGGGCTCGGCGTCCCCGCGCCGGCCGTGCCGGAGATGGCCGACTACTTCCGCATCGCTCCGATCGCCATGGACGCCCGCATCGCCAAGCCCTCCGCGCAGTCCGGCGCCCTGGCCAACGAGGTCGACCGCCTGGTGATGCACACCGGCGATGACACCGACGGCCTGGTTCCCCATCCCGACCGCCGTCTGGCCGACCGCGTGGAGGAATTCGCGGGCCTGCGCTGACCCAGATGGACCGCCGGCACCATGGCCGGCCGCCCACCAACCCCGTCTGCGGTACCCGCGGGCCGGGAACCGCCCTCTTCCATGACCCCAGACAAGAGGCCCCCGATGTCCACTGTGCTCCAGCACGCCGCCCTCATCACCGCGGCCAGCACCGCCTGGTACGCCCTCGCCGTCACCACCGCCGCGGTCACCGCCGTGGTCGCGCGCAGCGACGCCCGCCGCCGCGACGCCCGGGAGGTTCTCAAGGTTCTGGTTCGCCGCAACCGCTGACCTTCGTGGGCTCGGCCCCTACGCCGCCGAAGTCAGCCGACGCACCACGACGTCCTGACTCCGCGGAGGATGTCAGACCCCTCTGGCATCCTCCGCCCATGCCGAACGACTCCGCCCTTCGCCTGGTCCAGATAGCCAACCCGCACGACATCGCTCCTGAACTGCGGAAAGAGTTGATCGACTGCTGGATCGCGGTCACCAACGCCGGCGGCGCCGCGGGATTCCCGTTCCCTCCGGTCGGCCAGGACGACGTCGTGCCGGTCGCGGACAAGCTCCTCAGCCGTCTCGACCCGCAGCAGAGCCGACTCCTCACCGCCCAGGTCGACGGCGTCCTTGCCGGATGGGTCATCCTCAACCGCGATCCCTACCGGCTCGTCGGGCACTGGGGCACCATCCACCACCTCCAGACCCACCCCGCTTTCCGCGGCCGCGGCATCGGATCCGCTCTCGTCCACGAGCTTCGGAAGATCGCCCGCGACGAGCTTGGCCTTGAACAGCTCCATCTGGCAGCCCGGGGCGGCGAGGGCCTGGAGGACTTCTACGGGCGGCTCGGATGGCGTGAGATCGGTCGCTGGCCTGAAGCCCTCCGGCTCGCGCCCCACGACACCCGCGACGAGGTCCTCATGATCCTCGCCCCACTCTGACCTCAACCCGGTTCCCGCGATCAGCCCTCGGATGCGGTGCCAGGGCTCCGTGAGGTGCTCGCCGACACGCGCCCGGCCTGCCCTCCACGCGCCCGGGCTGCTTGCGGGTCCGTCCTGCTCGGTGCCGGGCTGCTCGCCACCGTTCCGACCGGCTTGGGCGAGGCCTTGGCCGCCGTCCGGTTCCGGGCCTTTGCTCGCCTCGGCGGCCCGCTACTTGGTCCTCGGTGTCCGGTCTGGGCGCGTGGGGCGGTTCGTTCCAGAAATCTGGAACGTGGGGGTGAGGCCCCCCGGGCCGCCGGTCGTCCTGGCCGCGCTGGTCGATGTCCTGGGTTCGCCCGCCGGCCTTTCGCCGCCTGCTGCTCGCGGCTGCGTCGACGTCGCCCGGGGATGGCTCGCGCGAGTCATCATGCTGACGTCCGGGCGGCCGGGGGTCCTCGCCGGCTGTGCGGGTCGCTTGGGTCGCTGCTCCTGGTCGTGGTCGTCGGCCAGGAGGCGGCCGTCCTCGTGTCCTGCTCGGCGTTCGCCTCGCCGCCGTCCATGCGCCGTCCGGGTCCCGCCGCCGTCCTCTGACAGCGGCGCGTCCGGCGTGGCAGTCCTCGCAGTCGAGGCGTCGGCGGATGCTGGGACGATCGGCCTGTCGTCCTGCACGCCGACCTCGCCGATAGCCCCGCCCCCGAGCCCACGGTGTCCTGCGGAAAACCGCAGGACGGCCGGGTGGACGACCGCATGGCGGGCCGCACACCCGCTGCCTAGCGTGAACCGCATGATCGCAACGCCGCCCCAAGCCCCGCTGCTCGCCGCCGCCTTCACCGTCTCGGACACCAACACCGCCGAGCCCGCCGGCGGCATCGCCGGATGGGCCGTCGACACCATGGACGCCCTCGGCGCCGCCGGCGCCGGGCTGACCAACCTCGTCGACACCGTCCTGCCGTTCGTCCCCAGCGAGATCGTCCTGCCCGTGGCCGGATTCGCCGCAGGCCAGGGCCGATTGAACCTGGCGGCCGTCATCGTCTGGACCACGGTCGGCTCCGTCGCCGGATCCTGGATCGTCTACGCCGCTGGCGCCCTCCTGGGCCGCGAGCGCACCCGCGCCCTCGCCGCCCGCATCCCCCTCGTAAGCGCGCACGAGATCGACCGTGCCGAGGCGTGGTTCGCCCGCCGCGGGCGCACCGCCGTGCTGCTTGCCCGCATGGTGCCGGTGGTGCGCAGCCTCATCTCGATCCCCGCCGGGATCCAGCGCATGCCCTTCGCCGCCTTCACAGCCCTGACCGCCCTGGGCAGCCTGATCTGGAACACCGCCTTCGTCCTGCTGGGATACTGGCTCGGCGACAACTGGCAGATGGTGGAGGAGTACGGGGGATGGGTGTCCAAGGCGGTCGTGGCGCTCGCACTCCTGGCCGCCGCCCGGTGGTTCGCGGTACGCCTGCGCCGCCGCCCGGGCGCTCGGCACCGGGCGTGAGGGCCGCCCGCGCCGCGGCCGGCATCGCCCTGGGCGCCCTCACAGCGCTCGCTACCCCCGCCCTCCTGGCCGCGGCCGCCCTCACCCGCTGCGCCCGCCTGCCGCTGCGCCTGGCCGCACTGGAGCAGCGGCGCGTGTCCGCCCTGCTCGGCGGCCCCGAGCCTGCCCCCGAGGGCGTCGAAGCTCGCCGGGCCGCCGCCTACCTGTGGTGCCGCGTGCCCGTGGGCCTGGCCGGCGGCGGCGCACTGTTCCTGCTCGCGGCGGGCGCCTGGACGGCCGCCTCCGGTCTGGCGCGCTGGCTGGCCGGGCACGACGCCGACGGGATGGGCCCCAGCTGGCCCGTCGCCGGATACCTGCTCACCGCCGGACTGCTGCTGCTCTTCCTCGACCTGGCCGGGCTGGCCGCCGTCGCCGATCTGGAGCGGCGCCTGGCCCACCGCTTCCTCGGCCCCGACGAACTGGCCCTGATGCGCCGCCGGATCGACGAACTCGCCGCCTCTCGCTCGGGGATCGTCGAGGCCGTGGACGCCGAGCGACGCCGCATCGAACGTGACCTGCACGACGGGCTGCAGCAGCGCCTCATCGTCGTGGCGATGCTCCTGGGCCGCGGACGCCGCAAGAACTCCGAGGAGCTCTACCGCCAGGCGCAGGCCGAGGCGGAACAGGCCCTGGAGGAACTGCGGCAAGTCGCCTGGCGGGCCTACCCCGCCTCGCTGGACCAGCTGGGACTGCGCGAGGCCCTGGCCGTGGACGCCGAACGCTCGCCCATCCCCGTGCACATCAGCGGCGATATGGCCCGGCGCCCCGCCCCCGCCGTCGAGACCGCCGCCTACTTCGCGGTGCGCGAGGCCCTCACCAACGCGGCCAAGCACGCCGGCGCCACCCGGATCGAGGTGGCGATCGGCCAGGACACCAGCCTGGTACGGGTGTCGGTGCACGACGACGGACGCGGCGGCGCCGACCCCACCGGCCCCGGACTGTCCGGCCTGCAACGCCGCATCGCCGCCCTCGACGGACGCCTGCGCGTGGACAGCCCGCCCGGCGGCCCCACCCACGTCGTCGCGGAGCTGCCGTGCGCCTGATGATCGCCGAGGACTCCGCCCTGCTGCGCGTGGGCCTGGAGCGCCTGCTGCTCGACGAGGGCCACGAGGTCAGCGCCGCGGTCGGCGACGCCGACGCCCTGCTGGCCGCGGTCGCCGCCGGGCCCCCCGACGTCGTTGTCATCGACGTGCGGATGCCGCCGAGCCACACCGACGAAGGCCTGCGGGCCGCGCTGCGGCTGCGCCACGAGCACCCGGCCGTGGGGGTACTGGTGCTGTCCCAGCACGTCGAACAGCGCTACGCCGCCGAACTGCTGGCCGCCGACACCCGCGGCGTGGGGTACCTGCTGAAGGACCGGGTCGCCCGGGTGGAGGAGTTCCTGTCCGCGCTGGAGCGGGTGCACGGCGGCGACACGGTCTTCGACCCGGAGGTGGTGCGCCGCCTGCTGGCCCGCACCCGCGACTTCAGCGTCAACAACACCGCCAAGGTCCTGTGCGGCAATGTCCAGACCGCCAACGCCACCGTCTACATCATCGACACCGTCTTGATGCCCGCCTCCTGACGGACATCGGGACGTGCCGGGGCCCCACCGCGGCAGCGGGCCCCGGCCACCACCGACTTAGGGCCTGTGTGATGTCGTGATCAATAATGCGGTTTCGTGCTTGCCCGAAAGCGGGATCCGGTAGGAAGTTGTGTGTGACACGTAGGCAACTCACCGACGAGCAGCGGACGTTCATCGAGCCGTACTTGCCAATCGGCGAGTACGGCCCGTACCCGCAGAGGCTGCGGGATCAGTTCGAGGGAGTGATCTGGCGGTTCCGCTCCGGCGCCCAGTGGCGGGAGATGCCCTCCGAGTTCGGTCCCTGGCCGACCGTCTACGGTCGTTTCCGGGTCTGGAGGGGGGCGCGGCCACCCCTCCCAAGGCCTCCCTCAAGGCCTCTCTCAGGGCCTCTCCCAAGGGCGGCGCACCGGCCTCCTGGACGGCGGGCCTGACAGCCACCCACACCCGGCTCACACCCGGGACAGCCGGGATCGGCCATGACGGGCCACTGTCGGTCCCGGACGGCCTGGACGGCGCCGCCGACGGCGGCGAGGACGACGAGGACGGCGCCCGGACGGCGGCCGGGGCCGGGCGCCACTCGATGACACGCGCGAGGGACCCGACCGATCGCGCCGACCGGACTGGGACAGCACGGCTACGCGTTCCAGCAGAGCGCGGAGGTGGTCCTGGATCGTGTCCCTGCTGGGTGATCGTGCCGTCCTGGCGAGGTCGGGCCAATCCCCCGGACTGGATCGGTCGCCGCGCGAGGGCCCGTCGCCGGTTCTCACGCCCGGGACGGCTGCGCCCACGCGCGGCGACCGGCGACGACAGGCGGGCTCAGACGAGCTTGTGAACCCGCATGTATGCGCCCTTGCTGCGCGCCGTCGGGCCGCCGTCGTGCGGCCTGACAGGATCAGAACCCGCGTGTGTCACACGCCGTTACCCGTGACGCCCACCACCCCACACCCAAATTCTTTTGGCTCTGTCCCGTAATCGGTGGTAACTAGGGGTGACCGGCGTCGTTGGCATGGTGTGCGAGATGTCAACGAGCTTGTGAGTGTGGTGTTTTCAGGGTTGTCGGCGCTGGTGGTCGAGGGCGTGACGGGCGAGTGTGGCGTGATCCGGGTGACCGCGCGGACCCGGGAGGATCCAGTGCCGTGCCCCTTGTGCGGTACGCCGACAGGGCGGGTGCACGGCTTCCACCATCGGATGGTGGCGGACGTGCCGGTGGACGGCCGGCGGGTCGTCGTCTCGGCGAGGCTGCGGCGGCTGGTGTGCCCTGTGCTCACCTGCCCGAGGCAGACGTTCCGCGAGCAGGTTCCCGGCGTCGTGGAGCATTACCAGCGCCGCACGCGCCGTCTCGCCGACCAGCTTGGATCGGTGGTGAAGGAGTTATCGGGCCGAGCGGGTGCCCGCTTTATCCCCAGCTGTCCGGAGAACCTGCGCGACAAGGACACCGCCCTGCTGGGGGAACTCACCAAGGCTTGCCCCGAGATGACCGAACTTGCCTGCCTGACCG
>NZ_JBIRJC010000076.1:0-17456 GCF_044329365.1 Kitasatospora sp. NPDC017646 | reverse complement strand
CGTGGTCGTTCTGGCAGACCCACCACTGGTACTGAGCCGACCAATCGTCTCCTCCCCCCGTGCCTCGGGGTCGGACAGGGGCCACCGAGGTGACCACGAGGGCCTGTGCCCGCACGAACGTGCGGGCACAGGCCCTCGTGGTGTTTCCCTGCCGTCGGCATGTCGGCGAACCGCCGACCGGATCCTCCGTCAGCGCCGTGACCGGCCCCACCGTCGGCCCGTCACCGCACCGGCCGGACCGTGGACGGGCAGGCCTGGGCTTCCCTGTCAAGCCTGTGTGTCGCCCCCGTCGCCACCCGTGGCGCTCATCGGCGCAGTGGCGGAGCAGCCTGCGTGCAGTTCGAGCGTGACACCCACGACCCGCCCCTCACCTCCGCAGTCTCTAGGCCGGCCGCCCCATCAGGGTGCGGCAGGCCCGCTGGAGTTCCTCGTCGCCGGCCGCCGTCCCGAAGCGCCCGCCGCGACGTACCTGCGCCAGCTCCGATGCCACGCGGGGTAGAAGCGGGGCAGCGGCGAGGCCCATCCGCTCCAGGCAGGCCAGCACGTCGTTCGCCGTGTGGTGGTTGCTCTCCCACGCGGCCTCCAGCGCCTGGCAAACGGCTTCGGCCTCGGACTCACCGGCGATGCCCCACACCGCGGTGGCGGCCCGCACCCGGGTCCATGCCGACGTGGCGCCCAACAGGTCTTTCAACCGCGGCAGCGCAGCCGCGGCCGGTGGGCCGATCAACCCGAGGGCCTCGGCCGCCTCGTCGCGGCGGTAGGTGTCGAGCAGGGCGACCAGCCGGGGTACGACGTCGGCAGGGTTGGGGTCCAGTGCCCACAGCGCGCCTGTGGCCGCCGCCCGCAGATGGACGTCCTCGGCGTCGGCCAGCTGGCGCACCACCTCCAGGGCGGGCGCGGCGGCGGGGCCGAAGGAGGCGAGGTCCTTCAGGGCAGATGCAGCGTCGCGCCACTCCTTTCGCTGGACCGCCCCGTTGAGGGCATCAGTGATCGCAGGAACCGCAGCCGGGTCGGCCGCCTTGGCGAGAGCGGACAGCAGGGCGTTGTACTGCGTCCCGGCTCCCGGCGTCGACAGGTCGAACGCGCTCAGAAGTCGAACGAGTTGCGGCACCAGCTCGGCGGCAAGCGGTCCCAGGTGCATGGCGCCGTGCACTGCTCGCCAGGTGTCGGTGCCTCCGTCCAATGCTGTCCGCAGGCAGGACAGCGCACGCGGGTCACCGAGGCGGGCCAGCGCCAGCACGGCCAGCTGGTGTGCGCGACGCACCAGCGGGTGGGAACTGGCCCAGACGTTCGGCCCGTGGGCGGCGAGCTGTGCGGCCACATACGAGGCGAGGGCTTCCCGCGCTGGCTCGGCGGCGGGTGCCAGCGCGCCCAGGGCGTCGGCCGCGGCGGCGGCGGTGTACGGGTCTTCGAGCGTCAGGCAGTCGGCGAGGAGCAGGACGAGCCCGGTGTGGTCGCCCCGCCATCCACGGATCAGCTCACGGGTCATCCGGATCGCGTCGTAGCGGCTGCCCCGGTCCGGGCTGCGCAGCTGCTCGACGAGCAGCGCCGAACGCTCGGATACGCGGTCACCCAGCTCGCCGTGCAGGGTGCGCAGCAGCTCGGTGGTGGGGGCGTGCAGCAGGCTGTCGCGTTCCATGTCCTCGAACATGGCAACGATGTGCGGCGGGCCCTTCGGGGAGGGCTTGGGCCCGGTGTTCACCGCAGGGACCGAGGAGAACCCCGGTCTGATCCGTCGCAGCAGTCCGGCCACAGTCGGCACGGTGTCGTCGCGCAGCTCTGCCGGTACGCAGCGGGCGCGGTGGACGAGCGCGGCCAGCCGGATGTCGGGCTCCGCTGCCGCGTCATCGGCCAGCCCGTTGAGCCATGCCGTCGCGGCGGCCCGGGCCTGCGGCAGTCGCAGCGCCAGCTCGGCCATGGTGCGGATCACGGCCTGCCGCTCCTCCGTTCCGCACTCGGCCGGCAGCCGGTCGCGCAGCGCCCCCACGGCCTGGTCTGCGTCGTCGAGGAACAGGCCCAGTGCCTCGATCCCCGACTGGCGCACCTCCGGATCGGGGTCGGCCGAGTAGCCGAGGAAGGCAGCGGAACGTTCCCGCATGATCGCCAGGGCATCCACGTGGGCCGTCGACTCGCTGCCGTCCGGGGCGATGTAGACCTCGTCGCCGGCGTCGACGGCGTCGAGGGACTCACGTCCGATGCTGACCACCAACCGGACGATCCCGGCCCGGTCCGGGGTCCCGGGGTCGTCCGCCAGGGCGAAGAGGAACGGCAGGCTCGCCAGGGTGCACGGGTAGACGTCCCCCTGGTGGTGGACCGAGCCGACGAAGTCGCGCAGCGCGTTCCGCCGCACGTCGGGGTCGGCCGACGCCATCCCCCGCAGCCACACGGGTACTTCCGAGGCGGGGCCGTACGCGTGTCTCATCGACGCCCAGTCGACGCTGTCAAGTTCGTTACTCACCCGCACACCCTGGCAGACCCCACGGACACCCGGCCTCGGCAGGCTCGGGCGGCCACAGCGCCGGGGAGCCCGCCGGCCCCAGCGCCAGCGCGACCTCGCCGCCGAGATCATCCGCGGATACTCCGGCCACCTCCTCAACGGCGTCTACGAAGCAACGGCCTGACCTTCTCCGACCCGGACCGGCAGATCTGACCGGCCCGACCATCCCGCCACAGGCCCGTGACCTGCCACGGTTGACCGGTGGGCTCGTACTTTGAGGTGTCGCGTATGCGAGGCTGAAGCCAGCCAGTCATCACGTTGAGTGAGCATCTTCTGTCGCTGCTGCACTGGTGAAAGGGCGGGCTGTGCAGGCCAGCCGCAGCCCGCCCGAGGAATCGCCCTGCGACCAGCTAGGTGGGAGACGTCGGCCGGGGAGGCGGGTCCCACAGCGTGTCAGTCGGCGTCGGCGGTGGTGTTTGCGGCTGCCGGAGAAGTCAGTCGTCGAGTGCGATCGCGTTCTTGGCCCGCTCGACGGAGGCTTCGGCAGCCGGTCCGCCGGGATTCTCGGTGGCGAGTGCCTGGTTGAGCTCGACGAAGGGGCGCATGCGCTTGTCGTAGCAGGCGAATGCCGCGCGGTGGTCGCCGTCCGCCCGTCGCAGGGCGCCGGCCAGTACGTAGGCTCCCACGAGAGCGAGGCTGGTTCCCTGGCCGGACAGCGGAGAGGCGCAGTAGCCTGCGTCGCCGAGCAGGACGGTGCGGCCGTTCGACCAGCGGTTCATGTGGACCTGTGTCATCGCGTCGAAGTAGAAGTCGGGTGCCTTCCGCAGGGCCTTCAGCAGCCTCGGGGTCTCCCAGTGCAGCGTCGCCATCCGATCGGCGACGAACTGCTTGTGCTGTTCGGCGTCACGGTGGCCGACGGGAAGCGGTTCGCCTGCGAAGCCGAACGTGATCCTCATCTCGGTGTTGTCGCGTACCGGGTAGATGCCGTAGCCGGCCTCGCCGTCCCTGAGCCACAGCTGCCAGTTGTCCAGGGCGAGGAAGTTGTCCGCGCTGAAGATCGCCAGATGCATGCCCAGGTGGTGGGTGAACTGCTCCTCGGGTCCGAAGCTGAGCCGTCGCACGGCCGAGTGGAGGCCGTCGGCTCCCACGATCAGGTCGAAGGTCCGGGGGCGGCCGTGCTCGAAGGCGACCCGTACCCCGTCCTCGTCCTGGTCGAGCGCGGTGATGCGGTCTCCGAACACGAACTCGACGTCGGCGCCGGCTTGTTCGTGCAGGATGCGGACCAGGTCATCACGCAGGAGCTCGATGTCGTCGTTGGCGAGCCGTCCGCTGCTGAAGGTCGTCTCGGTGGAGCGGTGGATCTCCCTGCCGTCGCCGTCCAGCACCGACATGCCGCGCATCCGGGTACGGTGGGCTCGGGCTTGGTCCAGTAGCCCCATCCGCTCAGCGACATTGAGTGCGACGCCGCGGATGTCCACCGCCTGGCCGCCGGGCCGCAGGCCCGGTGCGTGTTCCACGACCGTCACGGCAACGCCGTCCCGGTGCAGCCAATGGGCGAGCGCGGTCCCGGCGACACCGGCGCCGGAGATCAGAACAGTCTTCATGCAAGCTCCTCCATACGCTGTACGCGCTCTGAATGTACGGCGTATGCACAGTGCTGCCAACTGCCCTTTTGCCCCTTCTGATCTAGGGCAACGGCGCTATTTCAGCCTTCCGCACTGGTAGGGTCTGAACTAGTACAGATTCGGTGAGCGCGAAAAAAGTTCTCCAGGAGCCGACAGCATGGCCTCGCAGTCCGACCCGCCGTTCCGGCGCATCGCCGACGAGATCGCCCGGCGCATCACCGAGGGCGCGCTCGCCCCAGGCGAGCGCGTGCCGTCGACACGCCAGGTCGCCCGTGAGTGGGGGGTCGCGCTCGCCACGGCCACGAAGGCCCTCACCGCGCTCCGCCTGGAAGGGCTGGTCGAGGCCCGTCCCCGGGTCGGTACCGTGGTGGCCGCCCCGGCGATGGTGGAGCACCGCGCCCCGTCCAAGCGCGGGTCTCCGCCCGTGGCCCTCTCCGATCACGAACTGAGCCGTGAGCGGATCGTCCGCGCCGCGGTGGACCTCGCGGACGGCGAGGGGCTGAGCGCGGTGTCGATGCGGAGCGTTGCCGCCAGGCTCGGTGTCGCCGCCATGTCCCCCTATCGGTACGTCAACAGCAAGGACGACCTGGTCCTGCTGATGGCGGACGCGGCGTTCGGCGAGGAGACCTACCCGGTCGAGCCACCACATGGATGGCGGGCCCGTCTGGAACTCGGTGCGCGGACCCTGTGGAGGATCCACCGCAGGCATCCCTGGCTCGCACAGGTCGGCTCCCTCACCCGCCCCCTGATGCTTCCGGCCCTGATGGTCCACGCGGAATGGGCGCTCGCCGCCCTCGACGGCCACGGTCTCGATCCGGAGACCATGCTCGACCTGCACGTCCTGCTCTACAGCTACATCCAAGGGATCGCCGTACACCTGGAACGGGAAGCCCAGGCCGAGGCCGCCACCGGCCTGTCCGAGGGCCAGTGGATGGACCATCAGGCCCCCGCCTTCGCGGCGATCACTGCGGCGACCCGCTACCCCGTATTCACCAGGATCGCCAGCAGCTGCAAGGACGGTTACGACCTCGACCTGGACACACTGTTCGAGTTCGGCCTCAAGCCGCTCCTCGACGGCATCGCCCTCGTCATCGAGGCTGTGTGACGGCGATGATGCGCCGCTCCACGGACGTCCGGTGATCCGCGGGGTCGGGACTGGTGTCACGACATGTGGTCGCCGGGGGCATAGCGGCTCCACGGAACTCCGACCTCGGTGGCGACGTAGGCGGTGGTGACTTCGGTGTAGCCGAGGGCCTTGGCGACGACCGGCGGCGGCGCGTGTTGGAGGTAGTACCGGAGGGCTGTTACTCGGGCGGATCCGGGGGAGGTGCCTGCTGCCTGTAGGTGTTCGCGGAGAGTGCCGGGGCTCATCGGCTTCCCGGCCTGGCGGCCGGGGAACAGCCGGCAGGCACTCCGGCGACTGGCATGGCGCAGTCGTCCGTCCGCCCGGAGATGCGCCCGGACGAGATCGGCGACGGGCTCGGGCAGCAGGAAGGAGGGCACCCCTACCGGGCGCGACCTGCCTGCCTGCGATCCCCGGAGCAGCCGTGGCTGGACCGCCGGCCGAGGGTCGCGTATTCGCATCGGATGCGATTGGCGATGTTTTCATGAATCGGTCTCAAATGAGGCACCGAAAGTAGTCGACCTGGTCGCCGAGAGCGGCCAGTTGCGTTGCGATTCCCCACTGGCGGCCAGTTGCTGGGGAGGAAACTGGCCGCCAACGGTCACTCACTGCTGATGGAACAGGTTGCTCGTCCGGCGCAGGTGGGCGTTGACCAGCGCGAAGGTGGCCTCGGGCTGTTCGATCTGCGGAAGGTGGCCGGCCTTGGGAATGACCTCGAGTCGGCCGTTGCCGAATGCGTCGGCGTACGCCGCGCCGTAGGCGGGGGTGACGATGCGGTCGCTCCTGCCCCAGAGCAGGAGGGCGGGTGCCTGGACTGGTCCGAGCCGGCGCAGCAGCGTGGGGTCATGCATGTACGGGTCGCCGGCGAGGATGCGCATGGTGGCCATGTTGCTCTGTCGGCGCGCGAGTTCTTCGGCTGGGACGTCGGCCGGGTCGAGGTAGTACCGGTCTGAGTCGTGCCAGGAGTGCTCCGCGACGCCGCGGGCGTCAAGGGCGAAGAAGTCGGTGATCGGTTCCGTCTCGACCTGTACGCCGACGGCGTCGATCAGGACAAGGCCTGTGATCATTCCCGCGCTGTCGCGTACGGCCATCTCGGCGGCTATCCAGCCGCCGAGCGAGGAGCCAACGACGAGAACGTCGCGCAGTCCGCGTTCGCGCAGGTGGTGGAGGTAGGCGAGGGCGAGGTCGTCGATGCCGGTGAGCCATGCGGGGCGGTGGGTGCCGTCCCAGCCAGGGTGTACGGGCGTGATGGTGTGTGCGATGCGGGAGAGGTGTTGGGCGAGGCCGGCGACTGTGGCGCGGCCTCCGCCGCCGTGCAGGATGAGGACCGGCCTGCCGGTTCCGGCCTCGTTCAGCGTGAGGGACAGGTCGGCGTACATGGCTGATGCGTCTGTGGGCATGCCCCTAGAGTAACTAAACATCTTTAAATAAGATAGCTTGGTTGTGACGTAGACTGGCTTCATGCATAGTGAGCTGCAAGAACTCGGCAGAGCGGTGAAACAAGCCCAGTACCGACAGCACCGGGCCCTCGACAGTGCGCTCTCCGCCATCGGCACGACGCTGGCCCAGTGGGACGCACTGCGGGCGATCAGCCGCTCACCCGGGGCATCAGCCCGCGAGCTGGCCGCAGCGACATTTCAGACCGAGCAAGCCTTCGGAACTCTCGCCGGCCGCCTCACAGCCCAGGCCCTCGTCGAGCGCCGACCGGGACACGGGCGGCGTATCGAGCACCATCTCACGCCCGTCGGCGAGCAGGTACTGGCGGCCGGCCACACGGTTGCCGACAAGGTGCTCGCCGACTGCTTCTCGGCTTTGCCCGATGCGGACCGCGCAACTCTGCTCGACCTACTTCAGCGCCTCACCGCAGAACGAGACACGTAGACCCGCCGCAGGCGCACCTCATGCGTTTTCCCACCCTTGGCCACCCGCTGAGCGCGTGCCGAAGCGTCGCGGGCGCCCGCCCACCGTCCGCTCGATCCGTGTCCTGGTCCTGCGCCTGGGCCCGCGAAAACAGCTCGGGGGGCTACCGCGGGATCCACGGCGAACTCGCCGCGCTCGGGATCAAGGTCGCCGCCTCCACCGTCTGGGAGATCCTCCGCGAGCACGGCATCCCACCGCGCCCGAACGGCAATACACGGGCTGGGCCGACTTCCCGCGCAGCCGGGCCGATGCCCTGCTCGCCCGCGATCCCCTCGTGGTCCGCACGCCGGCCGGGGCACGCCTGTACGTCTTCGCCGTCATCGAGCACGCCACCCGCAGGGGCCCGGTCCTGGGCACCACCGCACACCCGACCGCGGACTGGACCGTGCGGCTCGGACGCAACCTCCTCATGGACCTCGAGGACGCCGGCAGCAGGGCCGGGTTCCTGATCCGCGACCGCGACTCCGGGTTCACCGCCTATCCGGCACCCGCAATGCCCGGCGCGTGGCGCGGGATGACCGGCATGGGGAACGCGGAGGGCGCACCAGCGACGACACCACCCTCTTCACGATCGAGTGGCACGGGGGCGCCGCCGACCACCTCGCCGAACTCGGCTCAGGAGCCGGACCCAGCCTGGCACTGCCAGTGGTAGGCAGGCCGGGGGTAGGCACAGCCGGGTTCTGGCTGGTCAGCACCGGTCGTACCAGGCTGGGACCATGACAACCGATGCCGCCGTCACGACGGCTCCGTCGGCCTCCGTCCGCATGACCGGCCGCCAGCTCACGGCCCTGGTGGTGCTGCTGGCCTCCCAGTTCATGATGGCAGCCGACTTCTCGATCCTGAACGTGACGCTGCCCCGGGTCGGTGTGGACCTCGGCTTCACGGCCGGGAACCTGCAGTGGATCAGCACGATGTTCGCGCTCTGCGCGGCCGGCTGCACCCTGGTCTTCGGCCGGGTCGGCGACTACCTCGGCCGGCGCCGGATCTTCGTCGCCGGCATGGTGGTGCTCGCGGTCGCCTCGCTGATCGGCGGCATCGCCACCTCCCCGGCGCTGCTGCTGGTGGCCCGTACGCTCCAGGGCCTGGCCACCGCGGCCATCACCCCGGCCGCGATGGCGCTGCTGACCACCGCCTTCACCGAGCCCGAGATGCGCACCAAGGCGCTGGGGCTGAACGGCGTCATGATGAGCTCCGGCTTCACCGTCGGCTCGATCCTCGGCGGCGTCCTCACCGCGCTGCTCTCCTGGCGCTGGGCCTTCTTCATCAACACCCCGGTCGCCGTGGCCGCCGTGATCGTGGTCCCGGTCGTCGTGGAGAGCCGCGCCGAGACCCGCGACCGCCCCGACCTGCCGGGCGCCCTGCTGATCACCGCCGGCCTGTTCTCCGGCATCTTCGGCATCACCCGGGCCGCCGAGTCCGGCCCGGACGCCCTCGCGATCGGCACCCTGGTGGCCGGGGCCGTGCTGCTCGCCGTGTTCTGGGTGGTCGAGGGCCGTACCGAGGGCGCGCTGGTGCCGGTGCGCATCCTGCGTCTGCCGGACGTCGCCCTGAGCAACCTCGGCGCGCTGTTCATCTTCGGCGGCGAGACCGCGATGATCTTCCGTGTGACACTAAGGAGCGTGGAAAAACCAGTGAACACCGACCTGGGTGGCTACCTCAAGCGGATGCGCGAGCGGGTCCAGCCGGAGGAGATCGGGCTGGCGGTGCGTGGTGCGCGCCGGGTGCCCGGCCTGCGGCGCGAGGAGGTGGCGGCGCTCGCCGGGGTGAGTCCCACGTACTACACGCGGCTGGAGCAGTCCCAGACCGCACACGCCTCGCCGGCCATCCTGGTCGCGATCGCACGCGCCCTGGACCTCAGCCCGGACGAGGAGGAGTACCTGCTGAAGGTGGGCACTCCGGTGACCGAGCGGGAGCTTCCGGCCCGCCGGGTCGACCAGATCAGCCCGTACACCCGGATGCTGGTCGACTCCCTCGGGAACGCGGCGGTGGCGGTGCTCAACTACCGCTGCGACATCCTCGGCTGGAACTCGCTCTACCAGCGGCTGTTCGCTCCGCACCTCGACTTCGACGCGCCGAAGGACGCGACGGTGCGGTGCCTCGGCCGCTGAAGGCGAGGTGGCCGAGGCCGGGGCGGGCGAGCAGCCGCCAGCGGCGGATCAGTGGCAGCACATGCACGCGGTTGCCGCGGTGTTTCACCTGCAGCACGGCCACCTCGACCCCACTGACAGGACCCGCCACGCGGAGCTGATCTCCTGGCTCGACCGCCAGCGCTACCTGATCGGCCAGGGCCTCCTCGATGCCGCGCGCGTCTCGGAGCTGGACGCGCTCTGCATGGTCTGGTCCGAGCACGCGAACGCCTGGGAGCACGGCTACGCCTATGCCCGCGCCTGGGTTGCCCGCCACGGCCATCCAGCCATCCCGGCTGCCGCGAAGCTGGACGGCTACGCGGCGGGGGACGGTCTTCGAGCGCGGATGTTGGGTGCTCAGTGCTGGAGGGCGCTGCCGGCCGTCCACTGGGCCCAGGTCAGGTTGAAGTCGGCGTAACCGTTCTGCGGGTCGGCCTTGGCCCGCGAGGTACCGGTCACGGTGACCGGGTCGCCCGGCTGAACGTAGTTGTAGAACCACTCGGCGTTCGACATCGACAGGTGGATGCAACCGTGTGAGCCCTCGCCGCGGCCCGGGTTCGGGTCACCGGTGGAGTAGTGCACATAGGTGCCCGTGTCGGTCAGGTGGACGTCCCAGGGCAGCGTCAGGTCATAGAAGTTCGGGTTGTTCTTGTCGCAGGTGATACCCACGCTGCAGGAAGTCATCCGGACCTCGGGCTGCTTGTCCAGCACCGCCATGGTGCCGCCCCAGGTCGGGAAGGTCGAGCTGCCCGCGTCGATCGGCATGGTCTTCACCAGCGCCCCGTCGCGGTAGACCTGCATGGTGTGGTCGGGCACGGAAACCTTCGTCTCCGTGTCCGCGCCGATGGTGAAGCCGTGGTGGTAGGTACGGGTGCCGACACGCCCGTTGCCGTCGCTCACCCCGGTCAGGTCGGCGTCCACGCTGACCTTGGTGCCGGAGGGCCAGAAGTTCTGCGGCCGCCAGTCCACCCGGGTATCGCTGAACCAGTGCCAGGCCCCGGTCACCGGCACCGAGGTGGTCACCTTCAGCTGCTGCTCCACAGTGGCCCGGGCCGAGGTGGCCACCGCTTTGCTGAACACGATGGAGACCGGCATTGCCACACCGACGGTGCTGCCATCGACGGGACTGAAAGTGTCCATCTGTATCGGCGGGGCGGACGGCGACGGGCTGGCGCTGGCACTGGCGCTGGCCGAGGCAGTGGCACCGGCACCGGCCGAGGCGGTCGAAGTCGTCCCATCGGCCTGCGCGCTGGGCGCCGAGGGGACGGCCGAAGCCGACGCTCCGCCGCTGCACCCGCTGACGCTGGCCAGCACCCCTCCGGCCAGAACCGCGATTCCGATGCTGTTCTTGATCCGCCCCATGACCCCTGCTCCGCTCACACCGATTCACCAGACCCTCAGATATCCACACAGACCCCGAATCCGTGGACACGGTTGCGCCAACAGATAAGGAACGGAAGTCCGTTGCAGGACTATGACAATGTGGGGAACGCGTCAGCTCGCCGCCCGCCAGGCGGAGGTCCAGGCGGCCGGGTGCGGCTCGGCGGGCCGGCCGCGCGCGGCGGCGGCGCGCCCGGGGCTGCGGGCGGGGTGGGCACTGTGACCGACTGGGAGACCGAGGTCGAGTCCCTACTGCTGGGCGGCCGGCGCACGGTGCGCCCGGACGGTGTGTGGCGGGCCCCGGAGATCGGGGTACCGGTGCTGATGGTGGCGGTCGACCGTTCGACGATGTCGCGGCTGGCGCGAGTACGACGACGCCGTACCGGTCGTCCCGGGACACCGCCCGGATCGGCCCTGCCGGCTCGGGAACGCGCGCCTGGCTGGTCCGGCGTGGTGGTTCCCGTCGACCGCGCCGGGAGCTCCACATCCTGCTGCCGTGCCGCCCGTACGGAAGTGCCGCGGGAGACCGTCGCAGAGACCCCCGACTCTGCCCTGAAGTACCTTCCGCCGCGCCGCAGCCGTCGGGTTGAGTGGGACGTTGCCGACGATCCCAGGAGGGGCGGAGCCCGATGCGCAAGCGGGAGAACGAGGAAGCCACCAGGGCCAAGGCCGGTCGGGAGGCGAGGCACGCGGCCGCCCAGGCCGGGCACCCCCGGTCAAGACTGCTCGTCCTCCAGGCCACCGTGGGCAACGCGGCGGTCGTCCAGATGCTCCGCCGGACCGGCCACGGCCCGGACGAAAAGGAACACCGGCACGGGGACGGCTACGGCCACGAGGGTCCCGCCGTCCAGCGTGCCGCGGCCCCGGCCATTCAGCGCTCCTCCGTCCACAATGTCCTGCGCAGCCCCGGCCGGCCTCTGGACCGGGCCACCCGTACGGACATGGAATCCCGCCTCGGCGCCGACTTCTCCGACGTACGCATCCACACCGGCGGCGCCGCGAAGGCCTCCGCCGCCGAGGTCGGCGCGCGTGCCTACACCTCCGGCAACGACATCGTGATCGGCGAGGGCGGGGGCGACGCGCACACCCTCGCCCACGAGCTCACCCATGTCATCCAGCAGCGCCAGGGACCGGTCAGTGGTACCGACAACGGCAACGGGCTGAAGGTCTCCGACCCCTCCGACCGCTTCGAGCGCGAGGCCGAGGCCAACGCCCGCGCGGTGATGAGCCGTCCGGCCCCCCAGGCCTCCTCCGACGTGCAGCGTTCGGCCGGCCCCGAGACCGGGACGGCCGGTGCGGCGGAGGCATCCGTGCAGCGCACCCTCGCGGCGGGCCTCCCGGAGGGGACCCGGGTCGTCAAGCACACGGACGAGGGGGACGTCGAGGGGCAGACGATCCTCAGTTTCGGCTTTGGGTCCTATCTGATCTCCGCGGGCGCGGACGGCAAAAAGCCCCGGGCGTCCCTCAAGGACAAGTCGTGGGGGACGGTCGAGCAGCGGGAGGCGTCCCGCGCGGAGTACGAAGCGGCTCGTGCCCTGGAGTTGGACCCGTCGGTCCTCGCGGCCAAGCAGAAGCAGAAGGATCTCGACCTCGGCGAGAACTACCTCAGCTCCGACTACCGCCGGATCAACCCGCTCCTTGCGGCCCTCGGGCAGGTCGGCTTCACCCCCGGCGAGATCGCCACCCCCGGTTTCTCCTACAAGTCGAAGGAGAGCGAGGTGCTCGACGCGTGGCGCAGTGTCGCCATGGCGCGGGGCTACGCAGACGAGCAGACCACGGGGGCGTGGGACGAGAAGCACCTCGCGGACACCTTCGACATCTTCGCCCGGATCAACGGCGTGTGGGACGACTTCACGACGCCTCGCGCGAACGAGGAAGGCAACGTGGTACGGGGCGACAGCAAGCACGTATACGAGTCGTTCGGCGGCATCCTCAAGCAGCAGGAGAGCCATCCGGACGGCGGCTACGTCTCGGTCGACCAGACGATCGAGTGGCCGGCGATCCTGTCGACCACGTACGGCGATCCGTTGACTCACACGTACGTGGCCGGCAAGGAGATCGTCTGGGAGTTCAGCCTCCCGGAGGACCACCGGGGAAGGGCACTCGGTAGGAACAACCAGTCCGAGGAGGAGATGACCTTCCCCATCGGCACCAAGATCCACATCAGCCAAATCCTCGTGCGGAGCGGCGATTTCCGGCAGGAACGGTCGGCGAAGTACGGCGAGAGCGCGGTCGTGATCGTCTTCGCCGACATTCTGGCGGGACAAGGACCGACTCGAGGGGCCTAAAACGCCTACCAGGCCACCCCGAGGGCTTCCCGGCGCAGCGCCCGCCCGGCGCCGGTGGAGTGGCTGCGGATCGACGCCCACCGGCACGCGGCGCGGGGGTCAGGGCCGAACCGCGGCCGCCGAGGCGAAGCGGCGCGGTGCCTGGCGGCGCTCTCCGGTCCGGCGAAGGCCTGGGCCGATGTCCGGGTGCCGCGCCGGGCGACGACGACCGTACGCGTGCACCCGGAAGGCCGACTCGAACTGCACTGCACCGTCACGGGGCCCAGGGCCGGCCCATCCCACGGCCGACGACTACCTCCACCGCCTGCGGGAGCGTTACAGCCGGCCTTAGGCGGTGGGGACAGCGGCAGTCGTCCTCACTACGTCGCGGCTCCGGTGTTCAGCGCACCTCGACGGTGTAGTGCCGCTCGCCCTGGTCCGAGCCGCCCGCGCCGTCGGTGTGGTTGGGGTTGTGCAGGGTGATGGTCGCCCGGCCGGGGTTGGGGCCGGCCCGGAAGACGAAGTAGTAGCGGCCGCCGGAGCCGGCCGAACCGGTGGCGCCGACCAGGTCCTTGAGGCCGAAGTTCTTGACGTACTCGTCACCCACGGTCTGGACCACGGCCGGGTCGGGAGCCGGGTCGGCCACGCTCCAGACCTGGCCGGTGACCCGGTGGGCGCTGACCTCGACTGAGAACAACTGGCCCGGTTTCACGGCCAGTTCACCGGAGTCCCCGGTGAACACCGTGCCATGGTCGAGCTTGCCGGTGGTCATCCTGTGGACCACCACCGCCCCCACCACGCCCGCGACGGCCAGCAGCGCGAGCGCCGCGACCAGGATCCGACGCCAGTTCACGCGCTCGCCTCCCGGTGGGTGACCCGCAAGGCCAGCACGGCGGCGACCGCGTCGAGCCAGCGGGCGACCAGGAGGTCCCCGCTGGCGTCCCCGGCGACCGTCGCGGCCGCCTCCAGCCAGCCGCGCGCCACCCCCGCAGCCAGGCCGGGCAGCGGCTCCGGCAGTCCGACCGCGAAGCGGGTGCCGCCGGAGCGGACCACCTCGCCGAGGAAGACCAGGGCGCGAGGCATGACGCCGAGCCGGTCGACGGTGATCGCGGCGGCCACCGCGCCCTCGCCGAACAGCGTCGAGCGGTGCGGCCCCGCGGCGGGCAGGCCGAAGCGCAGCAGGACCTCGACGTCCAGCTCGGCCAGGCGGGCGTCGCTCAACGACTGCGGAGTCGGTCGGGGGGAAGTGCTCACGTGCTCACCTTGGGCCTCACTGGGGCATCTGGACGTGGTCGGCGATCGGCATGTTGCCGCCCTGCGCCGCGCCCTCCATGTGATTGTTGACGAAGTCGTTCTCGCTCACCCAGACGGTGTAGCCCCAGGGATTGTAGATCTCCAGCTGGTCGCCGCGGTGGCCGATGATCATCATCTGGTGGCCGTCCGGACGGAACCAGGTGTCCTCCTTGACCCCGACCGGCACCGGCTTGCCCTGGTCCACTGCCGACTCGACCTGGGCCAGCACGTCCCTGCGCTGTTCCGGGCCCTCCAGGTCGACGGTGTGGTAGCCCGCTCCGGTGTGCTTGCCGATCTCGTCGTTGGCGGCGTCCTTGGATTCGCCGTCGCTCATCCCGTCCTGCCACCCGTTCCACCAGTTCTTGCTGTCGTAGACGCGGTCGGCTTCCTTGAGCCAACGGTCGTACGCGGCCTGGCCGTTGTCGTACTTCGGGTCACCGGGACGGCCGCCGGTGGTGAGCTGCAGCGAGTAGAGCGGGTCGACCATCGCCCGGGCGGTGACGGTCGAGGCGGCCACACAGGTCGGCTTGTCGCCCTGGTTCCACGCCACGCCCTGGTAGGCGGTGTTCGACTGGTTGGTGGAGGAGGAGTCGATCTGCACCGGCGAGAGGCGCTGTGCCAGCCAGGCCGGGTCGTCGCCGTGCCCGTGGATCTGATCGTCGAAGGCCTTGACCTCGTCGTAACTGTGTCCGGCGGCCAGCGCCTTCATCAGGTAGGCGCGCTCCTCGGGGGACTTGCTGCCGGCCAGCAGCTGGTCGAAGCGGGCCCGATCGGCGTCGCTCATCTTGTCCATGAACTGGCCGGCCCGGGTCACGTCGTTGGCCGTGAGGATCGTGCCGAACTGGTCGCTGCCGGCGACCTCCGCGTCCGCGACGACCAGCTTGTCGGCGGCGCCGAGGCCCTTGTTCTTGAAGCGGGCGGCCAGCGCCTTGTCCGCCAGCGCGTGCAGTTCCCGGGCGGCGGCCCGGCCGGCCTCCTCGGCCTTCACCGCGGCGTCATAGATCGACTTGATGCCCTCCTTCGCCTTGGCGTGGGCGCGGTGCATCTTGTCGTCGTCCCAGTGGACCAGGTCCGGCCCGTCGCTGAAGGTGATGTCGTGCAGCAGGCTCAGCGCCTTGCTCAGCGGCGCGTGGCCCTGCCCGTGCAGGGACTGCGCCTCGCTGAGCGCGGAGGCCAGCGCCTTGAGCTGGTCCCGGCCCTTGCCCAGGATCTCGTGGCAGCGCCCGAGGTCGTCGGCGGAGGCCTTGACCACCTCGGCGGCCTTCTCCCCGACCTGCCCGGTCCAGGCATCCGGCAGGTGCTGGGCGCCCACCCGCGCCACCTTCATCTGCACCGTGTCCAGTTGGGAGACGGCGGTGTTGTAGGCAGCGGCGAGCTGGCCGAGCTTGTCCGCGTCGCCCTTGGGCGCGGGCAGCTGGAGGGCGTCGTGCACCGCGTACTTGAGGTCGCCGGCGCCCCACATGCCGTGGGACTCGTCGATGGTCTTCTTCAGCCCCTCGACCTTCTCCCGCAGGGAGCGTTGGTCGACGCCGAGCGGGTTGAGCGGGTCCATGCCGTGATCGGGCACCGTCACGCCCCCTGGTGCTGGTACTGGTACTGCTGGCTGACGCCGTGATCGGTGTTGGTGTAGTTGGCCGCGGTGGTGTGGACCTTGCCGCCGAGGTCGTTCAGGGCGTCCACGTTCACGCCCAGTTCGTCCTGCCAGGCCTGCCAGAACGCCTTGGCGGCGTCACTCGCCCCGTATTCGCCGAACGTGTCCTCACCGGACATGCCGAGCTTGCCCAGTGTGTCCTTCACCGAGCCCACGTCCGTACTCGCCGCTATCAGCTGGTCACCCGCGTCCCCGAGCTTGTCGGGGTGGGCACTGAACCCCACCCCGACGTCGCCCTTGTCGCCGCCGCTCATGCGTCTCCCCCGATGTCCCGGTCGCCCCCTCTGTGGGGCGGCGGTCAGTATAGGGGCAGTTCTGCCGCCCGATCAGGCCCTGATCAGCGGTTTGGACAGGTGATCGCACAACCCGCCCGATCTGCGCGGAACGATCACAACGTGATGCCGCCGAATGGTACGAGTGCATCTCCCCGGGCGGCAGTTGCAGCCGGGCCGCGCGGACGTCGCGCCGCACGCCCGGATCGTCGGCGGCGACGAGGTCGCCGACGACGCGTGTCCGTTCATGGCGGCGCTGCTGCATCATCGCGCTGGCTCCGACCACGACAACCAGTTCTGCGGCGGCAGCCTCATCGATGAGAAGTGGGTGCTGACCGCCGCCCACTGCCAGCGGTGGGCCCGGCAGGTCCCGGGGGAGGACGCGTGAGCCGTCGACGGAGACACGGCACGCTTTCGAGCGATCACCTTCCGCGAGAATGCCGACACCGTTGGTCCGCAGAGGGCAGGCTGGGCGCGGTGGGTGCGACCTGGAGAGTGCTGTGGACTGTGCGGTGGTGGCTGGGTGTCGTCCCGTAGTGGTCCAGGAACACCTGTCTCATCGTCTCGGCGGAGCTGAACCCGCAGCGCCTCGCGACTGAAGCCATCGGTAGCGCTGTGGAGGCGAGGAGTTGTGCGGCTGCTTCGGCCCGGGCGGTGCGTACGAACTGGGCTGGTGTCCGTCCGAGTTGGTCGAGGAACAGCCGGGACAGATGGACGTACTGCACCGACTGGTGCGGCCGCCGGACCCCGGGGCTGCGCCTTCGGGGGTGGCTTCCCGGCCGGCTGCCGGGCCTGGCCATCGCCGCTTGACCGCACCGCGTCCCACGCCGCGACGGCGCGCGGCCGAGACGGCGTAGGACGCGGAGCCGCTCTCCCGACGCGCCCGGCATCCGTCGAGAGGCGTTTCACCACAGGGTGTCCTGCCAGGCCGTCAGGGCTTTCACAGGTGCATGGGCCCGCCCCTGCTCAGTCGTTCTGGTAGAAGCCGAACATGTCGACGATCAAGTCGCTGGTGCCGCCGGCCGCGTTCCAGAAATCGATGATGCCGTTGGCGCCCGTCGGCGCCTGGACCAGGTTGGGAACCGTCCCGCCGGCCGTCCAGTTCAGTGAGGACACCGACGGTGGCGACAGCTTCGAGGCGTAGTTCCCCTGGTAGGCGGTCAGTGTGTTCGGGTCGGGGGCGACGCTCAGGTGACCGTCCGACGTGGTGTCGGTCATCGTCGCGTTCAGCGCGAACGCGGTGATGCCGGGCTGGCCGGACGACAGTGGCATGTAGACGTAGTTCCAGGGGTCGACCGGGCCGTACTGCCACGTGGTGGTGTCACGGGTGTCCAGCAGGCGCGTCGGCGCGACCGGCAGATA
>NZ_JBIRJC010000075.1:0-17540 GCF_044329365.1 Kitasatospora sp. NPDC017646 | reverse complement strand
CGGTGCCGGAGGCGGCGGCCGCCGCCGCGTCGAGCGCGGACTTGGTGGCCGGGCCGACGATGCCGTCGACGCCAAGGGCGTGGGCGGCCTGGAAGTTGCGCACGGCGGTGTCGGTGGCCGATCCGAACTGCCCGTCCACGGTGAGCTGGGCGCCGGTCAGGTTGAGCTCCAGCTGGAGCTGGGTGACACAGCCGTCGGCCTCACCCTGCTGCAGGTCGGCCGGGCAGGCCGAGGAAGTCAGGGGTATCGGGGCCGACGCCGTCGCGGCGGACGCGGCCGAGGCGGTGTAGGCGCCGACGCCGGTCAGTGCGGCCGCCAGGGCCAGGCCCAGCGACATGCGGCGCCGGGTGGGAAGGAGGGTACTCACAGAAGGCTCTCCAGATTCATGATTCGCCAGGGAGGACAGGGTGTTCACTCTTCTTGGTGCTCGATGTGCGCGACGGGCAGGTGCTACTCGAACAGCCCCGAGTCGCTGGGCACGTAGGTGAAGCAGTAGCCGGACCTCCCGCCGTAGTACTGGTCGCCGTGGTAGAGGACGTTGTCGCCGGTGAAGGGACCGACGATGCCGTCCGCCGGCACGTGGACGAGGTTCTGGAACCACAGGACCTGGTCCTTGGTCTGCGGGCCCCAGATGCCGTCCTCGTCGACGGTCGCCCGGTTGTTCTGCCGGGCGACGTCGTTGATCAGGTGCTGGACGCACCAGACGCCGTGGGTGTTGTTGGGCTGGTTGTCGCCGATGGAGTCGGCGCTGTCGGAGGCACTGGCGGTCCCGGACAGGCCCAGCAGTGCGGCGCCGGCCAAGGCCACCGCCACCATGCCCCGGCCGAAGGTCTTCGTAGTCATGTACGGCTCCTCGCGTGATTGGTGGTCAGGGGGCTTAGGCGGTGGGGATGCACTGTCGGCAGTAGGCGTCGTAGCTGCCGACGTAGTACGGGTCGCCGTTCCCGACGATCACGTCGCCGGTGAGCGGGCCGACGACGCAGTCGACCTGGAGCCTCTGGCTGTCGACGTAGGAGCTGGACTGCAGCCACTCGACGGCCGCCTTGGTCTGCGGGCCCCAGATGCCGTCCTCCACCGACAAGGCAGGGTGGTCGGAGATGGTGGTGATGCTCAGGAAGTGGTCGAGGTTGTGCTGGACGCACCACATGGCATGACCGTTGTTGGCGCAGCCGTCACCTTGAGGCTCGTTCGGGTGTCCTGAGGGGGATCCGGCTCAGCTGATGGTCGGGAGGTACTGCCAGCAGTACGCGTTGGACGGGTTGGCGCTGCCGTAGCCCGTGTAGTACGGGTCGCCCATCTGGAACAGGAACTGGCCGGTGTGCGGGCCGACGATGCCGTCGGCCGGCGGGTCCATGAGGGACTTCTGGATCGAGACGATCGCGTTGTAGGTCTCCGGGCCCCACAGGCCGTCCTCGCTGATGGCCGGGTAGTTGTAATACGCGTTCTTGATGAAGTAGTTGAACTGGTGCTGCACACACCACACGGCATGAGTGTTGTTGGCGTAGCCGTAGCCGATGGACGGCGCGTTCGGGTCGGCGCTGGCGGGGCCGGCCAGGGTGAGCAGGGCGGCACCGGCGACTGCGGCCGCGGTGGCGACCTTGGCGATACGCGACTTGAGGCTCACGGAGATGTCCCTTCCAGGGAGGTCTGAACGCTCGGCCCAGACTCGTAGCGCTGGCGCAGGCGGCCGGTGAATCGCGTCCGGCCGCATTCAGGACGAGCCTCCCCCGAACCTTGATCACACGGCTATCCGCTTTCGGATCGCCACGGACTGCACGTTTGTGGATAGCCGAGCAGTGCGAGAGCGCGTACTCACGCCTTGGAACCGCGTACGGCGGGCAAGGAGGGCGGTCGAACCGCTGTCCGGCCGGGGGGGAAGAGGTCAGGCCCGCCGACCCGACGGTCCGCGTCCACTGCGGCGACGTCGGTTCCTTCCGGGAGCGCGCGGGAGTTCACAGGATGCCGCAGCGCCCAGCCGCTGCCCGTCGACAGTCGTGCTTGCTAACGTGAACGAGCACAGGCAGTCAGGGGGGCAGATGACGGACTTTCATGTCAAGCCGGCAGATATGATCCTTTCCTCTGCCGGCTTCACCGACCTGCACAACTCGGCCGCGCAGCTCTACCGCAGTCTCGTCTTCTCCATGGACGACGTCGCGGGTATGGCCGGCGATGACGACGCGGGCAAGAAGTTCGCCGCCAAGTACGATCCGGCGGCACAAAAGCTCACCGACGCGATGGCGCAGGTCGTCGGGCAGCTCGGAGGAACCGCCAACGGCCTGTACACCATGGCGATCAGCTACCTGCAGACCGACGCCGACGTGGCCGCCGCGATGATGGCGCCGCAGAAGCTTCCCGCGTCCAGTGACCCGGGCTGCGACGAGGAGGTGGCCAAGGCCAAGCTCCAGTCGGCCGCCGGGCACAACGACAGCGGCGCGGTCCACGAGATCCTCGCGAAGTTCTGGCCGCAGGGCGACCCGGCCAAGCTCCGCACGGCCGCAAGCCGCTGGAAGCACTTCGCGTCTCTCGTCAGCCGCCTGGGCGTCGAGGGTGACAAGCGCGTCCAACGGGTCACCGCGTCCAGCACGTCCAGCGCCGTCACCTCCTTCGCACAGAACTGGGCGAAGATGCACGACGGCTGCGCCACGCAGGGCCCGCTGCTGAACAGCATGACCAACGCGGCGTTCAAGCTCGGGCAGGCTTGCGAGGCGTACGCGAAGGAGGTCGACGATCTGCGGGACAAGCTGGAGGATCTGGCTGCCGCCGCCGGTATCGTCGCCGGTGCCGGGATCGCGCTGACGATCTTCACTCTTGGAGGGTCCGACCTCGCGGCCGCCGGCGGGGAAGCCGCGATAGCGGCTGAGGCCGGCACCGCGGCGGTGGCGATGACCGCGGCGGTGGAGGGAAGCGCCGAACTCGCCGTGCTGGCCGAGGCGGCGGCCGTGGTCGACAGTGCGGCGGCGAGCCTGATCCCAGTGGGGGCGGGAGTGGCAGTCACGGCCACCGCGGCCGTCGTGCTGGCGGGAGCGGGCGACGCGGCGGCAGCACCTGGTCCCAAGCCCCCGCCGTTCACCGTCACCCCCGGCATGCCGCCGCTGCCGCACGATCCGACCAGCCCGTTCCCGGTGCTTCCCGCGGCGCAGCAGGCCGCGATCCGGGCGTGGATGGCGCAGATGGAACAGGACGGGCGTACGTTCCCGGCCGACGGCCCGCATGCGCCGACGCCTCCGGAGAAGCCCGATCCGAAGATCAACGCCAGGCGTGCCTACCAGGTGAGGGTGGCGGGGTCGACGGAGTACCGGCTGTACACCACGGTCACGGATCCGAAGGACGGCCGCGAGCTGGGCATGGACGCCGACGGTGTCCGCCCGGAGGACGGCGCCGCGATCGACGCCAAGTACATCGGCCAGCAGAAGAGCTGTAAGTCCCCGTTCCGCCTGGACAACGAGGACGGCATCTTCCAGTTCGCCTACGAGAACACCATGGCCGGGGAATCGAAGAAACTGGAGAAGTACGCATCGGCCCTCAAGGACCCCCGCAACAAGGTCAACCACCTCGAACTCATCACGAACGACGCCAAGGCCAGCAGCTACTTCCAGGCCCTCATGACGGCCCAGCAAGTCACCGGCCGTGTCCGCGTCGAACCCTGACCGGGCGAGCCGAGCCCGCACCACCGACAGAAACGAGCACCCCGTGGGATCCAGCTTCTACGTCAGCGCCGACCAGGAACACGTCGGGCCGTGGACCTTCACCGGCGAGCAGGTGGAGGAGTCCGTCCGACGCCACTGGCCGGACGCCGTGGTGAGCAGCGCGTTCGAGGACTTCCTGGAGATCGAAGCGGAGATCGCGCCCGGCCGGCGGGCGGAGCTCTCGTTCAACCACCGGCACGGCGCCTTCTCGTTCGAGGACCGGGAGCCGCTGTCCGCGCCGCTGACCGTCATCTACGAGGTACTGCGCGACCTTGCGCCCGAGGTTCCCGTCGTGTGGTGGATCGACTACGACGCAGAGCTGACACGGATGAACCTGAACGACGGGCTGCAGGGCTTCATCCGCGGACTCGCGTGAGCTCGAGGACCAGGCCCAGCGCGGCCCAGCCACGCCGATCCGGCACCCACCGGCCGGGGCGGCTGGACGGAGCTGTCAACGAATCTTGACGAAGACCCCGCCACCTTCACGGACGAAGAACGCTTCGGCTGCTTCGCGGAGTTCGCGCAGCTGGCCGTCGAGGGCAGGTTCACCGTCCCGGTCTCACGGACCTTTCCGCTCGACCACTGGCACCCGGCCCTGGAGATCAGCCAGGGCCACCACGCCCGCGGCAAGCTCCTGCTTCTGCCCGCCGCTGACGCACGGGGGTAACCACCCGCGCAGACTCGACGCGCCCTGCCGCGCCAGCCGATTTCGTCTCTTTGCTCAGCGGAGGGGCCGGGTAGCAGACCGCTGCCGTGCGGCGGGACGACGCGAAGGTGTGGGGGCCGCCCACGCCCGGGACTTCACCGGTCCACGGGAAGAGTGGCCGATCAGTGCCGCGCTCGCCCTGCTCGATGTCATGGTGCTCAACGGTAGGGGCCCGGTGCGCCGGGCGTAGGACCGTAGGACGGCTGCTCGGCGGGCGGGTGCTACCAGTTGGCCCAGGGGAGGTTCCAGCCGCCGAGGCCGTTGTCGGGAGAGACGGTCTTCTCCTTGGTGTTCACGACCGTGACGACGTCGCCGATCAGCGAGCTGTTGAAGAACGACCCCGCGGGGGAGGTGTCGCTGCCGCCCTCCACGTCCTTGAGCGAGACGCAGCCGTGGCTCGTGTTGGCCTTGCCGAACGGATCGCCCTTGTACCAGTAGTTCCCGTGGAGGTAGGTGCCGCTCCTCGTCAGCCGCATCGCGTGCGGGACGGCGGGGATGTCGTACTCGTCGCCCAGGCCGACGGTCTGGGAGTTCATGTGGGTGACCTTCTCCTTGGACATGATGACCATGGTCCCGCCCCAGGAGGGATGCTTGTCGTCGCCGAGGGTGGCGGGCACGGTGGTGGACTTGCCGTCCCGCACGATCGTCATCTGGTGCGCGGCGGCGTCCGCGGTGGAGACCTGGGACCGGCCGATGGTGAACGGTTCGTCCTTGTCGACGTCGCCCCACACACCGGGGGCGACTTCGACGTTCTTCAGCCGGTAGTGGATGATGACCTTGGTGTTCGGCTTCCAGTACTCCGCCGGGCGGAAGTCGATCCGGTTGTCACCGAACCAGTGGCCCTTCACCTCCGTCCCGTTGTCCGTTTCGAAGGTGATGGCCTTGGCGACGGCGTCCTTGTTCACGATCCCGCTGCTGAAGTCCACCTTGACGATCATGCCCACGCCGTAGGTCTGGCCGTCAGCGATGTTGTCGTTGGTGGACACCTGCTTGCCGGGCGAAGCGGTGGTGAAGGCGCTGGTGGCCGCGGCGACCAGCCCCTCGGGGTCCTTGGCCTGGGCGTTCACCGTGTACGCCGCGCCGGGGGCGAGCGCGGCGGCGGGTTTCCAGCCCGTGCCGTCCGCCGTGATCGAGCCCTGGACGGGCCTGCCGTCCTTGTCGGTCACGTCGACGGCGGTGAGCTTGCCGTGGGACACCGACACCTGGAGCGCAGTCGGTGCGACTCCCCGGGCCCCGTCCTTCGGCTCCACGTCCAGCACGGCGGTCGACGTCCTCGGCGCGGCCGTGGTCGCCGTCCCACCGGGGGCGCCGGGCGCGGCGGGGGTGGCAGAGGTGGCGGGGCCGACGGCGTCAGCGCCCTTGGCCTGGCCGTCGCCGTCGCCGCAGGCCGCGGACATCAGCAGGACCCCGCCCACCGCCAGTGCCACCGCACCGCGGTGGAACCGGTCGTTGGTGCGTATCGCGGCCCGGGCCGCCCGAACAGTACTCACAGTTGCTCCTCCAGTTGTTCGCCGTCAGCTTGTGCGCCGGTTCGTCCCGGCCGCAACGGTGGACCGGCGGTCTGGGACGCCGGGACGCCTCTACCCTGTTTGAGCTGGGAAGACGTAACCTTCGTGGGACGCGCCGGCAGAGGCTCGGGATGGCGCGGCCGGTGCCGCCGGCGATCTCGGGGGAACCGTGGGACGGTCTGCGGCGTGCTTGTCTGCCGGAGCTCACGTCGGAACGGCGTCCCGGCGACCCGGTTGCCGGCGACGGGCCGGATCACCGCGGGGCGAGCTCCGCGGGGTTCGCGAGCGGGTGGAGGATCAGTGTCGGAGGGGACCGGGGAGTTGAGGGAGGCGCGGGAGATCGCACGGCGGCTCCAGGAACTGAAGAACCGTTCGGGGCTCAGTTACGGCGCGCTGGCGAAGCGGCTGCACGTGAGCACGTCGGCGTTGCACCGCTACTGCACCGGCGACGTGATGCCGGTGGAGTTCGATCCGCTGGAACGCCTCGCACGGTTGTGCCGGGCGACACCGGAGGAGCACACCGAGCTCTACCGGCTGTGGGTCGTCACCCACACGTCGCGGGGGAACCGACGGGCGTCCGCACCCGTGCCGAAGGCCCGGCCGGCGGTTCCGGTGACGGCACCGGAAGCGGAAGCGGCACTGGAAACGGCACCCGAAACGGTTCAAGTTCCGGAACCGGCACCGGAGCTGGAACCGGAACCGCGACCGGCCGCGGAAGGCGTCGTGGAGGACGGGACGGCCGCCCCTGCGCGCACCCCCGCCGTGCCGTCACGGCGGCGGGTACGCCGGGGCGTACTCGCCGCCGTGACGGCTGCCGCGGTGCTCGCCACCCTCGGGGCCGTCGCCACCGGGATCAAGACTCACCCGGGCAGTGACCCCACGTCCGCTCCGGCCCCGGCGGCGCACGCCGGGCCGACCGGCGCGGTGGACCGGGGGGCGAGTGCCCCGATCACCGTCACGGTCCGCCCGTCCGACCGGGACGCCGCGTGCGACCAGTACGTGGTCGACCGCCCACCGTCGGAAGTCCCCCGTCCACCCGCGACGGGGGACGTCCCCGCCTGGGTGACCAAGACCGGAGCGGTCGTCGGTCATTACCAGGCGATCGAGCTCACCGTGCAGGGCATCAGCAGCGACACCGTCGTGCTGACCGCGCTCAACGTCCGCGTCGCCCGGATCGCGGCCCCGCTGGCCTGGAACGCCTACTCCATGGGCGAGGGCTGCGGCGGCGGAGTCGACGTCCACTCGTTCGACCTCGACCTGGACGCGGCCCGCCCCCGTCCGGTCGTGACCGAGGGCAGCACCGGCCTGCCGGTCAAGGTGAGCGAGCGGGATCCGGAGGTCATCGAGGTCACCGCCGAGACCACCTCCCACGACGTCAGCTGGTACTTGGAACTGGAGTGGTCCAGCGGCACCCGGACCGGCACGTTGCCCATCGGCGTCCGTGACGGCGCGCCGTTCCGTACCAGCGCGGTCAAGGGCCGGCCGCTGTTCAGCTATCCGATCGACGGGAAGGCCTGGGAGCCCAGCCCCTTCCAGCAGTGACGGGACGACCTCGCCGACCGGTCGGTGCAGGACGTCCACCCGCGCCTGCCGGAGGTCGGGCGTCGGCGGCAGGCGGGAGCACATCGGACGCCGCACGTCGGCACCCGCAGTGCCTTCTTCAGCCGGGGCACCAGGGTGAAGTGGCGGGTGTGGTAGGCAGAGGCCACCGCGCCGCCGCGCGAACGGCAGGGCGAGCCGGGCTGGGCGTCGCACTTCGGACAAGCGCGCTGTTCGACGTCGTCGTCGTCCGACCGGTCGGCTGAGGAGGGCTGCTGATCGCCCGTCATGGGCCCGGATTTCGCACAATGCGAGTCTCAGAACGCATCGTCTGGTGCGCACTCCGGCGTACGTGCCGGAGGAGGGCGACTACTACACCGGCGCTTGGGCCGAGGCCCACAGGGCCTTCCATCGCACGTTGCTGGAGGGGTGTGGCAACCGCGCACTGCTGGAGACCTTCGACCGGTTGTGGACCGCGAGTGAGCTGGCCCGCCGTTGGTCGGCGCACCGCAACCCCGACCGGGACGGCGCCGAGGAACACCGCAGGCTGGAGGAGGCGGTGTTGGCCCGCGACGCCGACACCGCAGCCGCGGTCCTGGTCCAGCACCTCACCTTGACCGCGGCTGCTCTGACCGACGATTCAGGTCAGGCCACCTAGGCTTACGCCACACCAGCGAGGTCGAGGTGGGAATTCATCCCGGGCGGCCAGCCGTACTGCCTTCCGCCCGACGGCCGGGCCCCACTGCTCGGCCGGCCGAGGAACACCCGGCCGGCCCAGCGCCGTCCGTGCGAGGACGGTCATCGTCGGGTCAGAGCTTCTCGCGGTACCCACCCGTCTCGCTGCCGCGCTTCTCGATGAAGTGCTTGAAGCGCGTGAGGTCGCCCTTCACCTGCCGGTCCAGCATGTTCACCATGTCAGCGGCCTTCTCCGCCAGCCCCTCGGGCTGGAAGTCCATCGACATCACGATCCGGGTGTGGCCGGCGTCCAGGGGCTGGAAGGAGACCATGCCGCTCTGCTTCACCTCTCCGTTGATCGTGCGCCAGGCCACATGGTCGTCCGGGACCTGGTCGACGATCTCCGTGTCGAATTCCCTCGACACCCCGGCGATCTTCGTCCTCCAGTGGTTGTGCCGGTCGTCGAGCTGCGTGATCTCCTCGACGCCCTCCATGAACATCGGGAAGTCTTCGAACTGTGTCCACTGGTTGTACGCGGTGCTGACCGGCACGTCGACGTCGATCGTCTCCTGGACCTTGCTCATACCGAAACCCTTCTTTCCTGCTCGGCTGGTCTGCCGGAGGCTTCGTGCGGTGCGCCTGCTCCTCGGCAGCCGCCCGATCGAAGACCCCTCGGCCATCCCGCCCCACCGCCGCGCCACTCGCAACCGGCGATTGCCGCGGCAACACAACGACCCCACGCCCCGATCCAAGCCCCGTACGGCCATGACGTGCGTGACCCAGACCTGGCCCTGCGGTCCGCCCGGGTGAACTCATGCGCGCCGACGAGGCCCTCTCCGGGCGAGCGCACCACCCCCGTACGCTCCCGGTATCGGGCGCCGGCAGGCCGCGCACCGCCGTCCCACTGGGCGTGGCAGTGGTGGTCCAGCAGGGGTGGCGGGGCTGCAGGCGGAGCGGGCCCTGCCAGGCGCTCAGGCACAGCTCCGCGGCGGCGGGTCCTGCGGCCCGACCGGGACCGCGGCCGGCTCCGGGCCACCGGGCAGCACCGTTGTCGTGCTGCGGCGCCGGGGCCGCCAGGTGGTCACCAGTGCGGCGGCCAGCAGGAGCTCGGCGATGTCACCGCCGTAGTACATGATCTCCGCGCCTTGCCGGACCTGGGTGATGGGGGCGTGGACGTAGACGTAGAACCCGCCGTACACGGCCTGGGCGATCAGGGCGTGCGCTGCGATCGCGAGGCCCAGGTACACGAGGCGGGCAGGCACCGCCATCACGTGCTCTCCCTGTCCGCCGCCGGTACGCAACCTCCGAGCACGTGTTCCCGCCCAGCCCGCGTCCATCACCCGCATCCACAACTTCCGCCCTGTTCGCCCACCCGCGCCCGTCCGGTACGGGCCGGCCGGGTTGCGGAGCGGCAGGCAGCGTGGACCCGGCACCGGACGACCGAGAGCCACATGCCCGGTCCGTTTCCCGCAGCTGCTGACGGCCTTGGCCGGACCGGCACGAAGAGAAGGCTGCGGCCAACCGCCTGCGGCCGCGTCCGCGCGGTCTGGTATGACTTCGCCTGGGCAATCGACGCCCCACGAGACCAGGGGGAACCTGTGCAGAGAAGTAGGCGTACATTCCGTGCCGTATCAGCGATGGCCACGTCCGCCGCGCTCGCCGTGCTGGCCGCCGGCCTGACCGTCACACCGGCGGCCGCGGCGGAATCATCGACGGCCACCACCGCGAGCAGCACGGATTCGGCGTCCGGGCTCAACCTGCTCCTGCGCGCGGACCCCTGGAAGACCATCCAGACCCGGCGGGCGCCGGACGGCTCCTGGGACCAGGCCAGGGAAGTCCCCCAGTTCGCCGGCCTCTGGTACTGGAGCCTGGCGGTCGACGGTGGTCGGCTCCGGATGTTCGGGGCCCAGATGGCCGGCCAGGGATTCCACTACGTCCAGTCTGCCCGAAACCCCGACGGCACCTGGGCCCCGCTCTCCGAGATGACCGGCCTCACCGACCTTCCCCACGACCCGCAGTACCCCTCGATGGGCCGGATCACCGCGACCAGGGTGGCAGGCCAGGTTCAGGTCGCGGCGGTCGACGGCACCGGCCGGGTCGTCCACACCATCGAGCGCCCGGACGGCACCTGGCAGCCCTGGGGGACGGTGAGCGCGTCCTCGGGCCTGGGCTCGGGTCAGTTCTCCAGTCTGTCCACGGCGGAGGTGAACGGTGAACTCCAGATGGTCGGCACCACATCGGCGGGCGAAGTGCTGCACACCATCCGCCATGCCGATGGCAACTGGAGCGCCTGGGGCAATGTGATGGGCGTGACGGGCACACCCTCGCCGTGGGGACCGCCGGCGGACGTCGCCGCGGCGAGCTTCAACGGCTCCCTGCAGGTCGTGGTCACGGACAACAGCCAAGCCGGCTTCTACCACACGATCCGCAACGCCGACGGCACCTGGAACCGATGGGGGGACATCGGCTCCCAGGTCCACTTCGACCGGGCCGGCTTCCACGGCTTCATCATGGGCGGTGTCGAAGGCGCGAACGTGGACGGTGAGCTGCAGCTGGTCTTCGAATCCTCTGACAACTCCGGCTCGCTCTACCACACGATCCGTCACACCGACGGAACCTGGGCGCAGGCCGGACTGGTCCAGCGGGCCGTTGACCTCTCGGCCTGGCGCCCGGTCAGCAACGGGGCCGCCGCCGCGGGGTGACCCCGCCCCCCGGCATCGCACCCGCGAACGCGACGGCACCCCGGCTCCCCTTCTGGGCCGGGGTGCCGCCCGGGCGCCAGCGGCCTCCCGGGCCACTGATGTGACAGGGAGTTCGCCATGACCGGCGTTGTCCTTCACGGGTAGGGCCCAGACCGATTGACCCGCCGACGGCCGACGCGAGCACCGCCCGAGTGCGTCGCTCGCCCTCGGCACGCCTGCACGTGGGGCTGTCTCACCTCGGTCGCCAGTGACTTCAGGTCGTTGCGACCGACCTGGGTCCCGCCCTTCAGGCCCCGGCGCCGCCGTCCACCGGCACGATCGCGCCGGTCACCATGGAGGCCCGGTCGCTGAGCAGCCATGCAGCCACTTCGGCGACCTCTCGGGGCTCGGCCATCCGGCCGAGCGGGGTGGCCGCGTTGATCGCCTCGACGATGCCGGGGGATGCCGCCTCCCACGCCTCGATCATCTCGGTCGCGGTGCCGCCAGGGGTGATGCCGTTGACCCGGATCCCCTGCGGCCCCCATGTCACGGCGGCGGTCTCGGTGATGCTGTTGAGCGCGCGCTTCATCGCTCCGTAGGCGGGCAGAGCCGGGTTCGCACGGCGGCTGCCGATGCTGGAGGTGTTCACGATCGCCCCGCCGCCGTTGCGTCGCATGAGCGCGGCTTCGGCCGTCATGGCAGTCCAGTGTGCCCGGAAGTTGACCGCGAACTGCTGCTCGATGTCCTCGTCGCTGGTCGTCTCGAGCGGGCCGGGCTGCTGGACAGCCGCTCCGTTGTTGAAGGCGCCGTCAAGCCGGCCGTGCAACTCTTCGACGCGGTCGAGCGCCGCATGGATGCTCGCGCGGTCGGCGAGGTCCACTGTCACGGTATCCGCGAGGCCGCCCTCGGCGCGGATCCCGGTGACGATCCGTTGGAGGGCGTCGGCGCTGCGGGCGCCGAGCACAACCGCGGCGCCCTCGCGGGCGAAGAGCCTGGCCGCGGCCGCCCCGATGCCGCGGCTGGCACCGGTGATGAGCACGACCTTGCCGGAGAGCAGGCCGCTGGGCGTGATGTCAGTGGTGTTCGTCATGGCGACAGTGTCAGATCGGTGTCCCCACCGGATACAGGCACAGGCAGTACCAGGCTCAGCCGACGCACAGCGTGCAGACTCGGGACATGGACAAGCAGGAGCTCGGGGCCTTCCTACGTAGCCGTCGCGAGCGGCTCCGGCCGCAGGACATCGGCCTCCCCCACGGACCACGACGCCGGACACCGGGTCTTCGCCGCGAGGAGGTGGCGGTCCTCGCGCACATCTCCACGGAGTACTACGTCAGACTCGAACAGGGCAGGGCGCCGCGCCCGTCGAGCGAGGTCCTGGCCGGGATCGCTGGGGCGCTGCGGCTCACGGACAGCGAGTCCGATCACCTCCACGTCCTCGCCGGCACCGCGCCGAGCCGTAACGGACTGCACCGGCGCGACGTACGCCCGAGCATCCTCGCGCTCATCGAGCGGCTGCCGCAGACGGCCGCTTTCGTGATGTCCGCCGCCTTCGAGGTACTCGCGTGGAACGACCTGGCGGCCGCGCTCATGGAGGACTTCGCCGAACTCGCCCCACCGGAGCGCAATCTCGCACGCCGGGCATTCCTCGGTCCGACGCGACCTGACACCACGCGGTACGGAATCTCCGACGCCGCGGAGTTCCGCCACCACGTCGTCATGGGGCTGCGATCCACTCTCGCCCGCTACCCCTGCGACCCCGCGGTGACCTGCCTGATCGACGAACTGCGCTCCGCCAGCCCCGAGTTCGCCCTGCTCTGGGAGCGACACGACGTCCAGGCTGCGCCAATGCTCACGAAGACCTTCCGCCATCCGGTCGTCGGGGAGATCACCGTCGACTGCGACCCGCTGACCCTCACTGACCGCGACCAGTACCTCGTGCTCTACAGCGCACCGCCGGGATCCCCCGACGCCGAGGCTCTGGCCTTCCTGAGCGCGCTCGGAGCCGAGAGCGTCGACGCGGGCAGGTCGCTCTGACGAAGCCGGACAACCGCCTCGATGTCGACTTCAGCGCGCTCTGCGGGGGCGAGAAGGCTCTCGCGTGACGGGCCCTGACCACAGTTCCGAACCACCAGTGCACCGTGCGGTCGGCCGGGATAGCTGGTTCCCGACCGTCCCGGATTCCCACGTCCGGCCGCCACCCGCGCGCTGTCGGTGCCGCGCCCTAGGATCAACTTCGTGTGCCGAACACCGGCACGACACGTGAACACAGCAGGGGGGACCACGATGAAGCGGACGAGGCGCGCGCTCACCGCAGCGGCCGGCGTGCTGGGAGTGACGCTGGCATTCGCCGGAACGGCATCGGCGCAGGCCGCCGACCCGGCACCGGCCTCGGACGAGCCCTTCGGTCAGCCGGGGACGGGCCAGATCCTGCCGCCGGCCCCGGACGAGGACACCATGTTCTCGATCCCCGACTGGATCGGGAACGGCAGCGCGGTGACGGCCTCGGTGATCGAGACGCTGCCGATCGCCGTCACCGTCGGCTGTCAGGGCGGCGGTTCGGTGCAGGTGCACGTCGGCGGCCTGGCTCCAGCCGACTTCACGGTGCAGTGCCCGGTGGACTCCATCGGCGTCGGCTCGGTGGACATCCCCGCCCGTCCCGGCCGGGACTTCCAGTTCACCGTGCACACCTCGGACCCGTCGATCCACTGGGGCATCAACGCCCTCCAGATCCGCCCTGCCCACTGACCCCGATCCCGGGCCCCTGGCGCTCAGCCCCGACCGCACCAGGAGCCCGGACCGGTCCGGACCGGCACACGCACACTGCTTGAGAACGGCCCTGGCATAGACAGGGCTCCGGCCGGCTACGGGCGGGCACCGCACGCCCGTAGCCGGCCGGAGCCCGCACCCCAAGGCGGCTGACCCTCAATGAAGGTCAGGATGATCAGGCGATCACGAGGTGGGTCACCGTTGATCCGCCGTTCAGCGGTCCGTTTTCACCCGACGCCGAGACGGGCCCGGCGGCCGCGGGGAACAGCCACCCCCGGCTCCGTGCAACGCGCGAGGCATCGCCGACGACGCCGGCGGGCTGGGACAGCAGACGGCGAAACGCTCCCGCCAGGAGAACCGGGAGAACCAGCCTGAGGCCGTCCCAGTGAAACGGACACACCCCACGCCCCAGCCCGCCGACACCAGGCCCCGCGGTGCGCATCACACCCCGTTGCCCCTGACGCGCACCACCCCACCCCCGGAACAACCCACTCATCCCCCACGCCGAAACCCCACCCCCAACCGCACGGCATGCCCACGCCGAACACGCACAGCAACCAGACCGGGCGCCGCCACACACCCACAGAACCCGCCGAAGCCCAGACCCGACTCCGCCGACACCGGTCCAACCAGCGCTCACCACAACCACCCAGGAACCCCGAACCCGTCACCCCCGCCCACCAACAGGTCACACCGCCCGCCCGGGCCAACGACCCAACCGCCGCCAGGCGGATCGCCGATAGGCTGCCTGGATGATCATGTCCACGGCCGTTGAGCAGGCCGTCCACGAAGCCGAATACCTACTCACGAAAGGGACTTGGGACCTCGCAGCCAACGAATCAGCCCTGGCCCGGGACACCGCCACCGCCCTGGACAACGCCGTCGGCCCCGCCGACAGCCACCAGGCGCTGCCGAGGATCGAGCGGCTCGCCGCGCTGCGTGAAGCCATCGCCACCCTCGCCATGACCATCGCCCGCACTCACGGCCACCTCGCCTGGTTCCTCGCCCAGTGCGCCAGCCACCTCGATCCGATCCTCCACTGGCGCGCCCTGGACGCCCCCGACGGCCGCTCCTTCGGGGCCACCATCCCCACCATCGACGAACTCGCCGACGCGGAAGCAGCCGTCCGCCTCCTCGCCGCCATGCTCCACCGCACCAGCCCGCCCCCCTGACCGCCCACCCCAGTCACACCCGAGACCGAACCTGGCGCGATGCACTGCGGCTGAACCACGCTCCGTCCGGCCCCGGCCCACCGACACCCACCGATGCGGCCGGCACCAGCCGGACGCGAGAAGAAGAGCCACAGCGCAGTGACCGGTGGGCCTGCTTGGCCGCCCGCTCCAAAAACCCGACCCTGATCCCTGCCCCAGAAGGCTGACCTTAGGTTTTGGCCATGCTTCTGATCTACAACGGCGAGACCGCTGCCGACGCGCCCGTGCCGCGTACCGGCGGAGTCCCGCTGGTCCCGGATGACTTCACCTGGCCGAGCTGCCGCGAGTGCGGCGGAGCCATGCAGTTCCTCGCCCACCTCCCCCTCGGCATCGGCGTGGTCGCGGTGTTCTTCTGCCAGAACGATCCCGGGATGTGCGACGACTGGGACGCCGCTGCCGGCGCCAACCGCGTCTACCTGTTCTCCGGTGAGCTCGCCCCGGCCGCCGTACCGGCCGACGGCGAGACGCTCCTGGGCGCGGTCACCGGTCTGCGTCTCCATCCCGCTGACGACCCCACGCAGGAGCCGGTCCTCGGACGGGTCGGCGGGGAGCCTGACTGGATCCAGGACGACGAGACTCCCGACTGTTCCTCGTGCGCCACCCGCATGACGTTCACGGCCGAGCTGGAGGAGGGCCACGACTTCACCACCTCCGCGAACTTCGGCGGCGGAGGCCGCGGTTACCTCTTCCACTGTCAGCCCTGCCGTCAGGCCGCATTCCTCTGGCAGCGCTGAAAGCCGTCCCAAGGGCCAAGGCGCGCGGTGGCTCACAGAAGCCACGCTGGACCGGTTCGACACCGCGAGCGGCGACGGCGTCCGAAACGGTCAGGTCACACCGGGCAGCCCTTCACCGGCTGGCACGCGGCGTGGAGCACCCGGTACTCCGCACAGGCGGACCGCCCCGATCGGTTCGGAGGCGGGCCGTCGGCTGGACCGAGTGCCGTCAGCCGCCGAGGCCGACGCCGATGACGTGGTCGAGGAGGCACGTCATGCCGTGGTCACCGGCCAAGCCGGTGAGGGCGAGGGCGACGGCGACCTCCTGGAGGCAGGCGGTCGCGGTGGAGCTCCAGTCGTTGGCGGCGCGGGCGTCCGCGGCTTCGCTGCCCCGGCCACAGGTGGGAGAACGTCCGAGGACAGGCGTTCCCACGAATGCCCGCGGCCTCCTCGCCCACCGCCCCGCGCTAGGCAACACCGCCACACCCGCGGCTTTCCGTGCCCCGAACAGGAGCGAGCAGCGGACCGGGTGCTGCACGGGATGGCATCGGTGCAGGTGACCCGACATGGCTGTGACGGTGGCTGAGAATGCCCACTGGTAGGCGGCCGGGGAACGGATCCGGCGGGATCCGGCCGACGTCGAGCATCCCGTGGAGCGGCACGCCGGCCTGGAAGATGCGCCCGGCGTCGCGGGCCTGCACGTCCTCGTCGAGGACCCCGAGGAACCTCGTCTTGGTGAGGGTGCGCTGCTGGAAGGTGAGGACGAATTCCGGGGCCATGGGCACCCCCAGGTAGGCCCGCCCCGCTCCCTCGGACCAAGCGGGATCCAGCACGGTGCCGTCGGCGGCCGCGCACCACGCGTGCGCCCGCACCGTCCCCCCTGCGGTGAGTGCGTATCCCTCGACGTAGGCGCCCGGCAGGAGCCGGGCGACGCGAAGCGCGGTGCGGTGGCAGCGTCCGGGTGCGCCGCGGCGTGGGGCGCCGGAGCGTGGCCAGGGCGCGGGAGTGAGCAGGCGGCCCTGGGCGAGCACGACGCGGGCAGCCGGGCAGCCGGTCGTGGTGGTCAGGGCCGCGACGGCGTCGACGAGGGCGTACTCGTCTGCGGTCAGCAGGTCGGCGGACACAATGTCGAGTGTCCGCCCGGTCCGTAGGGGCGGCCCGCTGACGGGGCGACGGAGTGATGTCAGCTGAGGACTCGACACCTGTCGGCGTCACAGGGCCAGTGCGGCGAAGGCCGCGCCGAGGAAATCGTCCGGCAGGCCCGTTGAGCTTCGACCACCAGGTCCGCATGCCGTGCTCTCACGCCTTCACGGGCCAGCTGAACCGAGCAGGAGCGGCGCGATCATGGCGGCGACGACGTCGCCGTTCTCTGCGACGGGCTGGCGGCGTAAGACGACGGTGTCCCCGTCGGTGACGGCTGCCCCGACCATGGAGTCGCCGCGCACGGTGAGCGCGAACAGCCCGCCCTCCCGACCAGCTGGTGGGAGAGCGGGAAGACGTCCTCGACGGTCTGCTCGGCCAGGATCGGGCCGGCGGCGCTCCGGCCCACCAGGGAGTCGCCGCTGTAGACGGCCGTGATGACGTGCGGGCCGAGGGTCCGGAAGAAGACGACGCGCCCCACGGCAGACATAACTGGCCAACAAAAGGATCGATTACGATCAGTTGGAAATCCCGCGAAAAGTAGCTGCATGTAATTTTCGGCAGCGCCGTCCTCGACCTGAGCCCCGGCTCCGATCCCCCGTCGCCGGGCTACCCGGTCAAGCCCGGCTACGACGCCGTCACTGGCTGGGGCATCCCGGGCGGCACCGCGCCGGTGAAGGAACTGCAGAGCATCTAGAAGATTGATGCCAAGGGCTCGCTGGCGCGCATGACATGAAGCGAGGGAGTCCGGAGATCGGTCGTGACGCCTGATCTGGACTCCCTCCCGCAAAGGCGAGCCCTTGCGTGCCGGATCCGCCCTGTTCCCCTCTCTGTCAGCCTTGGGTGAGACATCCCGCTTTGTCGGGTTAGCCTGAGAGGGCCCGAGTAGGAGTTCCACCCCTGATGACCAGCACC
>NZ_JBIRJC010000074.1:0-17738 GCF_044329365.1 Kitasatospora sp. NPDC017646 | reverse complement strand
CAAGGAACGGACGCTTCCTTCGGACCGCCTTCCAGCGGGCCCTCCGGGCGCTTCGTTCTTTCGTGTTTCCAGCTTATCAGATGTTTTCCGCTCCGCTTTCCGGAGTTTCCTTCATCCGATTTGGCTTTCGCCTTTCGGCGCTCCCGAACTCTATCAGAGTTTCTCGGTCCGTTTTCCCGGCCGTTCTCGAATTCGCATTCGAGGACTTCCTTGGGGCTCGTCCCGTGGGGCAACCCGGAGAACATTACGCACCGGGTCGCCCCACGTCAAACCAGCCTCAGCGGAGCCCTACGGGACTCCGCGCAGCGGCTCAGACCTCGACGACGACCGGCAGGATCATCGGCCGGCGACGGTAGTTGTCCGCGACCCACTTGCCGATGGTCCGGCGGACGAGCTGCTGCACCTGGCGGGGCTCCAGCACGCCGTCGCTCGCCGAGCGGTCCAGGGCCTCCTGGAGCTTGGAGGCGACCGGCACGAAGGCGTTGTCGTCGATGCCGGAGCCGCGGGCCTGGATGGTCGGGCCGCCGACGATCTTGCCGTTGGTCGAGTCGACTGCGACGAAGACCGAGATGAAGCCCTCCTCGCCGAGGATCTTGCGGTCCTTGAGCGAGGCCTCGGTGATGTCGCCGACCGAGGCGCCGTCCACGTAGACGTAGCCGGCCTGCACCTTGCCGGTGATCCGGGCGACGCCCTTCTCCAGGTCGACGCAGACGCCGTCCTCGGCGATGACCACGCGGTTGCGCGGCACGCCGGTCGCGATGCCCAGCTCGGCGGCGGCCCGCAGGTGGCGCCACTCGCCGTGGACCGGCATCAGGTTGCGCGGCTTGCAGATGTTGAAGAAGTACAGCAGCTCGCCGGCCGAGGCGTGGCCGGAGACGTGCACCTTGGCGTTGCCCTTGTGCACGACCTTGGCGCCCCAGCGGGTCAGACCGTTGATCACGCGGTAGACGGCGTTCTCGTTGCCCGGGATGAGCGAGGACGCCAGGACGACGGTGTCGCCCTCGACGATGCGGATCTGGTGGTCGCGGTTGGCCATCCGGGACAGCGCCGCCATCGGCTCGCCCTGCGAGCCGGTGCAGATCAGCACGACCTCCTTGTCCGGCAGGTCGTCCAGCTGCTTGACGTCGACGACCATGTTGCCGGGGACCTTCAGGTAGCCGAGGTCGCGGGCGATGCCCATGTTGCGGACCATCGAGCGGCCGACGAAGGCGACCTTGCGCTTGTACTCGTGGGCGGCGTCCAGCACCTGCTGGATGCGGTGCACGTGGCTGGCGAAGGAGGCGACGATGATGCGCTTGTCGGCGTTGGCGAAGACGTTCCGCAGGGCCGCCGAGATGTCCCGCTCGTGCGGGATGAAGCCGGGGACCTCGGCGTTGGTGGAGTCCACCAGCAGCAGGTCCATGCCCTCCTCGGCCAGCTTGGCGAAGGTCGGCAGGTCGGTCAGGCGGCCGTCCAGCGGCAGCTGGTCCATCTTGAAGTCACCGGTGGCCACGACCATGCCGGCGGGGGTGCGGACGGCCACGGCGAGGGCGTCCGGGATGGAGTGGTTGACCGCGATGAACTCGCAGTCGAAGGGGCCGATGCGCTCGCGCTGGCCCTCCTTCACCTCCAGCACGTACGGCCGGATGCGGTGCTCGGCGAGCTTGGCCTCGATCAGGGCGAGGGTCAGCTTCGAACCGATCAGCGGGATGTCCGGGTTCTCCCGGAGGAGGAAGGGGACGGCCCCGATGTGGTCCTCGTGCCCGTGGGTGAGGACGATGCCGTCGACCTTGTCGAGGCGGTCCCGGATGTAGCTGAAGTCCGGGAGGATCAGGTCCACGCCCGGCTGCTCGTCCTCGGGGAAGAGGACGCCGCAGTCGACGATCAGGATGCGGTCCCCGTACTCGAAGACCGTCATGTTGCGGCCGATCTCGCCGAGGCCGCCGAGCGGAGTGATGCGGAGGGCGCCCTCCTTCAGGGCCGGGGGCGCGCCGAGCTCGGGATGCGGGTGGCTCAAAAGACTCTCCTCACGACGCACGCCATATGCCCGGGGTCCTCCCCTGGAGACATATGGCGTGCGTACTCAGTGTCGTTTTCCTACTGGGTCGGTGCTCTCGCGCCTTCGGTCCGGTCCAGCGGCGGACCCGGGCGGGTCCGGCGAGCCGGGGGCGCGCACGTCTGTGTCTGTTACAGGTGTACCCCGCCGGCGGCGAGATCCTGCTTCAATCGGTCGATCTCCTCGGGCGTCGCGCCGACCAGCGGCAGCCGCAGCGGCCCGGCCGGCAGGCCCTGGAGGTCCAGCGCGGCCTTGGTGAGGATCACGCCCTGGGTGCGGAACATACCGGTGAACACCGGCAGCAGGCTCTGGTGGACCGCGGTGGCCTTGGCCACATCGCCGCCCAGGTGGGCCTCGATCATCGACTTCAGCTCGCCGGCCACCACGTGCCCGACGACGCTGACCACGCCGACGGCTCCGACGGCCAGCAGCGGCAGGTTGAGGATGTCGTCGCCGGAGTACCAGGCGAGGTCGGCACGGGCGATCGCCCAGGCCGCGGCGCCCAGGTCGCCCTTGGCGTCCTTGTTGGCGACGATCCGCGGGTGCTCGCCCAGGCGGACCAGGGTCTCGTGGCTCAGCGCGACCCCGCTGCGGCCCGGGATGTCGTACGTCATGACCGGCAGCCCGGTGGCGTCGGCGACCTGCGTGAAGTGCCGGTACAGGCCCTCCTGCGGGGGCTTGTTGTAGTACGGCGTGACGACCAGCAGCCCGTGCGCCCCGGCGGCCTCCGCCTGCCGGGCCAGCTCGACGCTGTGGTGGGTGTCGTTCGTGCCGACCCCGGCCACCACGTGGGCGCGATCCCCGACCGCCTCCACCACGGCGCGGACGAGCTGGGCCTTCTCGGCGTCGCTGGTGGTCGGGGACTCACCGGTGGTGCCGTTGACGACGAGGCCGTCGTTCCCGGAGTCGACGAGGTGCGTGGCGAGGCGCTGGGCGCCGTCGAGGTCGAGTGCGCCGTCGGCGGTGAACGGGGTGACCATCGCGGTCAGCACCCGGCCGAACGGCGTCTGGGGGGTGGAGGTCGGAGCCATGCGTCCAAAGCTACTCGTAGGCGGTGGGACGGTACCCATGCCGGTCCATGGTTCGGACAGGTCGAGCAGGCGGGCGGTGGGGAAATGGGACTCCGGTGCTGCCCGCTCGGGGGTTCGGGCAGCACCGGAATCCGTGGTCACGAATGTAGGGAGCGGCTAGAAAAGCCGCAATCCAGACATGCCACGCACTCTGCCCATATGCCCGTCGTCCCAGGTCAGGGGGCGACTCGGCCGTGCTTCTCGAAGGCCGCATGGGTGAGCGGCATGAGCTGCGCCCACTGCTCCTCCATCTGCTCGGCGACCATCTCGATCTCGCGCTGCGGGAAGGACGGCACCGCCGAGTTCTCCCGCCGGGTGCGCAGCGAGAGGAAGTGCATCAGCGAACGCGCGTTGCAGGTCGCGTACATCGAGGAGAACAGGCCGACCGGCAGCACCGCGCGGGCCACCTCGCGGGCCACGCCGGCCGCCAGCATCTCCTGGTAGCGGGCGTAGGACTCGCGGTACGCGGCCTCCATCGCCCCGGTGGTGGTCCTGTGCTGCTCGGGGGTGCCCTCGTGGAACTCGTACTTGCCCGGGCGGCCCTGCTGGACCAGCTTGCGGTCCTCGGACGGGACGTAGAAGACCGGCTCCAGCTCGCGGTAGCGGCCGGACTCCTCGTTGTACGACCAGCCGCTGCGGTGACGGTGGAACTCACGGAACACGAAGATCGGCGCGCTGATGAAGAAGGTCATCGAGTTGTGCTCGAACGGCGTGCCGTGCCGGTCGCGCATCAGGAAGTTGATCAGGCCCCGGGACTTCTCCGGGTCCTGCTGGAGCGCCTCCAGGGACTGCTCCCCCGCGGTCGACACCCGGGCCGACCAGATGACGTCCGAGTCCGCGGCGGCGCTGCGGACCAGCTCCACCGTCACGTCGCTGCGGAAGCTGGGGGCCGTCGGTTCGTCGCTCACGCGTTACTCCTTGCGGGTTCGGTGCTGTGCAGCCTGATGGCGTGCTGCATGGTCTTGCGGGCGCGCGGGGTGTCGCCGGCGTCGGCGTAGGCCACGGCGAGGCGGAACCAGACCCGCCAGTCGCCCGGCGCGGCCTCCGCCTCGGTCTGGCGGCGGGCGAACACCGCGTCGGCCGAGGCCCGGTCGATCCGCCCGCCGGTGGTGCGCTTCAGCTCGTCGACCGGCAGGCCGCCCTCGGCCTCCAGCTCCCGGGCGAGCTGCTCGCTGGCCCGGCCGAAGCGGACGGTCTGGCGCAGGAACCAGACACCGATCAGCGGGATCACGAAGGCGCACAGGCCGATGCCGATGCCGAGCGGCTTGCCGGTGGCGATCAGCTGCACGCCCTCCCCCACGCAGAGCAGGGCGACCAGCAGCAGCACGCCGGACAGGACGAAGAAACCGGTACGGGAGGTCATGAGGGGCTCACAGGTCCAGGAAGTGTTCGAGGCCGAAGGTCAGCCCCGGGGTCTCGACGACCTTGCGCACGCCCAGCAGGATGCCCGGCATGAAGCTGCTGTGGTGCAGCGAGTCGTGCCGGATGGTGAGCGTCTCGCCGGTGTCGCCGAACATCACCTGCTGGTGGGCGAGCAGGCCGCGCAGCCGTACGGCGTGTACCGGCACCCCGTCCACGTCGGCGCCGCGCGCGCCGGGCAGGCTGTGGGTGGTCGGGTCCTGCTGCGCCGGCCGGCCGGCCTCGGCGCGGGCGGCGGCGATCAGCTGGGCGGTGCGGGTGGCGGTGCCGCTGGGGGCGTCGGCCTTGCGGTCGTGGTGCAGCTCGATCACCTCGACCGACTCGAAGTACCGGGCGGCGATCTGGGAGAACTTCATGCCGAGGATCGCGCCGATGGAGAAGTTCGGCGCGATCAGCAGGCCGAGGTCCGGGGCCTCCGCCAGCCGGCCGCGGACGGTGGCGAGCCGCTCGTCCGTCCAGCCGGTGGTGCCGGTGACCACGTGGATGCCGTTGCGGAGGCAGTAGTCGAGGTTGCCCATCACCGAGTCCGGGTGGGTCAGCTCGACGGCGACCTGGGCCCCGGCCCCGGTCAGCTCCTCCAGCTTCGAGTCCCGCCCGAGGGCGGCGACCAGCTCCAGGTCCGGCGCGGCCTCGACGGCCTTGACCGCCTCGGAGCCGATCCGTCCCCTGGCGCCGATCACGGCGACACGCAGCGTCATAGCGAATTCCTCTCAGACCAGCAGATCGGCGAGCTTCGCGGCCCGCTTGTCGTTGACCGGACCGATCAGCGCCAGCGACGGCCGGTACGCGCCCAGCACATCACGGGCCACCGCGTGGACGTCCTCCAGGGTCACCGCCGCGATCCGCTCCAGCATGTCGTCCACCGACAGGTGGTGCCCGTAGCTGAGTTCGGCCTTGCCGATCCGGTTCATCAGGGAGCCGGTGTCCTCCATGCCGAGCACGGTGGAGCCGGAGATCTGCCCGATCGCGCGGTGCAGCTCCTCCTCGGTGATGCCCTCGGCGACCACCTTGGCCAGCTCCTCCCGGCAGATCCGCAGCACCTCCTCGACCCGCTTGGGCTGGCAGCCGGCGTAGATGCCGAACAGGCCGCTGTCCGCGTAGGAGGAGGAGTACGAGTAGACCGAGTACGCCAGGCCGCGCTTCTCCCGGACCTCCTGGAACAGCCGGGAGCTCATCCCGCCGCCCAGGGCCGCGTTGAGCACGCCCATCGCCCAGCGGCGCTCGTCGTGCCGGGGCACCCCGGGCACGCCCAGCACCAGGTGGGCCTGCTCGGTGGAGCGGTTGAGCACCTCGAGCTTGCCGGCCGTGCGCAGCGCCTTGACGCCGCGGCGGGCCTCGGCGGGCGCCGCGGTGGAGCGGGCCAGCACCGGGGCGAAGGCCTGCTCGACCTGCTTGACCACCTTGCGGTGGTCGAGGTTGCCGGCCGCGGCGACGACCAGGTTCTCCGGGCGGTAGCGGCGGTGGTAGAAACCGGCGATCTGGTCCCGGGTGAGTGCCTTGATGGTCTCCTGGGTGCCGAGGATCGGGCGGCCGAGCGGGCCGCTGCCGAAGATCACCTTGGCGAACAGGTCGTGGACCACGTCGCCCGGGTCGTCCTCGGCCATCGCCATCTCCTCGAGGATGACGCCGCGCTCGGCGTCGACGTCCTCGGAGCGGATCAGCGAGCCGGTGAGCATGTCGCAGACCACGTCGATGGCCAGCGGCAGGTCGGTGTCCAGGACCCGGGCGTAGTAGCAGGTGTTCTCCTTCGCGGTGAAGGCGTTCATCTCGCCGCCGACCGCGTCCAGGGCCGCCGAGATGTCCAGCGCGCTGCGCCGCTCGGTGCCCTTGAAGAGCAGGTGCTCCAGGTAGTGGGTCGCGCCGTTGAGCTGCGGGGTCTCGTCCCGCGAGCCGACGCCGACCCAGATGCCGAAGGTCGCGGAGCGCACCGTCGGCAGGGTCTCGGTGACGACCCGCAGGCCGCCGGGCAGGACGGAGCGGCGCACCGTGCCGACGCCGTCGACGCCCTTGAGCAGGGTCCGGGTGCTGCCGGGACGCTGCTTTACCGCCGGGGCCTGGGCCACGGTGGGTACCTCCAGAGGAAACGCACGTGCAACGGCACGTACGGACGAACGCGTGGACAACAGGGTGCGGCCCGCACGCCGGGAGGCGTACGGGCCGCAAGGGTCAGCTAGCGGCGCTTCACTCGGAAGCGGCCTCGCCGGCTTCCTCGCCCTCGATGACCGGGATCAGGGAGAGCTTGCCGCGCGGGTCGATCTCGGCGATCTCGACCTGCACCTTGGCGCCGACGCCGAGGACGTCCTCGACGTTCTCCACGCGCTTGCCGCCGGCCAGCTTGCGGATCTGCGAGATGTGCAGCAGGCCGTCCTTGCCCGGCATGAGCGAGACGAACGCGCCGAACGTCGTGGTCTTGACCACGGTGCCCAGGTAGCGCTCGCCGACCTCCGGCATGGTCGGGTTGGCGATCTGGTTGATCGTGGTGCGGGCGGCCTCGGCGGCCGGGCCGTCGGCGGCACCGATGTAGATGGTGCCGTCGTCCTCGATCGTGATCTCGGCGCCGGTGTCCTCCTGGATCTGGTTGATCATCTTGCCCTTGGGGCCGATGACCTCGCCGATCTTGTCCACCGGGATCTTGATGGTGATGATGCGCGGCGCGTTCGGGGACATCTCGTCGGGCGAGTCGATGGCCTCGTTCATCACGTCGAGGATGTGCAGGCGGGCGTCGCGGGCCTGCTTCAGGGCGGCGGCCAGCACGGAGGCCGGGATGCCGTTCAGCTTGGTGTCCAGCTGCAGCGCGGTGATGAAGTTGCGGGTACCGGCGACCTTGAAGTCCATGTCGCCGTACGCGTCCTCGGCACCCAGGATGTCGGTCAGCGCGACGTAGTGGGTCTCACCGTCGATCTCCTGGGAGATCAGGCCCATGGCGATGCCGGCGACGGCGGCCTTCAGCGGCACACCGGCGTTCAGCAGCGACATGGTCGAGGCGCAGACCGAGCCCATCGAGGTCGAGCCGTTGGAGCCGAGCGCCTCGGAGACCTGGCGGATGGCGTACGGGAACTCCTCGCGGGTCGGCAGGACCGGCAGGATGGCGCGCTCGGCCAGGGCGCCGTGGCCGATCTCGCGGCGCTTGGGCGAGCCCACGCGGCCGGTCTCGCCGACCGAGTACGGCGGGAAGTTGTAGTTGTGCATGTAGCGGCGACGCGTCTCCGGGGAGAGCGTGTCGAGCTGCTGCTCCATCCGGAGCATGTTCAGCGTGGTGACACCCAGGATCTGGGTCTCGCCGCGCTCGAACAGCGCCGAGCCGTGGACGCGCGGGATGGCCTCGACCTCGGCGGCCAGGGTGCGGATGTCGGTGACGCCACGGCCGTCGATGCGGACCTTGTCCTTGATGACGCGCTCGCGGACGATCTTCTTGGTCAGCGCGTTGTAGGCGGCGCTGATCTCCTTCTCGCGACCCTCGAACTCGGGGAGCAGCTTCTCGGCCGCGACGGCCTTGACGCGGTCCAGCTCGTTGTTGCGCTCCTGCTTGCCCGGGATGGTCAGGGCCTGGGCCAGCTCGTCCTTGACGGCGGCGGTCAGCGCGGCGAGGACGTCGTCCTGGTAGTCCAGGAAGACCGGGAACTCGGCGGTCGGCTTGGCGGCCTGGGCGGCCAGCTGCGACTGCGCGGCGCACAGCACCTTGATGAACGGCTTGGCGGCCTCCAGGCCGGAGGCGACGACCTCCTCGGTCGGCGCCTCGGCGCCGCCCTCGACCAGCTTGATGGTCTTGTCGGTGGCCTCGGCCTCGACCATCATGATCGCGACGTCGCCGTCCGGCAGGACACGACCGGCGACGACCATGTCGAAGACGGCCGACTCCAGCTCGCTGTGGGTCGGGAAGGCCACCCACTGGCCGTTGATCAGGGCGACGCGCACGCCGCCGATCGGGCCGGAGAACGGCAGGCCCGCCAGCTGGGTGGAGGCGGAGGCGGCGTTGATGGCGACCACGTCGTACAGGTGGTCGGGGTTGAGCGCCATCACGGTGCAGACGACCTGCACCTCGTTGCGCAGGCCCTTGACGAAGGACGGGCGCAGCGGGCGGTCGATCAGGCGGCAGGTGAGGATCGCGTCCTCGGAGGGCCGGCCCTCACGACGGAAGAACGAGCCGGGGATGCGGCCCGCGGCGTACATCCGCTCCTCGACGTCCACGGTCAGCGGGAAGAAGTCGAAGTGCTCCTTCGGCTGCTTGGACGCGCTGGTGGCCGACAGCACCATGGTGTCGTCGTCCAGGTAGGCCACGGCCGAGCCGGCGGCCTGACGGGCCAGACGGCCGGTCTCGAAGCGGATGGTACGGGTGCCGAAGGAACCGTTGTCGATCACGGCCTCGGCGTAGAACACGTTCTCTTCCACCTGGAAGATCTCCTCTTTCGTACGTCTCCGGGAGAGCGTCCCCGCGCACTGCCTGGTGTTGGCCCCGGGGCCCTCCCGCCAGGGAGGGCGGCAGTCGGGCCGGTCTTCGATCGAAGCCTCCGGGGGCCCCGCTCGGCTGCGGGGGTTCCGGGGGCCACTACCGAGGACCGGCGCCTCACGGCTGCCGGGCCGGGACGGGCGGTCCGCGTCTGGACGCTCTCTCGGATGCGGGCGGCTTCCGTTTGAAGCCTTCGTCCCGCGGGGGGTTCGGGCTCGCTGCCCGGGTGGCGCGCTGCTGCGCCATCACCCGGCATGCCCACAACCCTACGGTGCAATCCTCGGCCACCTGGGGAGGTGCGCGCGAGTTGTTGCGCCAGGGTGCCGCGGCGGAACCGCCGCGGCATACGCGCGAGGGGCGGCTCCCCGGTGTGGGGAGCCGCCCCGAGCGGCGGTCTTAGCGGGCGCCGCCGGCGGCACCGCGGCGGATGCCCAGGCGGTCGACGAGCGCACGGAAGCGCTCGATGTCCTTCTTGGCCAGGTACTGCAGGAGGCGGCGGCGCTGGCCGACCAGGATCAGCAGGCCACGGCGCGAGTGGTGGTCGTGCTTGTGGAACTTGAGGTGCTCGGTCAGGTCCGAGATGCGGCGGGAGAGCATGGCGACCTGGACCTCGGGGGAGCCGGTGTCGCCCTCCTTCTGGCCGAACTCGGCGATGATCTGCTTCTTGACGTCAGAGGCGAGAGCCACTGCAACTCCTTCAAGGTCTACCGAGCGGTCCTGGTCGACAGCACAGGACTCTGCGAGAACTCGGCATCGTGAGCACGGTCCGTGGCCTGCGCCCCACGGAGGGGCGGGCACACGGCTGCGCTCGGAGGCCAAGCGTACCAGTGCCGCCCACCCGGCCGGTCGGCGGGTCGGCGGCACTGGTACGCGGGTCAGCCGGTGGCGCCGCGGACCAGCCGGTAGATGTTCAGGACGGCGAGCGCCAGCGGGACCAGCGAGATCAGGGTCAGGCTGTCGACGAGGTCCAGGATGCGCCCCCAGAACGGGGAGACGCCGAGCCGGGGCACCACCAGGGCGATCGCGGTGAGCAGCGCGGCACCGAAGGCGATGGAGGCGGTCAGCCAGATGGTGCGCAGGTCCAGGTCGGTGCCGGAGCCGGCCGCGCGCAGGACGAACTGCGGGGTGTGCAGGGACAGTCCGACGATCAGCAGGCACAGGCCGAGCAGGCCGGCCGCGGTGAGGCTGAGGACCTGCGCGGTGTAGCGGAACAGCCGGGCGCGCAGCATGGTGGCGATGCCCAGGACGAGCGCGAGCAGTTCGGGGAAGGTCCGGTCGGTGAAGGAGAGGACGGCGCAGGCGCCGACCACGACCGCGGCGCAGCCGCCGACCAGGCCGACCAGCACCTCGTGGCCGCGGCGGGCCTGGTGGGCGATCCGCTCGTACTGGACGGCCTCGGCGCGCTCGGCCTCCTCGTCGTAGTCGCGGCTGCGGGTGCGGGTCTGCCCGGGGGCGCTGAAGCCGACGGGCAGCCGGGCGAACCGGGCGGAGAGGCTGGGCAGGAAGCCGACCGCGGCGACGGCGGCGACTCCGGTGACGGCGGCGATGTTCCCGGCCGGGGTGTCCGGCATCAGCACGGCGGCGAAGGTGGCGAGCGCGCCGGCGGTGGCGACGAAGGCGGCGGCGACGAACACCGCGTCCATCGTGGGCAGCAGTCCGGCCAGCAGCACGGCGATCACCAGGACGGTGACGCAGCCGGTCAGGAACTGGAGCCGGCCGGGGCCGTCCCACCGGTGGGCGACGGCGATGATGCCGCTGCCGGCGATCATGGCGTGCGGCAGGGCGCCGAGGCCGAGCGCGACCGCGGCGGGGGCGTCCCCGTAGACCCGGGCGCGGACCCCGGCGAGCGCGGTGAGCACGAGGGCGGCGACGCCGGCCAGTACGCCGGGCAGGCTGTGCATGTCGTGGCGCAGGTCGGAGAACCAGAGCGCGAAGCCGAGCAGGGTGAGCAGCACCCCGGCGCCGATCAGGCCGAAGCCACGCATGAGGTCGACGGTCCAGAACCGGCGGTCGGCCTCGACGGCGCTGGCGATGGCGTCGGCGACGTCGTCGTAGACGGCGGGCGGCAGGGACTCGGCGAAGGGGCGCAGCGCCAGCAGGTCGCCGTCGCGGACCTGCTGGGCGGCCAGTGACAGGCTGCTGTCGAGCACGGTGCCGTCGCGGCGGACCAGGTGGAAGCCGGTGGGGGTGCCCTCGGGCTGGCTCTGGTTGGCCAGGCGCAGCACCTCGGGGTAGACGTCGGCGAGTGCGACGTCCTCGGGCAGGGCGACGTCGATCCGGCGGTCCGGCGCGACGACGGTCACCCGGCAGTAGCCCGTGGCGGTAGCTGAAGGACTCACGCGCCCGCCTCGCCGCGCTCGGCAGGGGCACTCGCCCGCACGCACCTTTCGATGATGAGCTCGCTCCGCTCGCTCATTGCCGCACCTCGATCCTTCGACGCACTGGGCGCTCCCCCTGTTGTTGACGGTGCCGCGGCACGCGGCGCGCGGTCTGGCTGTGGAACCGGCCCGGCCGGGCCGCGAGTTGGCGCGGCGTTACCCTACCCGCTCGGTTCGTGCCCGGCGCCGCTGCGGGGCGGGGCCCGGCGGGTGGTGCGGGGGCGGGCCGTGGCGGGTGGTGCGTGGCGGGCGGTGCGGGGGCGACCGTTAGGATCGGCGCCTGCGCACGGTGGTACGGGGGCTGCGCTGTGTGGGGCGTCCTCAGTCTCGGGAACCCGTACCGGAGCGGGCGCAGTCGCGTGAGGGCTGATGCCGAAGTGATCGATCGACGCCGCGGGGTGGATGACGCATGGGTGTGATCATGGTCAAGCGACCGGCCAGGGCGTACCCGCCGACGGTGCCGGACGAGCCGGTGGAGCTGGTCAGTCCGCCCGAACTGCCCCGGCAGGGCGGCGAGGACTGGCTGATGAGCATCCTGCCGATGCTCGGCATGGGCGGTTCGGCGGTGTTCTTCTTCTCGCCGGGCGCGGCTCCCCCGATGAAGATCATGGGCGGTCTGATGATCGTCTCGACGGTCGGCATGGTGCTGGCCCAGATCGTGCGGGCCCGCAAGGGTGGTTCGACCGCGATGGCGGACGAGCGGCGCGACTACCTCAAGTACCTCCAGCAGACCCGCCGCCAGGTGCGCCGCACGGCGGAGAGCCAGCGCGGCGCGCTGCTGTTCCTGAACCCGGCGCCGGACCAGCTGTGGTCGATCGTCGAGGACGGGCGGCGGCTGTGGGAGCGGCGGACGGCGGACGGCGACTTCGCGCAGATCCGGGTGGGTCTCGGGCCGGTGCAGCTGTCCACCCCGCTGGTGGCGCCGCAGACCGCGCCGATGGACGAGCTGGAGCCGCTGTCGGCGGCCGCGATGCACTCCTTCCTGAAGGCCCACGGCACCCTCCAGGACCTTCCGCTGGCGGTCTCGCTGCGGGCGTTCTACCACATCACGGTGTGCGGGGACCCGGACTCGGTGTACGGCAACGTGCGCGCGATGATCGCCCAACTGACCACCCTCCACTCGCCGGACGACCTGCTGATCGCGGTCGCCGCGGCGCCCGGCGCGGCCGAGGAGTGGGACTGGACCAAGTGGCTGCCGCACAACCAGCACCGCAAGGAGGCGGACGGCGCGGGCTCGCGCCGACTGAGCGCCCATGACCTGGGCGAGCTGGAGTACCTGCTGCAGGAGGAGCTGTCCGGCCGCCAGCGCTTCGTCCGGGACGCGGCACCCGCGGCGGACCAGCCGCACCTGGTGGTCATCATGGACGGCGCGGGGGTGCCGCACGACTCGGTGCTGGCCGGCCCCGAGGGCGTGCAGGGGGTGACCGTCATCGAGGTCGTCCCCGGCGAGGTGGACGAGCCGAGCGGGCACCTGATGGTGACGGTCAACCCGCAGGAGCTGGTGCTGCGTTCGGCCTCCGGGGCGACGTACGCCGGCAAGCCGGACCTGCTCTCGCTGTGGCAGTCCGAGGCGCTGGCACGGCAGTTGGCGCCGTACCGGGCCTCGGCCGGCGGGGACGACGAGCCACTGCTGTCCAACCTGGACTTCACCGACATGATGAACTCGGGCGATCCGGGCTCCTTCGACGTGGCCCGCAGCTGGCGCCCGCGCGCCCAGCACGAACGGATGCGGGTGCCGATCGGCGTCGGCGCCAACGGCGAGCACGTCTACCTGGACATCAAGGAGGCCGCGCTCGAGGGGATGGGCCCGCACGGCCTGTGCGTGGGCGCGACCGGTTCCGGCAAGTCGGAGCTGCTGCGCACGCTGGTGCTCGCGCTGGCGATGACCCACTCCTCGGAGACGCTGAACTTCGTACTCGCCGACTTCAAGGGCGGCGCGACCTTCCTCGGCATGGCGGACATGCCGCACACCTCCGCGGTGATCACCAACCTGGAGGGCGAGCTCACCCTGGTCGACCGCATGCGCGACGCGATCGAGGGCGAGCTGCACCGCCGCCAGGAGCTGCTGCACCGCTCCGGCAACTACGCCAACATCCACGAGTACGAACGGGCCCGGGCGGCCGGCGCAGCGCTGGACCCGCTGCCCTCGCTGGTGCTGATCATCGACGAGTTCTCCGAACTCCTCACCGCCAAGCCCGACTTCATCGAGATGTTCATCCAGATCGGCCGGATCGGCCGCTCCCTGGGCGTACACCTGCTGCTGGCCTCGCAGCGCCTGGAGGAGGGCAAGCTGCGCGGCCTGGACACCTACCTGTCGTACCGGATCGGTCTGCGCACCTTCTCGGCGGCCGAGTCGCGGGCGGCGATCGGCGTGCCGGACGCCTACCACCTGCCGCCGGTGCCGGGCGTCGGCTACCTGAAGTTCGGCGAGGACGTGATGGACCGGTTCAAGGCCGCGTACGTCTCGGGGCCGTACCGGGCGCCGGGGCAGCAGCGGTCGACCGGCGGGCGGCGGGTGAACGCCCGGCCGGTGGAGTTCACCTCGGCCTTCGTCGACCTGCCGCCGGAGCCGGTGGAGGAGGAGACGCCGCAGGCGCCGGAGCAGGACGACGCGCTGGTGGACACCGTGCTGGACGTGTTCGTCCAGCGGATGGCCGGCCAGGGCCCGGCGGCGCACCAGGTGTGGCTGCCGCCGCTGGACGAGGCGCCGAGCATCGACCACCTGCTGCCGCCGCTGCAGGTCGTCCCGGAGCGCGGGCTGACCGCGCCGGGCTACCCGGGCGGCCGGCTGCGGGCGCCGATCGGCATCGTGGACAAGCCGCGCGAGCAGAAGACCGACATCCTGGAGGTCGACTTCTCCGGGGCGGCCGGCCACGGCCTGATCGTGGGCGGGCCGCGCTCCGGCAAGTCGACCGTGCTGCGCACCATGACGGCCGCCTTCGGCCTCACCCACACCCCGCGCGAGGTGCAGTTCTACCTGCTGGACTTCGGCGCGGGCAGCTTCCAGTCACTGACCGGCCTGCCGCACGTCGGCGGGGTGGCCGGGCGCCTGGACGTGGACAAGGTGCGCCGGATGGTCTCCGAGGTGCACGCGGTGATGAACCGGCGCGAGGAACTGTTCCGGGCGACCGGCATCGACACCATCGCGACGTACCGGGCCCGCCGGGCGGCCGGGCAGCTGCCGGACGAGGCGTTCGGCGACGTGTTCCTGATGATCGACGGGTGGAACACCTTCAAGCAGGAGTTCGAGGGGCTGGAGCCGGTGATCGGCGACATCGCCCAGCGCGGCCTCGGCTACGGCGTCCACCTGGTGATCACCGCGGCCCGCTACGCGGAGGTGCGCCCGGCGCTGAAGGACCTGCTGCAGAACCGCGTCGAGCTGAAGCTCGGTGACGCGATGGAGTCCGAGGTGGACCGCCGGGTGGCGCAGAACGTCCCGCCGCTGGCCGGGCGCGGCATCACCGCGGAGCGGCTGCACTTCCTGGGCGGCCTGCCGCGGCTGGACGGCTCCTCCTCGGTGGACGACCTCCAGGACGGCGTGGCCGGGCTGGTCGGCGCAGTCGACGGGGCCTGGACCGGCCCGCGCGCCCCGCAGGTGCGGATGCTGCCGGCCGTCCTGGACGGGAACTCGCTGCCGAAGGGCTTCGAGCACCCGGAGCGCGGCGTGTCCTTCGGCGTGGACGAGGCCGAGCTGGCGCCGGTGTTCGTCAACTTCGAGACCGACCCGCTGTTCATCGTGTTCGGCGACACCGAGTCCGGGAAGTCCGCGCTGCTGCGCATGCTGGTCAAGCAGATCACCGAGCGCTACACCCCGGACCAGGCGGGCATCGTGGTCGGCGACTACCGGCGCGCGCTGCTGGGCACCGTGCCGCAGGAGTACCTGGTGGAGTACGCGGCCGCCCAGCCGGCCATGGCCGCGATCGTGGACATGCTGCGCGGGGCCTGCGCCCGCCGCCTGCCCGGCCCGGACGTGACCGCCGAGCAGCTGCGCAACCGCAGCTGGTACAGCGGCAAGGACATGTTCGTGATCGTCGACGACTACGAGCTGGTCGCGACCAGCTCGGGCAACCCGCTGGCGCCGCTGGCCGAGTTCCTGCCGTTCGCCCGGGACATCGGCCTGCGGGTGATCGTGGCCCGCAGCGCGGGCGGGGCAGGGCGCTCGATGTACGAGCCGGTGATGCAGCGGATGCGCGAGCTGGGCGGGCAGGGCGTCATCCTGTCCGGCAACCGGGACGAGGGCGCGCTGCTGGGAACGGTCAAGCCGCAGGCGCTGCCGCCTGGCCGCGGGATCTACGTGTCACGCCGTGCGACCAACGGGCAGATGGTCCAGACGGGCTGGCTGCCGGTGCAGTGACCGGAGCGCATGAGCGGGTCGTTCGCTACGGATCGTGATCGAAGGGGTCGGACTCGACGGAGTCCGACCCCTTCGGCGTCCCAGGTGCTGAAACGTTACCTACGTCTTTCCGGGCCGGGGCTGCGGTTCCCGTACCCACCCGGGCAGTTGTCGCACCACCGGATGGCGCCTGGCGTGTCTTCGCCCGTCCAGGCCGTCACCTTTGAATGGCGGCCTGCAATGCGCAGTTCACCTTTGATTCATGGCCGATGTAGCCAAAGTAACAAGTCGGACAAACAGCGCCATGACCCTAAGTGATCATCGGATCGCATGTTTATGCCGTTCACCGCAACGGATTCCGAAGCGGTTCCGACGTTGACGCGATCAATACGCCCAAGGTTCCATTGCGCCCCGGGAGCGACCGGAACAGACCCGAGCGACCAGCCAGCGGAGGCGATACCGCTCCCGTCCCAGGACCGCACAGAGCCGATCGGAATCCAGATGACCGACACGCTTCGCCCGCCACAGACCGTAGCCGCCACGGCGGACGGGGCCGCGCCCCAGCAGCTCAAGCGCTCCATCGGCGTCGTGGGCGGCACCCTGCTCACGCTGTCCTGCGTCACCCCGGCCTCGACGCTCTTCGTGATCGTGCCGGAGCTGTTCTCCAGCATCGGCAGCGCCACCGCCCTGGCCATCGCGATCGGCTCGGTGCTCTGCATCGCGGTCGCGTTCTGCTACTCCGAGCTCGGCACCCTGATCCCCAGCGCCGGCGGCGAGTACGCCATGGTCGGCACCCTGGCCGGGCGGCTCGCGGGCTGGCTGGTCTTCATCCAGTCGCTCATCGTGGTGATGATCGTCCCCTCGGTCATCGCCCTCGGCACCGCCGACTACCTGGCGCCCGTCCTGCACGTCGACAAGCCGATCGCCGGCGCCGCCGTGATGCTGGCCGCCACCCTGGCGGGCCTGCTCGACCTGCGCGCCAACGCCTGGATCACCGGCATCTTCCTGGTCCTGGAGGTCATCGCGGCCGGCGTGGTCTCGGTGCTCGGCTTCGCCCACACCAACGCCCACCACCCGAGCCTGCTGCACGGCCTGGTCTCCACCGACGGCGGCGCCGCCAGCCCGGTCGGCATCGGCGCCATCATCGGCGCGCTCGGCATCGCGCTGTTCGCCACCCAGGGCTTCTCCACCGCCGTCTACCTGTCCGAGGAGCTGGAGGACCCCCGCCGCACCGTCTCCCGCACCGTGCTGTGGACCCTCGGCCTGTCCAGCGCCATCATCCTGGTCCCGGTCGCCGCCATCACCATGGGCGCCCCCGACCTGCAGAGCCTGACCTCGGGCGACATCTCCGGCATGGTCACCGCCTGGAGCAACTCCGCGGTCGGCACCTTCATCAGCCTCTGCATCGCGCTGGCCATCATCAACGCCGGCATCGTCATGGTCATCCAGAACTCCCGGGTGCTGTTCGCCTCCGCCCGTGACAAGGCCTGGCCCGAGCCGGTCAACAAGGCCTTCGGCACCCTCGGCCGCTTCGGCTCCCCGTGGATCGCCACCCTGGCCGTGGGCCTGCCCGGCGCCGCGCTCTGCTTCGTCAAGGGCGAGCTGCTCAGCAACATCACCGGCGTCGCCGTCACGGCGATGTACCTGCTGGTCGCCATCGCCTCGCTGCTCTCCCGCCGCGGCCACCACAAGCACGCCGCCGCCTGGCGGATGCCGCTGTGGCCGGCCGTCCCGGTGCTGCTGATCGTCGTCCTGGTCTACGTCATGACCCAGCTGGACGCCGAACCGCTGCTGTGGACCGGCGGCATCACCGCCCTCGCCACCCTCTACTGGCTGTTCTACCTGCGCCCCCGGCAGGCCACCCGCTGGGTGATCAGCCTCCCGGAGGACCAGCGGGACTGACCCCCCACTCCCCCACGCCCACCCCCACACGGCGGTGGCCCCGGGCCCCCCCCCCCCCCCGGGGCCCCCCCCCCCCCCGGCCCCCCCCCATTTGGGGTGCACCCCCGGGGGGTGGGGGTAGCCGTAACCTGGGGCAGGCGGTGCAGCGGGGTGC
>NZ_JBIRJC010000073.1:0-17947 GCF_044329365.1 Kitasatospora sp. NPDC017646 | reverse complement strand
TCCCGTACCAGTGAAGTCAGGATGATCAAGAGATCACGCAGTGACCCGCTTTTGATCCGCCGTCCGTGGTCCTCGTTTCACCCGTCGCCGACACTGGCGTCCGGGCGGCCGCCGGTCCGCGCCGCTGTGCGGGTCGCTTGGGTCGCTGTTCCTGGTCGTGGTGGTCGGCCAGGAGGCGGCCGTCCCGTGTCCGCCTCGGCGTTCGCCTCGCCGCGGTCCGGGCGCCGTCCGGGTCCCGCCGCCGTCTTGGCGCTGTCCTGGCATCGGGCCGGGGGCGGGTGTGGGTGGCCGTCAGGCCGCCGTCCAGGAGGAGGTGCGCCGAGCCTCAGAAGAGACCTCGGTGGTCAGGCTGCGCAGCCCTTCCACGGCTCCGCCTGTGCTGTGCCGCCTCGGCGTGCCCGCGCCGCCCGCGCCTTCGTCACCGGCGCGGGCCTGGCCGGAGTCTGTTCGGTGGCGCCGTAGGCGTTGCCGGGCAACCACTCGGCCGGGGGCGTCAGGCCCGTGGTTCAGTTCGGAGACTAGGGAGGTGTAAAGATGACTGGTGATATTGGTCGTCTTGGGGAGCTTATGGGCGCTCCCGGCCGTGAGCGCGTCGAGGTGCGTTGGGAGGGGGCCGCCGAGCGGCTCGGCGTTCGCCTTCCCTCGGACTTCCGAGAGTTTGTGGAGCGGTATGGCCGTGTCCAGTACTCGGGTGATCTCCTGGTAGTGGCGCCGTCGCTCAGGGCCGGAGTTCCGGATGAGGGGAGGTTCGACGGCCTCCACCAGTTCAACAAGGACGTCGGGGAGATGCTGGCGGAGTGGTACGGCTGGGACGGGATAGACGGCCGCCCGTACGAGCCGTTTCCGGCGAAGGGGTGTCTGCTCGCCTGGGCGAACAACACCTCCTCCGACTACTTCTGCTGGGACACCTCGGTCGGGGAGCCCGATCAGTGGCCGGTCGTGGTGTGGCGTTTCGGCATCAGCGAGTGGGTCCGTTTCGACGGTGGGATGGCCGAGTTCCTCGCCGCTGTGCTGACCGGCGAGTTTCCGGATGCCGATGAGCTGATCGACCGGTCGATGGCGACTGAGGTCTGGCGCTCGCTCTCGCCGTGAGGACGTCGTCGGCTGCGGCGGGTCAGCCGTGCGGGGTGGCCGGTGGAAGGGTGATGACCGAGGCTGGCGGGCACTGGGCGGTCGAGCGGCGCGCCGTAGTCGGTGTGCGCGGGGACTTCTCCCACTCGGGCATCAAGGCCTGGAGTGCATGCTCCAGGGCTAGGTGTCGGTCGCGCCGTCGAGGTGGGCCTGTTCGTTGCCTACCACCAGGTCGTGGGCGAGCACCGGAGCCCCGGCGGGAGCCTGCAGACGCAGGCGGGGCAGGTCGGGCCACCAGCGGGCCAGCGGCAGCCTAGTGGTCGAGCGCGTCTGCGGCCTTGAGGAAGTCCACCGCTACCTGGAACCAGCCGTGCCGGACCCCCGGCCGGTAGCCGCAGCCCCGGGAAAGGCAGGGTGACCAGGTGCCTGACTGCGCCTGCGCGCTCTTGACGCGCCGTCACCTGCAGGTGGAACGTCGTGCAAAGCCGCGCAACCGACTTGGTACGGGAGGGCATCATGACGCTACGGTTCGCCGGGGTGGACCCCAACACCGGCAAGGACGAGAGCCCGATGGTGTGGGTGGACGACGCCAAGAGGGAGCTGGTCGTCCAGGGCCTCAAGCCCGGCGAGGACCTCCTGACGGAGATCGGTACGACCGAGTGGGTGCCCGGGCACTCCGTCGGTACCCCTGACCACGAGAACGTGACCCGCATCCCGCTGCGCATGGCACAGGTCATCAGGAAGGCGTTGGACGATGCCGAACGTGACGGCCTTCTCTGAGCTACTGGCCGGCGCCGAGCACTCCGCGGTGCACCTGGAGATGCGCGACTCCTACGGCATCGCCGGTGAAGCCGAGGAGTTCGAGCAGTTCCAGCGGACCGGCGTGCATCCGGACCTCGATCCCGAGGGCGTGGGTTGGTCCGGTTGGGTGTCGATGATCCGGTCCGCCGTCGCCCGCGGTGTCGTGGTGCGCCGCGCCCGGATCGTCTCCGAGCCGGTCACCGAATACATCCGCTACGAGCACGCCGGCACCGTGGTCAACCTCGCGGCAGGCGAGCAGGTCCGGTGGCTGCCGCGCCGCCACGCCTCCGACCTTGCCCTGCCGGGGAACGACTTCTGGCTGTTCGACGGCAGGATCGTGCGCTTCAACCACTTCACCGGCGACGGGGCCTCGGCCGGGCCGGAGATGTGCGAGGACCCTGCCGTGGCCAAGCTCTGCGCAGACGCGTTCGAGGCCGTCTGGGAGCGCGCCGTCCCGCACGAGCAGTACACCGTCTGACGCCCGGACCGGACGACCAGCCCCCGTGCCCGCCTCACCGTCCTCCAGCGCCCAGGAAGCCCGCCTGGCCGTCGCAGCGCGGCTGCGCGAGATCATGCAGGACGCCGGTCTCCAGGGCCAGGAGCTGGCCGCCCGGTGCGGCTGGAACGGCGCCAAGACATCCCGCATCATCAACGCCAAGACCGCGCCCTCGGACGCCGACATCCGCACGTGGTGCAGGGTCTGCGACGCCGACGACCAGGCCGCAGACCTGATCGCCGCCAACCGCGCCGTGGACTCCATGTACGTCGAGTGGCGCCGCCTCACCCGCACCGGCCTGCGCCGACTCCAGGAATCCGCGGCGCCCCTCTACGAACGCACCCGGCACTTCCGCTCCTACTCCTCCCGCGTCGTGCCAGGCGTCCTGCAGACCGAGGCGTACGCCACCGCCCTGCTCGCCACGGTGGCCGACTTCCGCCGCACCCCCAACGACGTCGCCGACGCCGTCAAAGCGCGCCTGGCCCGCTCCCGCGTCGTGCGCACCGGCCAACACCGCTTCGCGATCCTGGTGGAGGAGTCCGTCCTCTACTACCGCCTCGGCACCGTCGAGACGATGGCCGAACAACTGGAGCACCTGCTCGCCGCCATGGCGCTGCCGGCCGTCTCGCTCGGCGTCATCCCCTTCACCGCGACCCGCACCATGTGGCCGGTGGAGACGTTCAACATCTTCGACGACGCCGAGGCCGGGGTGGAGCTGCTGTCCGCCCAGGTGACCGTCACCACGCCCAGTGAACTCGCGCTCTACGGCCAGGCCTTCGACCGGCTCAAGGACTTCGCGGTCCACGGCGCGCAAGCGCGGGCCCTGATCACCCGGGCCGCTGACTCCCTCGGGTGAATCCCTGCAAACGCGTGCAAACGCGTTGAGGGCCCGGCCGGTCACTCCCTACCGTCGATCCGTCGCCCACCGTGACGGCTCGGACGCCCGGGCCCCGGCGGGCGAGCTGGGGCCGCTGCGCCCGCCCGCCTGCCCCGTCGGGTAGGCGCAGCCGTCACCGCCGACGAGAGAGCGGAGTACCGCCGTGGCCGCGCACCCCATAACCCACCGCCCACCGGCCGCGTCCGCGCAGCAGTGGAGCCGGCGGGCGCGAGGTGCCCGGTGACCGCAGCTGTCGAGACCCCCACACCTCGCCCGGCCGCCAGCTGTGCCAGGACGCTGCTGCCGTACGAGCCGCAGGCCGCTTCGGCGGCCCGTCGCCTGGTGCGCACCGCGCTGCGCGGGTGGGGGCTGGAGGACCTGGTCGAGGCCGGCGAACTCATCATCAGCGAGCTGGTCGCCAACGCCGCGAAGACTGGCTGCCAGCGGAAGATGACGGTCTCCGTCGAGCGCATCACCGACCGCTGCGTGCGGATCAGCGTCCGCGACGGCTCCCGCGTCCTGCCTTGCCTCATCGACGCAGGGCCCGCCGCCGAGTCCGGCCGCGGCATGGCCCTGGTTCACCACCTCACCGGCGGTCACTGGGGTGCTACCCCAGAGCCCTACGGCAAGACCGTCCATGCCGATCTCCGAACCCGTTCCGCCGAAGCCAGCTGATGCCCGTTGCCCAGCTGCAACCCGGTCGTTGAACCGGCCGAGCGCCCCGACCAGGGCGTGCGGCTACGCCTGTTCCACACCGCCCGGCAAGCGGCTGGAACTGGCCGGGCAAGAAGGACAAGGGCCAGATCACCGTGGACGAACGCTGGGCGTTGGTCCGGTCCGCCCTCGAGGACCAGGCGAGCGGCGCTATGCACACCGACCCCAGCACGAAGGACCACACCTACACCCACGCTGAGGCCGAGGTACTCATCGCGGCCACCGCCGCCCTGCTGCGCCTGCTGGCCTGACCCCCGCCGAGCAGCCGGCCACTTTTGGTGCCGCGCTATGGAGCCGGTGGAGGTGCAGTATGCGCCTCCACCGGCTTCACTGCTGGCGTTGTCGGGATGCCGGCAGATCAGGGTCAGCCGGTGGTGGCGAAGGTCCAGCCGGGCATGGTTTCCCAGGGAAGCCACTTGTTGTTCGTGTAGGTGGCGCGGGACATCGTGCCGTTGGTGCCGGTGGCGAAAAGTTCGAGGGTGTTGGTGTCGGCGTTGTAGGTGACGGAGGGGGTGCCGGAGAACTTCCAGTCGCTGATGGAGCTCCAGTCGGCCCAGGTCTTGGTCTTGTTGTCCCAGTAGGTGTGGCCGAGCTCGCCGGTCGTGCGCACGGCGAAGAGTTCGACGGCGTTGGCGGCGGGGTTGAAGACGGCGGTGGGGGTGCCGTTGAACTGCCACTGGCTCATGGTGGTGACGTCGCTCCAGCGGGCGCCGTTGAGGCTGTAGGAGTGGGCCATCGTGCCGTTCGTGGTGGTGACGAAGACCTCGGCGCTGTTGTTGGCGGGGTTCACGACGGCGGTGGGGCTGCCGGCCACGGCAGGTCCGCTGATGGTGCCCCAGTCGCTCCAGGACTTGGTCTTGTTGTCCCAGTACCTGTGGCCGAGCTCGTTACGGCTGGTGGTCGCGAAGAGTTCGACGGCGTCGGTGGCCGCGTTGTAGACGGTGGTGGGGGTGCCGTTGAACTGCCAGTCGCCGTGCAGGCGGACGTCATCCCACGGCGCGCCGTTGGTGCTGTAGGAGTGGGTCATGTAGCCGTCGGTGGTCAGGGCGAACACCTCGGCGGTCTGGTTCGAGGGGTTGTACACGGCGACGGGGTTGGCCTTGAGGTTCGAGATGCCGGGCAGGGCGGCCCAGCCCATCCACTTCTTGGCTGCTGGGTCCCAGTGGTTGCGGCAGAGCTTGCCGTCCTTGCCGACGGCGAAGAGTTCGAGGGTCTTGGTGGCGGGGTTGTAGATGGTGGAGGGGATTCCGGTGAACTGCCACTTCTCCAGGGTCGACCATCCGCTCCAGTCCTGGTTCTCGGTCTTGGAGTTGTGGGCGAGGACGCCGTCGGTGCCCAGGGCGAAGATCTCGGCGGTCCTGGTGTCGGGGTTGTAGACGGAGTTCACGACCGCCGAGGAGTAGTCGACCTTGACGCCCCACGCGGACACGGTCTGCTGGACCCACCCGGCCAGATCGTCGACGCGCGCGCTGTAGGCGCCAGTGCGGGTTTCGGTGGCAGGGGCCCCGAGGCAGCCGCCCTGCCAGGAACGTGAGGCCACAGCGACGAGCTCGGCCCTTCCGTTCGTCTCGCGGACGGCGGGGGCGCCGGTGTCGCCCTTGCAGACCGCGGCGCCTCCCGCGCCCGTGATGCCGAGCCCACCGGCGCTCACAGTGTCGAGCGTGAAGGCGCCGGTGTGGGGCTTGTCCGGCACCCACTCGTCCTTGGTGCGCCCGTAGCCGTTCACCCGCAGGCTCTGTCCGGCGCTGGGTGCGGTGGTGGCGACGGGAAGGGGCGTGATGTTGGTGACGGGGGTGGCCAGGCGGGCCATGACGAGGTCGCGGTCCTGGCGGGCCACCAGCTCGGCGACGTCGGCGGCCTTGCCGCCGACGGTGGCGGTGGTCTTCCACTTCGGAGCACCGGTGGCCAGCGTCTGGGGCTGGGCGGGGTCGTCAGTGAAGCAGGACGCAGCGGTGAGCACCCAGTACCGGTCCACGAGGGCACCGGTACAGGCACGGAAGTTGTCGCCGATGACCAGACGCACGGTGGCGGTGTAGGCGGCATCGGTCGACGGCTCGCCGGCCACGGCACCGGCCGGGGTGGCAGTGAGTGTGGTCAACGCGCCGGTGGCCGTGGCGACGGCGAGCAGACCGGTACGCCAGGAGCGGGACGAAAGCTGGTGGGTCATTGCTTGGAGTTCCTGTCGGATAAGGAGGATATGGGGTGAGCCAGCCTGGTGACGCGCAGCCCGGCACCGTGGACGGGGCCAGTCCTGGGGCTTCGCGGCTTGGGTCCTCGTCGTCACCACCGTCGGTGCCGACGGGCAGGCCCGCCGCAGGGAGCTGCGCAGAGCCGAGTCAGCGACAGGTCGGGCACAGCTGATCGAGTCAGCAGCTCGTGAAGGCAGGCCAAGAGGGCTGGCCGGAAGAACCGCACCCGCCGGGCCTCTTGGAGCCGCGGTGGTCAGAGGGTGCCGGTGATCACGGTTCCGGTGTGGTTTCCGGGGATGGCAGTGAGGTCGAGGCTCTCGGGCGCGGCCCAGGTGCCATCGCTGTGGCGGGCGGTCAGCAGGACCTTGTTGTCCATGGTGGTCACCGCGAACACTGCGTCGCTATCAACGGGGCTGGCGCTGATGCTGGTGCCGGTGACGTTTCCGATGACGCCGGCGAGGGAGGCCATAGGCTGCCAGCTACCGTTAGCCCAGCGCATGGTGTGGTATTGGCCGTCGCTAGCGACGAGGGCGAGGTTCAGGTCGTTGTTCTGGCGGGAGACGGCGACCGCGGTCACCGGCGCAGTCGCGCCGGCGGCCTGCGCGACGGCCCCCCAACCGCTCCATGTTCCAGTCGCCTTGCGCAGGGTGTGGTAAATCCGTCCGCCGGACACGGCGGCGATGTGCAGTTCGCCACCCGCGGTGCCCGCAGCGGAGATGGAAGTGATGCCCTTGAGCGGGCCGACGACATCGGTGACGACACCGAAGGCACTCCACTCGCCGGCGCCGTTGCGTACTGTGTGGAACAGGATGTCGTTGGCGACAATGGCGACGTGCAGATCGTTGCCGACGGACGCGACGGCGACCTGAGTGATGTTGCCGAGGTCGTTGAGCGCGACGTTGAGGTCGACGAAGCGCTGGGCCCAACTGCCGTCCAGGTTCCGGATGGCGTAGTGCAGGTGTCCGTCGCCGCCAAGAGCGATGATGTGGGTGGCGGTGTCGACGCCAGCCGAGGCCACGGCGCGTACTCCGCCGATGTTGCCGGCCGTCGCCTGAACGTCCTCATACGGAGTCCACGAACCGTCGTAGAGACGGGACGCGAAATAGAGATTGGCGTCGCTGCGGACCAAGGTCTGGGTCTTCCAGCCCATGGCCTTCGCCCGAATCTGCTGTACCCAACCAGCCAGATCGTCGACACGGCCACCGGTGGCACCGGTGCGCGTCTCGGTGGCAGGGGTGCCCAGGCAGCCGCCCTGCCAGGAGCGGGAGGCGACGGCGACGAGTTCGGCTCTGCCGTTCGTCTCGCGGATGGCGGGGGCGCCGGTGTCGCCCTTGCAGACCACCGCACCACCAGTGCCCGTGAGGGCGACGGACTTCGAGTCGGCCGAGTCCAGCGTGAACGCGCCCGAGTGCAGTCTGTCCGGCACCCACTCGTCCTTGGTGCGCCCGTAGCCTGGTACCCGCAGTTTCTCGCCTGTGGTGGGGGTGGTGGTGGCGACGGCGAGCGGGGTAACGCCGTCAACGGGCGTGGCAAGGCGTGCCATGACGAGGTCGCGGTCCTGGCGTGGCACCAGCTCGGCGACCTCGGCGTTCTTGCCGGCGATGGCGGCGGTGGTCTTCCACTTCGGTGCGCCGTTGGGCAGGCTGCCGGGCTGGGAGGGGTCGTCAGCGAAGCAGGAGGCCGCGGTGAGTACCCAGTTGCGGTCCACGAGGGCGCCGGTGCAGGCACGCAGGTTGTCGCCGATGCGCAGGCGCTCGGTAGCGGTGTAGGCGTCGTTGGCGACCGGGTCGCCGGGGACAGCTCCGGCCGGAGTGGAGGTGGACGTGGTCAGTGTGCTGGCGGCGATGGCTGCCACCAGCACACCCGCCCGCCAGGAACTGGATGAGGACTTGCGGGACATGGAAAGGTGCTCCTGGGATGTCGGATGGTGACACGCCCGGTCAGGCTCGGCACCTGTTGGGCGGCCGAGCTCGACGGGGGTGTCGGTACTGGGCGTGGTGTCAGCCGGCGGGGGTGGCGGTGATGCTCTGGATGGCGCTGCTGGTGACGGCGTAGAAGGTGGTCCAGCTGCCGTCGGCCTTCTTGTCGGCGGTCCAGATCTGGTCGTCGGCGCCGATGGCGAACAGACGGATGGTGTCGCCGATGGTGGTGGCGGCGACCTGCTTGACGCCGGCGGCGTTGGGCACGGGGTCGAAGGTGGTCCAGGGTCCGCCGGTGGTGCTGTCGGTGGTCCAGATGCGCTGGTCGCCGCCGACGGCGAACAGGCGCACGGTGTTGCCGATGGTGGTGGCGGTGATGTGCTGGATGGCGCTGCTGGGGATGGCTTGGAACGTGCTCCAGGTGCCGGCGGTGTAGTCGCCGGTGGTGGTCCAGATCCGCTGGTCGCCGCCGATGGCGAACAGGCGCACGGTGTTGCTGACGGCGGTGGCGGTCACCTGCTTGATGCCGCTGCTGGGCAGGGCCTGGAACGTGCTCCACTTGCCGGCGGTGTAGTCGCCCGTGGAGGTCCAGATCTTCTGGTCCGAGCCGACGGCGAACACGCGGACCTTGTCGCCCATGGCGACGGCGGTCACCTGCTGCACACCGGCCGCATCGGGCAGGGCCTGGAACTGGCTCCAGGAGCCGTTCGCCCCGTCGTTGCTCGACGTCCAGATGCGCTGGTCGCCGCCGACGACGAACAGGCGGGTGGTGGTGCCCATGGTGACGGCGCTGACCTGCCGGATGCCGCTGTTGTTCGGCACGGCGTCGAAGGTGCCCCACACGTTCGTGCTGTAGGAGCCCTGGTTGGTCCAGATCCGGTTGTCACCGCCGACCGCGAACAGCCGGCTGTCCGGGCGGGAGGCCCTCACCTGCTGCACCCACCCGGCGAGGTCGTCGACGCGGGTGCTGGTGGCACCGGTGCGGGTTTCGACGGCCGGGGTGCCGAGGCAGCCGCCCTGCCAGGAGCGGGAGGCGACGGCGACGAGTTCGGCTTTGCCGTTCGTCTCGCGGATCGCGGGGGCGCCGGTGTCGCCCTTGCAGACCGCGGCGCCGCTGGTGCCAGTGATGCCGAGCACGGTCGGGTTGACGGTATCGACGGTGAAGGCACCGGTGTGGAGCTTGTTCGGCACCCACTCGTCCTTCGTCCGCCCGTAGCCGGCCACGCGCAGGGTCTGCCCGGCGCCGGGGGCCGTGGTCGCGACCGCCAGGGGGGTGATGCCCCCGACCGGGGTGGCCAGGCGCGCCATCACGAGGTCGCGGTCCTGGCGCGGCACCAGCTCGGCGACCTCGGCAGACATCCCCCCCACGGTGGCGCTGGTTTTCCACTTCGGTGCGCCAGCAGCCAGCGCCAACGGCTGCGCCGGGTCGTCGGCGAAGCAGGACGCGGCGGTGAGCACCCAGTACTGGTCGACCAGCGTGCCGGTGCAGGCACGCAGGCTGTCACCGATCACCAGACGCGCCGTGGCGGCGTAGGAGCCGTCGGAGGCCGCATCGCCGACTGCGGCCCTGGCCTGTGGAGCGACGAACGTTGCCAACACCCCAGTGGCCACAGCCGCCGCCAGTACATCTGCCCGCCGTCGAACGCTGGGAGAAGCGATGTGAAGCATCCTTATGTCTTTCTGTCAGCAGATCTGCCCGTGACCGGGCTCAGCCCGTGACGCGCAGTTCGACGACAGTGGTCGGGGCCTGGCCCAGACCTTCACCCACACCCGTGAAGCCGTCCTTGGGCACGTCTGTGCTCTGGGAGGCGCCAGCAGCTGTGAGGGCGACCCTCACCGAACGGCCGGAGGTCTGTACGGCGAACACGTCCGGTAGTTCGAGGGTGAGGAAGCCGGCCGAGGACGGAGCAGTGAAGCAGATCCGGTTGTCAGGGTTGCCGGGTGCGCGGGTCCACAGCTGTATCTGCGAGGGCTTGGAGCAGTCGGCCAGCTGGACACCGCTGTCGCCGCGAATGAGCTTGACCTTGGTGATGGAGGAGGCGCCGGGGTAGGCGAAGTCTTCGACAGCCACTGGCGGCGTGGAGTCGTTGGCCTCCGCTGGGGGCGGCGTGGCCGGGGTGTCGGCCATGGCGAGCACGGCCGCACCGGCCGTGAGACCGATCGTTGCGGCGAGGGCCATGAGCAGTCCGAGTATTCGGATTCTCATCCGGGTCCTTAGAGTCTTGTTCGGGTCCGATGCCGCTCCCTGGAGCGACGGTGGTTGGGAGCGGCAGTTGTCAGCCGGTGATGCGCAGTTCGACGAGGGTCGTCGGCTTGAGGCCAAGCGCCTCTCCCACGTTCTGCATGGTGTTCTTCGGGATGCTGACTGGTGTGGTTGCGCCGTCGGTGGTCAGGCTTGCCTGTACCGAGCGGTCGGCGGTCTGGATGATCGTTGTCTCGGGGAGCTGGAGAGCAAGGTAGCCAGTGGCGCCGCTGACGCGGAAACAGATCTGCTCGCCGGTGCTCTGCGGTAGGGCACGGCTCCAAATCTGGATCTGAGTGACGGTGTGGCAGTCGGCCAGCATGATGTGGCCGTCGCCCCGCAGCAGCTTCAGCACGGGGTAGGGCGAGTCGAGGGGATACGTGAAGTCCTCGACGGCCGGTGGGGGAGGGGTGCTGTCTGCGGGGGCTGGATCGGTTGCGGCGACGGCGGTGCTGCCGAGAGCCGCTGCTGTTACGGCGCCGGCAATGGCTATGACCCATCTGCGCAGGTTCTTCCTCATGGGTCTTCTCCTCTGGTGTCGGGTAGACGCAGGTACGGCAAGGTTTGGGCACGCTCGCAGACAGACATGCCGCGAGCATGGAAGGGTTTCCGACCTGGTGTCAGTAATTTGCGACCAAAGTCTAGGTCATGGATTCCCTTGTCGTGGCGGTTGTCCAGTGTCGCTTCGGCACGCTACACAGGCGCGCTGACATCGACGGTCCAGCGGTTAGCGCAATCCTGAGCTCTTGCCAGTAGATGTCTCTCTAACGGGCTTTGGTCCTCGATCTCCATATATGTCTGCTTCGGTGTTGTCGACGGTCCGATGCATCACAGCGCCGGTTGTCTATCTGTCACGACAGCCGTATAGGCTCCGGCGGGAGTCAAATTGACTGCGCATAGGAATATGAGAGGCTGTTGGTGGACAGAAAATCGGAAATAGCGGGGTGCGGGAGGTGGCAGTGGCAGTCTGTCCCATGGCGGGTGAGCCTGCGCCTGCTTCCTCTGACGCTCGTGGCTGGTGTGCTGGGCGCAGCACCGGCCTTCGCCGCAGAAGGTCCGGAACCGACCTCGGCCCCGACTGCGGCGGTGCAGGTCGTGTTGACAGACCGTGGTCGGGTCGTCGACCTCTGGAAGGAGGGCGGTCCGGCGGTCAAGGCGGCAGCCGAGGCCGCGCTGACCGGCAGTGACGCGGACATTCGCAAGCTCCTCGATGCTGGCATCAAGTCCGCGCAGTTGGAGGATGACCGGCTTAGTGCCACGCAGATCCATGATCTCGGTGGCTCGGCGGTCCGTGACGCGGCAGCCAAGGCACTGGCCGGAACGCCTCAGGATCTCCAGACCTTCCTCGACACGGGGTGGCAGGCGCCGCTGGAGTCTGACCAGCGTCTGCAGGCGGCCCAGCTTCGCAATGGTGCGGGCCGCGGGGTTCAGGAGGCCGGTCGGGCAGCGATCAATGGGTCGATTGATGACATCCGTACGTTTCTGAATGAGGGCCAGTACGCGGCGCGGGAAGCCGACGACAGGGTCCGGCTTGTTCAGATCCTCAGCACGGGCGGGCCGAACACGCAGGCGGCCGCCCGTCTGGCGTTGAACGGGTCAATCGAAGATGTTCGGGACTTCCTGGACGTCGGCCAGCATGTCGCCCGTGCCCGGGATGCGGAGCGCACTAGCGTGAGCCAGCTGGTGCAGCAAGCGAAGGAAGCTGCTGCGCAGGCCGTTCGGGAGACTGAGGCGGCCAAGGTGGCTTCGGCGAAGGCGGTCGCGTCGTCGGAGCTTGCTAAGCAGGCGGCGGCCACGGCGGCGGCCGAGACTCAAGCGGCGCAGAACGACACCGAGGCGGCCGGTGCGGCTGCGGATCGTGCCGCCCAGGCCGCTGCCCGCGCCGGCGAAGCCGCGCAGGTGGCGATCGAAGCTGCGAAGGCGGCGACCAACGCTGCCCGAACGGCGGCCAGCGCCGCCGCCCAGGCGGCCACGGCCGCCGCAGTAGCGTCCCAGGCCGCCGCGCGCGCCCGCGGTGCAGCTGCGGCTGCGGCTGGCGACCGGGGCCGGGCGAAGGAGGCGCGGGAGGCGGCGGAAGCTGCCTCGGCCGCCGCACAGGCATCCACCTGGACCGGAGACGACGGCACCGGCATCGGCGAGCCCGAAAAGGATCCGGCGCACCCCACCGGCGCTTTCGGGCTGGCCCAGGTCTCGCTGGGCGAAGCCGACAAGGCCGCCGCGGCGGCCGATAGCGCCGGTGCCAACGCCCGTGCCGCCGCCGCGTCTGCGAACCAGGCAGGTACCGGTGCCGCCGGAGCCTCCGCTCAGTCGGCCCGCGCCAAGCAGGCCGCCGCGTCCACCACCCGGCACGCCCAGGAGGCCAGCCGCGCTGCGGCCGCCGCCAGGAGCCTCGTTCAGGACGCCAAGCAGGCGGTCACGGACGCCAAGGCGCTCATGTCCTCCGCCACCGCTCATGCGACTGCTGCGGCCCAGGCCGCCAACGAGGCCGCTCAACACGCCGGGGATAGTGCCACCGCCACCGCGGCCTCGAAGGCGAACGCCACCGCTGCCGCCGACGCAGCGAAGACCACGGCGGATGCCGTCGCCGAAGCCAGGAAGGTTCGGGACCTGGCAGACCGCGCGGAAGCGGAGGACCTCACCGCCCGCACCTCCGCCGCCGTCGAGAAGGCCAGTGATGCCAAGGCCGCCTACGACGACGACCGCAACCAGGTCGGCGAAGGCATCCAGAAGCTGCGCGCCCTTAAGGACGAAGCCGACCGCCTTGCTGCGTCTGTGGCCCAGCCCGGCTCGAGTACCGCCGCCATTGTCACCGACGGCCGGAAGCTCGCTCTCCTGTCTATGCAGATCGCCGGCGGCCCATGGGAGAGGGAAGCTGCGGCCGCCGCGCTCTCCGGCTCGGACCAGGCCGTTCTCGATTACGTCACGACCGGCCGCCGCCAGGCCCTCGAACAGGACGAGCGCGAACGCGTCAACAACCTCGCGGTGAAGTCCGAGATCGCCGCAGTCCGTGCCGCAGCCATCGAGGCGGCTAAGGGCGACGCGACCACGATCACCGCGTTTCTCACCACCGGCCAGTACGAGGCCGCTGCCTCCGACTACCGCCTAGCTGTCGCCCAGGCCCGCAATGGATCTGGCAGCAAGGTTGACGAGGCCGCCCGTGCCGCTATCAACGCTGGCACCCCGCAGGCTTTGCATGACTTCCTCACCACCGGCAATGCCGAGGCCCAGGCCAGCGACGACATTCTTCAGGCAGCTCAACTGCGCAACGGAGCGGGGCCCGAGCTGGAGGCCGCCGCTCGGGTGGCTCTTCAAGGTTCCCCTCAGCAGCTGAAGGTCTTCCTCGCGACCGGGCAGTACGCTGCCAAGCGCAAGGATGCCCTCGCCGCCACGCACAAGGCTGAGATCGAGCGCATGCTGCTCGAAGGTGACGCCGCTAGTGCGCTCGCCCAGCAGGCAGCGGCCGAAGCCGCCCAGGCAGCAGCTGTCGCTGCCGGTGCCACCGCCGATGCGAACTCCGCAGCTGCGTCCGCAAAGGACGCGGCTAGCAGGGCCAATGCTCTCGCCACTCAGGCCCAGGAAAAGGCCAAAGCCGCAGAGACCAGTGCATCCCAGGCCGTGTCAGCGGCAAAGGCAGCAACCGACGCGGAGACGACGGCGCGTCGTCAGGCCGCTTCCGCGGCGTACTCAGCTCAGAAGGCCCAGTCCTCAGCCCGCTTGGCGAACTGGGCGGCTGTCTCGGCCTACCGCGCCGCAAGGGACGCCCGTGCCTCCTGGGAGGCCGCCAACACGGATGCCGGCGCCGCAGCGTTGGCATCAACCAAGGCCGCCCAGGCGTACCAGGACCGTGTTGCCGATGCGAAGCGCGTCACCGAAGAGATGCTCGCCAGCAACCTGCAGTTCCTTCAGGATGCCGCGGCCCAGCGGCAGGCGGAGCAGGAAGCCGAGCAGCGGAAGCGCGACATCGAGGAACAGATTCGTAAGGAACTCGACGACCCCTACCGTGACTACCAGCCGGTCGACACCCGGGGCATCCTCCTAGCCATCGCCCACGGTGCGCTCGACTTCGTCGGCGCGGTGGCACCACCCGGATGGTCCTCTGCTGCGGAGCTTCTTAACTGCGGCCTGTACATGCTCCAAAACGATGCAGAGAACGCTAAGAGCGCCTGCATCAGTGCCATACCCATCTTCGGCGAGGCGAAAGCCATCGAAAAGGTCGGCGAGCTTCTAAAGAAGGCCGGCCCTGTCGGCAAGAAGGTCGTCGAGTTCCTCGAACGGGTCTACTCCAAGATCGCAGGCGTCTGCGAATTCGGCAATAAGAACAGCTTCCCCGCCGGCACGCGCGTCCTCATGAGCGACGGCAGCCGCAAGCCGATTGAGCAAGTCACGGTCGGCGATAGCGTTCTCGCTACTAACCCGCTCACGGGTGAGACTGCGGCACGGGCAGTCGACGCAGTCATCTATACGCCGGATGACCGGGACTTCACCGATCTCCAGGTTCAGAGTGGCGGCAGCAACGGAAATCTGACAGCAACCGACCACCACCCCTTCTGGGTCGACAAGAGCAAGAAATGGGTCGACGCCGCTGACCTTCATAACGGCGACACCCTGCGCACCCCTAACGGGGCTACAGCCACTGTGGCTGAGGCCAAGCAGCGCAAGGGCCTTGAAGCAGCCTTCAATCTGACCGTCCAGGACCTCCATACGTACTATGTCCTGGCGGGCGACGCCCCGGTCCTCGTTCACAATATCGACTGCTTCGCTCCGTTCACCCGCGACAATATCGGTCCGATCGCACAAAAACTCGGGCTCGGGAAATATCCGGGAAGCGGTGAAACTACAGGCTTCGCGCGGGTCGGCCAGAAAATCTACAACAACCTTGCCAGTGGCAGGGAAAGGGAGGAAGCTGAGCTGGTCGCATGGGTGAAGGCCGCGACAAAGGAGGGTTGGGGTGCCGCGTCTGGACGTGCCTCAGACCTTGAGGTAAAATTCGTCGCCAAGATGCACCTCGACGGAATTGATGACGCCGAACTGGTAATCAACTACCCCGGCGGACCATGCATGCAGCAATTTGGCTGCAACGCCGTCCTTGACGGCCTCCTCCTTAAAGATCCAAACAAACCGAAGGGTCTTACCGTCTACTTCCCAATGCCCGATGGCAGCTGGGAGCGGAAGCAATATGGCACCCACAGGGGACGTGGTTGAAATGTCTGCACTTGCTGAAGTCCGGTACAGGTCGGACCAGATGGAAAATCCGGGCCATCTACACTCGATCGATGACGTGGATGCCCTGATCGACGCGCTCCTCAATGGACCAGCAAACCAGAACATGGCCCAGTTGACTCACCTGGCCCGGAAGCGCGTGAAGCCGAAGATTTCTGGCTATGATTTTCCGTCGGTTCCAGATCACGATTTCCAGGTTGGAGTGAACAGGGAACTTCAGGTCGGAGTTGTACTCTTCATCGACCACAGTGGAAACTTCGTATCGGCTGGACCTCCAGATTCTAGGGAATCTCCCGAGTACTACCTCGCAGGGCACTGGACTCAGTTTCGGGACCAGACTGAAATCTCTATCGATCTCGTTCGCCAGGCTGTGCGGGAATTCCTAGTCACGGGAGGTCAGCGTCCCGCCTGTATTGCGTGGAAAAACCAGTACGTCGCCGATGATTCGGATCTGACTGCCTAACATTGTTGCCGCGCTTACCATCAGTTTTGCCAGCCCCCGAGGCGAGGGGATATCGATCAAGGACCGGAGCCCTCGCCAGCACCCTTGGGTTCTAACAGTCGTCGCAACACCCCAGTTCAAGGTGTGTGATGGACTGGGGCCGGGAGACTCAGCGGCGAGCGCTTCCGGCTCGTCCGGCAGGGCTACTGCAACAGAGAGGCGTCCCGGCTCGTAGGTGTTCACGAGCGGACCCGGCCGTGAGTGGCGCCAAGGCTGCTCCGAGGGCCGTTGAAGAGGCCGCGGTCGCCCGCGTAAACTGCGCGGGCGACCGTCTCCTGTCGGTCGGGTCGCCCGGGGGAATCGCACCCCCGGGCTCCCACAGAACGGAGCGTGACAGTCTTCCGTCACTCCGCTCTTGTCATCCTGATCGCCAGGCTCGGGGCGTCCATACCCAGTGGGCGAAGAGCCTTGGGTACTGGCGGATCACGCATGGGCCTTCTTGAACGCCCGTAGTCGCTTGTATTTCGTGCGGATCCACCGCATCAGGTAGGCGTTGATGCGGTGAAGGAGGGGATGCAGAGCGGAGCGGTAGAACTCGCCGTAGTACTGCATCCAGCCCCGCACTATCGGGTTGATCCGACGCGCGAGGTCGAAGAAGGTGAGGTTGATCTGCTGGTGGAGCCGCCAGGAGCGGATCTCCGTGCTGATCTTCTTCAGGGCGTCCTCGCTGATCGCCCGCAGGAAGGCGGTGAAGTTCTTCCCCTTCCTGCTGCGCGCCCCACGGGCCCGGAACGTGAACCCCAGGAAGGTGAACGACGTTTGCTCGTACGAGCCGCGCCGGTAGCCGTCCTTGCAGTAGACGATCCGGGTCTTGTCGGGGTGAAGCCGCAGCCCGACCTCTTCCAACCTGTCCGCGAGGGCGGCCAGGACCTCGCGGGCCTGGCGCTCGCTGACACAGTGAACAACCGCGTCATCGGCATACCGTTCGAACTGGACACCCGGGTATGTCCGGGCGAGCCAGAGATCGAACGCGTAGTGCATGAACAGGTTGGCGAGGACGGGCGAGACCGCCGACCCTTGTGGGGTCCCCCGGTCCCGCTTTCGCAAGGTGCCGTCGGGTAGTTGCAGCGGGGCGCGAAGCCATCGCTCAACATACAACTTCACCCAGACGGCGTCGGTGTGAGCTTCCACGGCTTTGACGACGAGGTCCCAGCGGACGGTGTCGAAGAACTTCTGGATGTCCAGATCAATGACCCAGTCCTTCTTCCAGCACCGTTGCCGGCAGGCCTCCACAGCGTCAAGAGCGGACCGGTTGGGTCGATATCCGTAAGAGTCCGGATGGAACGCAGGATCCACCCGTCTCATGAGATGTCGTGCCACCACGGTCTGAGCAACGCGGTCAGCGACGGTGGGAATGCCGAGCATTCTTGTGCCGCCGCCGTGCTGCTTGGGAATCTCCACCGCTCGCACCGGAGGTGGAAAGTACGTCCCAGACGACATCCGATTCCGGATCTTGTAGAGGTTCCCCTTGAGATCCTTTTCGAAGTCGTCGATTGACTGCCCGTCCACACCTGGTGCTCCCTGGTTTCTCCTGACCTCCCGATACGCCTCCAGAACTTCCCACTTCGAGATATCAAACGACTTGGCCGGTGACTTCAGCTTGTCCATCGGCTCCTCCCGGAGAACATCCGGTTGACCAGACACACATAGCCACGGATGACCCGGCCCCTTCGCTCCACCCCCGTTACAGAGGCTTCGTCACTACTACGGACCGGTCCGCCAACACGCCCCGCGACGGTACTCAGCCCCTTGCGGTTCAGCCGCTTGGGGTGCTCCCTCTTGCCGCCGTTCCCGGCGGCGGTGTCGGGACGTGCCTTCCCACGTTCCATGCAAGAGCAGCAGACCAGGATCACGCCACCTCCATGCCGGACACCGCCTGGCCAATACGCGGGCTCCCGCCAGACTTATCCCGGACT
>NZ_JBIRJC010000072.1:0-21084 GCF_044329365.1 Kitasatospora sp. NPDC017646 | reverse complement strand
TGCTGCCGCTCCAGGACCCGGAACTGCGCCTGCTGGTCTACCGCGCCGCGGACGAGGAGAGCCGCGCGGCCCTGGAGCAGCTGTGCGCCCGGTGACGGTCGACTCTGGGAGCCGGGCCGGGACGCCTGCGGCCATGTGTACGGGGCCGCCGAGCGTGCCCCGCACGCTCGGCGGCGGGGGCGTAGCGACGGGGCAACGGGGCGATGACGCGGGCGGGGCGGGCGGCTCTAGGGTGCGTCGACGAGCCGTTGGATGGTGCCGGCGATCCAGTGTTCCAGTGCCGCGCTGTCGCCGAGGTCGTCACGCAGCACCCGCAGGCGGGCGGAGATGCCGAGGATGAAGGCGTCGATCGCTCGGGCGCGGGCGAGGGCTTCCTCCTCCGTCATCCCGTAGCCGAGCAGTTGTCGGCGCAAGGGCTCAAGTGATTCCCGGTCGAGGAACGTCGCCAGCGCCTCGGCTGCCTCGCCACGTTCGCCGGCGGCGCGCAGCAGGACGAGGAGCGGGTCCTCGCCTTCCATGCCGGTCCACCGGTCGACGATGCCGTGGGCCATCCGCCGTCCCAGGGAGTGCCGCGGGCCGTCGAACATGCGGTCGAGGGCGAGGTGGACTTCGGTGGCGGCAACGAAGAGGCCGTCCTTGCCACCGAAGTAGCGGGTGATCAGGTTCGGAGAGACCTGGGCGGCGGTGGCGATGGCGCGGACCGTCGCGCGAGCGAACCCGGCGCGGGCGAACTCGCGCCGTGCGGCCCCGAGGATCCGTTCACGGGTCCGCGAAGCGTCTTTGGGCTGGGGCGTCGCGGTTTCCATTCCGTCAGGATATCGGCGACCCGAGCATGTGTACCGCGATACACATCATGTGTATGGTTGTACACATGCCTCTTCCATTCACCCCCGTGACCGAGTCCGAGCTGGAGGACCTGCACCGGCGCCTGGCCGCGACTCGAAGGCCGCCCCTCGCCAGCGGGGCTGGCTGGGAGCGGGGCATGGACGCGGACTTCCTCGCCCACCTGCTCGACTCCTGGCGCGAGCGTTACGACTGGCGGACCCACGAGGCCCGCATCCTCTCCCTGCCGTGGGCCCGCGCCGGCCGCGGTGACCGGACACTCCACCTCGTGCACCAGCGCGCCGGTGCCGACGCCCCCGCGGTGGTCCTGCTGCACGGCTGGCCCGACTCGGCGCTCCGCTTCGAGCGGCTGCTCCCCCTGCTCACGGACCTGAACGTCGTCGTCCCCGCCCTCCCGGGCTACCCCTTCTCGAACGGGCCGGCGCGACCCGGGACGACGACCGCCACGATGGCGTCGCTGGTGGCCGACGCGGTCGACGCGCTCGGATACCACCGGTACGTCGTCTCCGGCGGCGATGTCGGCGCGGACGTCGCCGAACAACTCGCCGCGATGCACCCGGACCGGGTCACGGCCCTGCACCTGACGAACATCTCGCCCCTCCACGCGGTCTTCGCCGACCGGTCGTCCCTGGGCGCCGAGGAGCTCGCCTACCTCGACACCGCAGCAGCGTGGCAGCGCGCCGAAGGGGGGTACATCGCCGAGCAGTCCACCAAACCGCACACCCTCGCACCGGCACTGGCGGATTCACCGGCAGGGCTGGCGGCCTGGATCGTCGAGAAGCTGCACAGCTGGTCCCACACCCCCTTCGAGGAGGACGACCTGCTCACCTGGACCAGCGCCTACTGGTTCACGAACACGATCGGAACGTCGTTCGCGCCGTACTCCGAACTCGCGCCCCCGGTACCGTACGTGGCGACGCCGACCGTCGTGAGCGCCTTCGCCCACGACACCAAGCCCGCACCTCGCAGCTTCGTGTCCCGGTTCGTCAACGTGCACGAGTTCGTCGAGCACCAGGACGGCGGTCACTTCGCGGCCTGGGAGCAGCCGCTGCGCTATGTCCAAGACCTCCGCCGGGCCGTCGCACTCGCGAACCAGTAGAGGTTCTCGACGACACTCAGAAGCGCATAGCCGTCCCCCAGGGACACCCCTCCCGAAGCCTTCCAACCCGTTCCCCCGGATCCTGGCCCTTCCAGCCCCACCACCTCGACCAAAACAGGGGCGCGGCCACCCCAGGCCCGGCCCGACACTGGTCCAACCAAGCTCGGCTAAAACCCCTAAAACACCCGAAAAAAACCAGCCCATCTGCGAACAGGTCACGCCCCAGGAGGCAGCGGAGGGGCGGCCGGGCGGCCAGACGGGCGCCTCATGCCGTCCTGAAACGGTCATATCCTCGTTGTCAGTGCAATCTCGTACGCTCCTCGGCGACCTGATCGAAGGGATTGCCATGGAAGACCCGTCAGGCATCACTGCGCTGGCCAAGATCCTTCCTCCAGATCTTGGCACTGACGAGGAGATCGACTGGGCGGCGGCGGAAGCGCGGTGGGGCACGCGGCTCCCGCGGGACTACACGGACTTCATGTCCGTGTACGGCGCCGGCTCCGAACGACATCGAGCTGGTCTTCCTGCCGACCTACGGATCGTGGCTGAACTGGATCGAGTCCGAGTTCGCCGCCCTGCGCTACTTGGTCCTCAACGGCACCGACCACCGCAGCCATGGCGAACGGAACGCCGCCATCGGCGCCTACGTGCGCTGGCGAAATGCCCGCGCCGAGCCGAAGACCAGCTTCGCCCCCGACTCACCCATCCGCACCTGGACCGAGTACCCGGGCCAAGGCTGCCTGACGGTCCGCTACCCTTCCGTCGGCTGTTGCCGGGGCGGTCCGGCGGGTAACCCGGGCGCTGCGGCCCGTCGGGCGCGGGCGCGGTCTCCGGCTCGCCCATCCCGTCCGGGCTGACCCCGACCACCCCGTCCCTCGGTTCCCTGACTGGCAGCTCACCAGGGGACCGGGCCGTGCTCGTCGAAGAAGCCGCCGGTCGGCCCGTCATCGGGCAGCGTGGCGAGCCGGACGACCACGGCCGCGCCGTCGGCCGCGGTGCGGGTGAGGCCGGGGAACGCGGTGGTGAGGTCGGTCGCACACGGCCCCGGATCGGCGGCGTTGACCAGGATGTTGCGGCTGCGCAGTTCCTTGGCGTACTGCACGGTCAGCGAGTTGAGTGCGGTCTTGGACGGGACGTACGCGGCCAACGGGGGCCGGGTTGTGAAGTAGTCGTCGGGATCGGTCATCCGGGCGATGGAGCCCAGTCCACTGCTGACATTGACGATCCGGGCGGCGGGGGAGCGGGCGAGCAGCGGCAGCATCGTGGTGGTCACGCTGATCACGCCGAACACGTTGGTCTCGAACACCTCGCGTACAGCGGACAGTTCGACACTGCCAGGGCTCTGGGCGGCGAGGTCGCCAGAGATGCCGGCGTTGTTGACCAGGATGTCCAGCCGGCCAAAGCGCTCCTCGATCCAGCGGGCGGCGGATAGGACGCTGGCGCGGTCGGTGACGTCCAGGGTGACCGGGTACACCCGCGGGCCCAGGTCGGCTGCGGCTGCCGCACCGCGGTGCGGGTCGCGCGAGGCCAGCAGGACGTTCGTGCCGAGCGAGGCGAGCCGGGCTGCGACCTCGCGCCCGATGCCCTTGTTGGCACCGGTGACCAGGGCAGTCGTGGTTTCTGTCATGCGTTCAGCCCACCACGGGGGCGGCCGGGAGTTCCAACACCGATCAGGTAAGCAGCGATACCGTGCGGGTATGGAAAGTCTGGAGGTCCGCGAGCTCGTCTACTTCACCGCTGTCGCCGAGGAACTGCACTTCGGTCGGGCGGCCGCCCGGCTGGGGATGACCCAACCGCCTCTCTCCCGCGCCATTCAGCAGCTCGAACGACGGCTGGGCGTGGCCCTGTTGGAACGTGGCGGTCGCCGGGTCGCACTGACCGAGGCGGGGGCCGTCCTGCTCCGCGAGAGCCGTACGGTGCTCGACGCCGCGTCGGCCGCGGCGCGCCGCACCCGGCGGGCCGGCCGCGGCGACCCGCGTCTGGTCCTGGTCATCAAGCCGGGCGGCGACGGTGGCCTGCTGCCCGCGATCCTCGACGCCTATCAGACTGAGCCGGGTGCGCTGCCGGTCGAGCTGGTGTGCAGCTTCGGCGAGCGTGAGATCCTCCTGCGGGAGGGCCGTGCCGACGCCGCCCTGCTTCACCGCCCCCACCACGACCTCACCGGCCTGGACACCCAGGACCTCCTGACCGAGACTCAACTTCTCGTGATGCCGAGTTCGCATCGCCTCGCGGGCCGTACCCGGGTCTGCCTGAACGACCTCGCCGGGGAGCCCCTGCCGCGCTGGCCGGGCGCATCTGAGGGTAAATCACACGGACCCGAAATCCACGACCTTGGGCAGCTTCTCCACCTCATCGCCTTGCGCCGCATGGTCGCCGTCCTCCCCTCCTCCATCCGCGACCAGCTCCGCGACGACCTGGTCGCTGTCCCAGTCGATGATGCCGAGCCCACCACTCTCCTCCTCGCCTGGCCCGAGCACGCCACCTCCCCAGCCCTGGCCGCCTTCATCCGCACGGCCGCCGCAGTGGCGGGCAAGACGACGGCCCACGGCGGGTAGAGCGGAGAGACACGCGGGGTGGGAGGCGCCCCCGCCCATGCTCGCAGGCGTGCGAACACTCCAGGATGCCCTCACGGCCACCGTCGACACAGGGCACCGGTTCCTTCCCGTGCTGCGGGCCGGGTGTGGGGCCCCGGCCCGGGAGCGCCTATCCAACGCCCGCCGAAGATCAAGGTCAACACCTCTGGGCGGGCCCGGTCCGTCAGAACGTGCTGCGCCGTACGACGGGCCGCCCGGGCCGCTCCTGCCCAGGGCCGCGCAGCGCAACGGCGGCGGTGCGGGTGCGCTCTAGCCAGCTCACGACCTGGCGCAGCGTGGCGGGGTCGAGGGTGCGGGTGAGGTCGCGGACGGCTTGGTGGTCGTCGTCGGTGAGGGTGTGGAGGCCGGCGCGTTCGAGGGCGGTGTAGAGGGGCTGGGCTGCGGTGCCGGCGAGGCGGCGGTGGGCGGCGTCGGTGGTCTGGCGGGCGCGGTGGGCGGCTTCGGGGCCCGGTCGGCCACGTCCTGGCGGTGGTGCTCGCGGCGCAGCGCGTGCTGCAGGGCGGTGTCGTGGTCGGGGTCGTAGCGTTCGGCGCGGTGGTGGTGGTGTGGTCGTGGACGCGCTGCCACTCGGCACGGATGGTGGCCGCGGTGGTGTAGGCGCTCTCGTGGCCGGCGTCGGCGTGCCGGTCGGCGCAGCCTTCCTCGAACTGGGCCTGTTCCAGGGCGTGCTGGATGTTCTCCAGGGTCATCCCGGCGGCCTGGCGGCGGACCCGGTGGGGGACGTCGCCGAGCAGCGCCTGCTCCTGGCTGTCGGGGTCGTACTCGTCGGGGGTGTGGTCGGGGCAGGCGGGGTGCTGGGCGAGGGCGGTGTGCAGCGTCGCGCCGGCCTCCCACGCCTCGGCGTGCACGACAGGCTCCGGCGGGCCGTCCGGGCCGCTCCGGTGAACGACCCGCCCGTCGACCAGGGCCACCCAGCCGTCCAGGCCGTCGACGTCTCGCTCGGTCCAGCCGCGGGCGAGGCCGGCGCCGTGGTGCAGGGTGCGGATACCGTCGTGGCCACTCCATCGCAGCCACATCGAGCCGCGCACCAGCGGCGAGTCAAGGATTGCCCGGCCCAGGTCCCGGTCCACGGGCGCGGGCCGGCTGCGGCGCGGGGCCAGCTCCAGGTGCTCGGGCGCGGCGGGGTTCGGGTCGGGGCGGGTGATGTCGGTCATCGCGCGAGGCCTCCGGGAGTCGGAGACGGGAATCGGGGTCATCAGCCGGTGGTGGACGGGGCGGCGGGCTCGTCGGCCGCGAGGTAGGCGTCGGTGACCTCGGCCAGGTACTGGGCGAGTTCGTCCGCCCGTGCCCGGTCCGTCGCCGGATCCGCGGCCTGGCTGTACGCGTCGGCAAGGCCCGCGTCGAGGTCGGCGGCGTAGCGCACCAGCGCGTCGTACAGCCGGACGGTGGTCTCCAGGTCCATCCGCACCTGGCCGCGTACCCGCCACAGCCGGAAGGTCTCGGCGATGTGGCGCAGCAGGGCGGTCACGTGGCTGGCGGGCATCATGAGCTCGCCGCCGTCGTGCCGGTAGAACACGAGAGGGAAGCGGTCGTCGTGCCGGTCTTCGTTCACGGTGGGTCGCCTTCGCTCGCGGGTTTCGGTTGCCGGTGAGGGTTTCGGTGGCCGGGTTGCGGGCCTCCTGTGTGGCGGTGCTGCTACTGGTCGGTGGCGCAGTCGTGGTCGGCATCGACGTAGTCGCCGTCGGCGAACTGCGTCTCCAGGGACCAGCCGCAGGCACCACACTCGGCGCGGCCGTCCCAGCCGATCTCGGGTCCGGCGTCCTGGTCGCAGTCGTGGTCGGCATCGACCGTGGTGCCGTCGTCGACGTGCGTATCGCCCGCGTCGCCGCATGAACACGACCACTGCGCGTACCAGGACACCTTCGGCTCTTGGGTGGTGGTCACTCGTCTCCTCCAGGAAACTGCGGGTGGCGGGAAGCGGGACGGGTCAGGCCGTCACGGTCTCGGCGTGGCGGGTGAGCGCGTCCAGGAGTGCGGTCTGCTGCTCGGTCAGCTTCCCGTCGCTACGCGCCTTGTCGATCCTCTTCTGCCGGACGATCACGACCCCGCCTGGCTCCCCGGCCGCAGGCGGCATAACCGCTCCGCCGGCCGGGGGTACCAGGCACCCGAAAAGTGGCTCTTCTGCTCCATCTGTGGGTCGCTTCGGAGAGCCTGACGCAGTGCACGCCGCTCCCTGTGCGGATCTTGAGGTGTTGAGGCCCGAGATCGAGCGCGCAGGAGAAGCGGCGTGCGGTTCACCACGGTATTGAAGCGGTTGGTCGGATGCGAGCAGGCGGTGCCGGAAGACGCCTGGTTCGACGAGGAAGCGCAGGTCATGGTGGTCGCGGTGCGTCCGAGGTCACGGGCGCGTCGCCGCTGCGGGATCTGCCGCGGCCGCTGTCCCCGCTTCGACGCCGGGGCCGGCCGGCGGCGGTGGCGACACTTGGACGCGGCCGGGTTGCCGCTGTTCCTGGAGGCCGAGGCTCCGCGCGTGTGCTGCCCGCGCCACGGGGTGGTGGTGGCCGCGGTGCCCTGGGCCCGACACGACGCCGGACACGCCTACGAGTTCGACCGGCAGGTCGCCTGGCTGGCCACCGAGTGCTCCAAGTCCGCGACCTCGCAGCTGATGCGGATCGCCTGGCGCACCGTCGGCGCGATCCTGACCCGCTACCAGCGCGATGCCGACGCCGGGATCGACCGCCTCGCCGGTCTGCGGCGGATCGGCGTCGACGAGATCTCCTACCGCAAGGGGCAGAAGTACATGACCGTCGTCGTCGACCACGACACCCGGCACGTGGTGTGGATGGCCGACGGCCACGGCAAGGACGTGCTCCGCTCCTTCTTCGACGCCCTGGGTGCCGAGCGCGCCCACCGGCTGACGCACATCAGCGCGGACGGCGCGGAGTGGATCGCCGACGTCGTCGCGGAGCGCCTCCGCCGAGCTCGGGCCGACCGGATCAGCAGCAGCTGGACACGGCCGCAGATGCGGTCTCACACCTCGGCGGCTCCTACCAGGATGTCTTCACTGGCCTGATGGTGGACGTTCCGGGCGGTGGCGTCATCGTCTACCGGAAGCCGGGCGGTGGCGGCTTCGACGCCGCCCTCGCCCACCTGGGTCTGGGCGTGCGCGTGGACCTGCGCGACGCGCCGCGCTCGATCAGCGAGCTGGCCGCCACCCGCAACCGGGTCGCGGCACTGATAGGGCACACGAGCGACTACAGCATCGTCAGTGTGGGCGACGGATCGGCGGTGAGCTTCACCCGCGGCGTGGTGGAGGTCGGCGTCAGCGGAAATCTGGCCAGCGCCCAGGCAGACCTGCGCGGCCGCTTCGGCGACCGGGTCACTGTCTCAGTCGCCCAACCGCTCTACGGCTGACCGGACTCTCCGCCCCGCGTTCGGCTGCCAGAGGACGTTCCTGATTCCCAATCGGTTTGTCAAGAGCGTCGGTGACGCTTGGTGAGCGGGCTATGCCGTAGCGAGGTCGTGCTGGGGTGGCTCGACAGTAAACGTGCGGTGGTCGCGTATGAGGGCCCAGAGGACGTCGAGGCGGCGCCTGGCGAGGGCGAGGACCGCTTGCTTGTGGGACTTCCCCTCGGCCCCACGGGTGTGGCGGGAGACCTGGTTGTGCCGCCACTGCCGCGTCGCGTTCCTCCCCGCCGCAGCAGTGCGCCCCGAGGCCGCCGCCGCGTCCTGCGTACCGATCACGCAGTTCCCGCAGTGGACCGCCGCCCTCGCCCGTCAGGGCGCGGGCCGCCCCGGTCGCCCAGCCGGCCGGTAGTACCCGGACCTCGAGGAGCCGCCTGGGCCGTGGTGGAGATCGCGGGCACGTCGGCGGGCCGTGCGGAGCGGTGGGCGGTATGGAAGGTGACGGCGGGTGCGGTGGGGCCCGCTTCGCCGGGCCGGGTCGAAGGCGGGTGCGGTACTGTCGTGGCAGGGCCGGGAAGAAGGGGATCCCGGGCGGGCGTGCACACTATCGGGCGCCACGTCCACGGGGGACGGTCGACCGCGGCACCGAACGCCTTCCCCCCGCCCCGGCACACCTGCGCCGGGCGCTCCACGGGGACGTGTGTACTATCCTCCGACGCGCCCAATGCCCAACAGTGTCACGGTCGCTCGCCGGAGGGCGGGCCACCGCGAAAGCGCTGGAACTGTGGTGACATCGGGTCGAACAGGACAGGCCGTGCCGTCGAACGTGGAGTGGTCGAATGCCATCACCGGGGCACCGCAAGGCCCTCCTCGTCGTGGGCGCCGTCGTCGCCCTGGCTGCTCTGTCCGCAGTGGTGCGCTATGCGGACCGCGAGCCCAGAGCTGACGCGGGGCTGTTCAGCCAGGTGCTCCTCAGCACCGACGGCCGCACCCTCACAACACCGGTCATGTGGGCACCGTGCCAGGAGGCCGAACCGCGGCTGTTTGCGCGCGAGACGCCGCAGACGGTCGCCGCGGATCTGAAGACCGGGCGCACCGTGGACCAGACCCACGAGTGCCCCTCAGCCGGCCGTCTGGTCAGTCTCACACTCCGCGCCCCTCTGGGGACCAGACAGCTGTCGGAGGCCAACACGGGAAAGCCCTTCGTCCCGTTCCCCGCCGCCCGGCTCGCCGACGTCGGCTACCTCCCCCCGGGCTTCACCGCGATATCGGACGTCCCACAGGTCTTCGGCTCCGTGGCCGGACCCTGGACTCCCAATCCGTACAACCGCAGCGACACCGTGCCCTCCTGGACCCGCTACTACGCGACCGTCGGCAAACCCGCGCTGAGCATCACCCAAAACCTCCCCGCAGCCGGCACCCACGACCCGGCACCGGGCACCCATGCCGGTCCACCGATGTCCGTCAACGGCCACAGCGCATCCCTCGTGTGCGACACGGATTCCGAACGCGCCCTCACCTGGTCCGACGGCGTCAGCACCTTCACCGTGGTCAGCATCGACCCGCACCACGCGGCGCTCTCGCCCTCCGAGCTCCTCCGGGTGGCCAACGGCCTGCGGAACCCCTGAAAGGCACGAACAGCACGCATCCGTTCTCTGCCTCGGCACCGCGAGCAACGGCGGCCCCGTGCCCCATCACGGATTCGAGGCCGTCCAGGCGCTGCGCGAGCCCGCCCAGGTGCGTTACTTCTCCCAGGGGACGGCGCGGGCGAAGACCTCGTTGACCTGGGCTGCGACGTCCTGGCGGATCGTGGCGAGGGAGACGGCGGCCATCACGGCGAAGGTCCAGCGCAGGCTCGTGGCCATCCCGGGGCTGTCCGCCATGAGCGGGACCTGTGGGGCTCGGAAAGTCGTCGCTGCTGGTCAAGCTGCGTACCGGTACTCATTGATGACGCCGCCGAGGACGCGGGTACGCACGATTCTGCGGCTTTCGAGGCCGTGAGCGATGGTTGGCTGCTGATCGGCGCCGGGTGGTATCTGGTTGCGGGCACGGTGGCGGTGCTCGTTGTAGTGCCGCTGGTAGGCGGCCAGGACCTGCCGGGCGTGGGCCTCGTTCATGATGAGGACGTGGTCCAGGGCCTCACGGCGGATACTGCCGATCACTCGCTCGCAGTGGGCGTTCATCCGGGGAGCCTGGGGCGCGCTCTTCAGGATCTCCATCTCCTCGGCCTCGAAGACGGCATCGAACGACTGCCCGTACTTGCCGTCCCGGTCACGCAGCAGGAAGCGCAGGGAGTCCATGCGCCTGCCGAGGTTGGTGGCTGTGTTTCGGGCCTGCTGCACCGCCCACTCCCGGGTGGGGTGGGCGGTGACGCCGGCGATGTGCAGGCGACGGGTACCGTGCTCGAGGAACGCCAGTGCGTACAGGCGCCTGCCGAGCACCGTATCGAGATGGAAGAAGTCGACGGCGATGATGCCCTCGGCCTGGGCCGTGAGGAACTCGCGCCAGGTCGGGCCGGTACGTCGCGGAGCTGGGTCGATGCCCGCCGCGTTGAGGATTCCCCACACCGTGGACGCGGCGACCGGGTGCCCGAGGCGAGCGAGCTCACCCTGGATCCGCCTGTGCCCCCACCCCGCATTGTCCCGAGCCAGGCGTAGCACGAGGTTCTTGAGCGCCGCTCTGGTCGGCGGCCGCCCAGTGCGGGTGCGCCGTGTGGTGTAGTCCCACTTCGCCTCGATGAGCCGGCGATGCCAGGCCAGCAACGTGCCGGGCCTGACCGGGAAGACCGCCCGCCAGCGGTGACGGGGTATCAGGCTGGACAGCGCCGCCAACCAGAACCGATCCTCCGGGTCATAGCGGACCGGGCCGGCGAGGTGGCGACGCAGCACCGTGTTCTCGTGCCTGAGCACGAGCAGTTCCGCGTCCTTGGCTGTGTCGCGGCGAAGCAGCACCTCAGGGATGGAGAGCAGCTTGCGTGCCACCTTGTACAGCATCGAAACGATCACGCGAACATCGTGCCAGCCCAGGCCATACCACCCCTGTCACCTGCAGCAATGACTTTTCGAGCCCGACAGGCTGCCGCCCGCCCGTACGCACTGCTGCGCCAGGCGATGGCAGAGGCCGGCCAGGTCGCCGTCGCCAGAGTGGCCCTGCGCACCCGCGAGTCGCTGGCGGTGATCCGGGTGCGCGACGACACCCTGCTGCTCCACAGCCTCCTGTGGCCCGATGAGATCCGCTCCCCGGCCGGCATCGCTCCCGAAGGCATTGCGCTGCGCCCCGAGGAGGTCCGGCTCGCCCGCACCCTGATGGACGCCATCACCGCCGACTTCCACATCGAGGACGAGGCGGACCAGTACAACCACGCCCTGGAGGAAGTCGTCCGGGCCCGGCTCGCCGGCATCGAGCCGCCCCACGCCCCCAAGTCCCGCGTGCTACCGCCCGGCGGCACCGTCACCGACCTCATGGCCGTCCTGGAATCCGCACTCGCCGACGCCCGGGAGCAGCACCCCAAGGCCGGCGGCGGCGTGAAGAACGTCAGCAGCACCGCTAAGGCTGGCAAGAAGACCGCAGCGCGCGGTAGCACGACTCTGTTGCTTAATTCGGGTTGGTGATCAAGCTGCGAGTTGGTGAGCGAGTCGTGTGAGTCGGCTGGTCCGCGGGCGTCGGGCCTGGTCGGTCCAGTGGGCGTCGAGCCGGATGACGTTGATCGCGGTGGCGGAGTAGGCGTGTTGCAGGCTGACCTTGGGCAGGCCGCGGTAGCGGGCCCGGCGCAACCCGGTGGCGTCGAGGGCCTGGTTGATCGTGCCCTCGATCCCGGCGCGGAGGGCGTACTTGGCCTGCCAGGTGTCGGTCTTCTGCTCGGCGCGGGCGGCGGCGACAGTCTCGTGCAGCTCGCGGGGTCGCAGGGTGAGCATGCGGTTGCCGCGCGCGGCGGTGGTGCACTTGCGGCGGGAAGGGCAGGGGCTGCAGTCAGCTCGGGCGAACTCGATCACGATGGCGTCGTGGCCGTGCTGCTGGACGGGATACCAGCCGGTGCTGGTACGGCTTTCAGGGCAGCGGACCTGACGAGCTGTCCAGTCGATGCGGAAGGCGCTCTTGTCGAAGCCTTCGGCGGCCCGGGCCTGCGCGGAGTGGTCGGCCAGCAGCGGTGTGATCATGGTGATGCCCTCGCCTGCGGCGGCGGTGACCAGCTCGGCGCAGGGGTAGCCGGAGTCGATCAAGCAGGGCAGGCTGCGGGAGCCGTCGCGGACGCTGATCCGCACGCACCGCTCGGTGATGCGCTCGCCCGTGACCGTCATCTTCCGTCGGCAGCCGGTCTTCGCCGCGTTGCCCGCCAGCTCGCTGACGATGAGTTCGCCGACCTCGACCAGGTCGTCCCGCCCCCACGCGCGCAGCGTGGTGCGCACCAGGCGCCGGGCCGCCGATGCGGACTGCGGCTCGTACGGCAGCAGCGCCCTGGCGGAGTCGGCAGCCGGGGGAAGCGTCGGGGTCTCGATGGTCGTGGTCACCGGGGCCATCGCACGCGCCGACGCTGCCCAAGCACGGCCGTGGCCGATGGGCGGGGTATGCGGTGCGCGGCCACGGCGGTTCTCCGCTCTCTCGTCGGCGGTGACGGCTGCGCCCACCCGACGGGGGCGGGCGGGCGCAGCGGCTCCGGCTCGCCCGCCGGGGCCGGGTGTCCGGTCCATCACGGCGGGCGACGGTTCGACGGTAGGGAGTGCGAGGCCGGGCCCTCAACGAGGTTGCGCCTTCTTGCGCGAGGTCACCCGAGCGTGGCTATTGCCGATGTGATCAGCTGACGGGCGATGGCTCCGTGGACGGCCATGGACGCCAGGTCGGTGAAAGTGCGTACGTAGTCGGCGATCTCGCGTGGCTGGGTGATCCGCAGGTAGCCGGAGGTCAGCTCGACAGCCACCTCGGCCTCGTCGAACAGGTAGAAGTCCTCGACCGGCAGGTGCGGGCGGTCGGGCCGGGTCGGGATGACGCCGACGCTGACGAACGGGCTGGCCGAGACGGCGAGTAGGTGGCCGAGCTGGGCCGCCATCGTCTCCGGGTCGCACACCGCAGCGCGCAGCACCCACTCCTCGATGAGCAGGCCGAAGCGGTGCCGGCCGGAGAACAGCATCCGCTGGCGCTCCAGTCGGGCTTCCACGGCGTCGGCGACGTCGGCGACTTCGACGCGGGCGCGCTGGATCGAGCGCAGCACGGCGGTGGTGTACTCGGGGGTCTGCACCATGCCCGGCATGACACGGCTGGCGTAGACGCGGAAGTGGCCGGTGCGGCGGTAGAGGGCGGCGACCGACTCCTGGGCGGCGCGCAGCCCGGTGCGTTCCATGCGGCGCCACTCGGTGTACATGGAGTCGACGGCGCGGGCGGCGGCGATGAGGTCGGGGACCTGGTCGTCGGCGCCGCAGGCGGTGCACCAGGCGCGTAGGTCGTCCTCGGAGGGGGCGGACTTGCCGCTCTGGATCCGGGAGGTCTTGGCCGGGTGCCACCCGCAGCGGGCAGACAGCTCGTCGCCGGTCAGGCCTGCGTCCTTGCGCAGGCCGACCAGGCGGTTGGCGAGCGCCTTGCGGGCCTCGCTGACGCTGGACGAGGGGGACGACGACATGGTGCTGGCTGCCCGGCGGGTGGTGGACGGATTGGTCAGACGGTGTAGTGGGCGTGCGGGACGGCCCGTTCCCAGACCGCCTCGAAGGCGCCGGTCACCATCTTCACCACGGCCGGGTCCTCGGTGGTCTCGTGGCCGGCCCACTCGCCGTCACCGGTGAACCAGTGGAAGAGGACCAGGCGCTCGTCCACCAGCCACAGGTCATTGCCCGGCAGCGCGAGGTCGGAGGCCTTCGACCGGGGCAGCCAACGGACCTGCTCGCCGAGCGCGACGTTGTGCCGCTCGGTGATCGCGTGCTCCCACCGGATGTAGGCGGTTACCGGCTCCGAAACGATCCGGGCCCGGCGCATCACCACGCCGCGGCCGACCGTCTCCCGCACCAAGGCGGCCCAGGCGGTGTACTCCTGCGGCAGGTCGTACGCCTCGGGTCGGTCGACCGGAAGGCCGGCGCGCCAGTCGGCGAAGACGGGGTCGTCCATGTAGGAGTCGCGCATCTCCAGGTGGCAGGCGGAGCGCTCAGCGCTCCTCAGCAGGGCGCCAAAGTCCGGCACGCTCGGCTTCATCGCACACCTTCCGCAGAAACGGGATCATCCGGACCGGGATCCGGACGACGCCCTCGTGGTCCGGGACGCCGATGGGGTGGCCCTCCACCCACTCGGTCTCGCTGATCACGCGGTACATCTCCATCTCGGGCAGCCAGCCCTGGATGACGATCTCCGCCTTCTCGTCCTCCAACCACACGGTCGGAGAGCCGCCGTTGGGCGTGTCCGGGTCGATGCCCCTGAACCGTAGTGCCATGACCGCTCCTTGTGCCAAGCCGGTTGCGGATCCTTGCGCTCCACCGTTCCGTTCGGCTGACTTACCGTCAAGAGCGCGCGGGCGCAGCCGTGCGGCACGCACCGGCCGAGGCGGGCCCAAGGGGAGCCTGCCGCCTCGGGCCAGGTGCGCGGTCAGGCGGTGCGGAGCTTCCCGTCGGCGATCAGGCCGCCGATGTAGCCGGGCCAGTCCCGCTCCAGGGTCTGCTGCATGAACGCGCGGGCCTTCTCCCGGACCTCGGGGGTGACCTGCTCGACCGTGCCGTCGCCGAAGTACAGCTTCATCCCCTGGCGGCTGGAGTCGGCCAGGATCGCGTGGTGGTACTGGCTGAGGGTCAGGTAGAGCGCGGGCGAGGGGGCGTCCTCCAGCTGGCGCAGGCCGCCCTCCCAATCGGTGCCTCGCTGTCCCCAGTCGCTGCCGTGCCCGTCCAGCCACAGGGTCAGGTCGCTGAAGAACACCAGGCGCCGGCGAGCGCGCCACGGGCTGGATCTACACCGCGACCTTCTACACGGCCCAGGACGTCAGCGGGCGATTCTGCCCCTGGTGCATCGCCGACGGCAGCGCCGCCGAACGATTCGAAGGTGACTTCACCGACTCATACGGACTCGACGGCGTCAGCGAGGAGACCCTGGAGCACGTCACCCGCCGCACCCCGGGCTTCCACGCCTGGCAGGACCCGCACTGGCTCGTCCACTGCAACGACGCGGCCGCCTTCATCGGCGAGGTCGGATACGCCGAACTCGCCGCCCACCCCGGGGCGCTCGACCAGCTTAGAAGTGCAGCACGGCAGGGCGGCTTCTTAGCCCGGGAGCGGAAGGGCGCTCTGAGCCCTCAGCCTGTCCGAGCCCTGGAATCAGATGACCGCAGCTGCCCTCGTCTTCGACAATGGCGCATGTTGTTCGCTCTGAGACTCCGAAGATCACACAGTCGGGCAGCGTGTTCGCGGGCCTTAAGGCCTGTCTGATAATTGATCTTGTGGCAGGTCGAGGAGAGCTGACGGACGCGGCGTGGGAGCGGATAGAGCCCCTGTTGCCGCAGGTGGACGGACCCGGTCGTCCGTGGCGTGATCACCGGCAAGTGATCAACGGTGTGTTGTGGCGGCTGCGGACCGGGGCGCCGTGGCGTGATCTCCCTGAGCGGTATGGGCCGTGGCAGACGGTCTACGAGCGGTTCGCCCGCTGGGAGGCGGACGGCACGTTGGGGCGGCTGCTCGAACACATTCAGGTCCGTGAAGACGCGGTGGGTCGGGTGGAGTGGACCATCGCCGTCGACTCCACGGTCAACCGGGCCCACCAGCATGCCGCGGGTGCCCGCAAAAGGGGGCCGCAGACAGGGACGAACTGGAAGATCCGGGCCGCTCGCAGACGCGCCAGGCCCTGGGCCGATCCCGGGGAGGGCTGACCACCAAGGTCCATCTCGCCGTCGACGGCCGGGGCCTGCCGCTGTCGATCGTGCTCACCCCGGGCAACGTCAACGACGCCACCGCGTTCGGCCAGGTCCTCGACGGGATCCGCGTCCCGCGTTCGGGCCCGGGTCGACCGCGCACGACGCCGTTGCGGGTGCTGGGCGACAAGGCCTATTCCAGCCGGGCGATCCGCCACCTGCTGCGGCGCCGGGGCATCGCCGTCACGATCCCCGAACGCCGCGACCAGGCCGGCAACCGCCGACGCCGACGGCGTCTCGGCGGCCGACCGCCCGTCTTCGACAAGGAGATCTACCGCGACCGCAACGTGGTCGAACGATGCTTCGCCCGCCTCAAGCAGTTCCGTGCGATCGCGACCGGGTTCGACAAGCTCGCCGACCGCTACCGCGCCGGATTCGTCCTGGCCTCGCTGATCCTCTGGCTCCGCGAACCGGCCAGGTGATCATTTGTCAGACAGGCCTTAGCAGCCAGGTCCGGGAGTTGTGGTCATCCCGGACGGCCTCATGGACGAGCCAAGTCTGCTAGATTCACCGTGCGCGAATAAACGGTCACGTGTGCGAGTGGTACGCACGAAGCGCCCCTCGCGGCCGAAGCGGTTCGTGAGCGCGGCGTGGGTCGGCTGGCAGGGGGGACGGACATCCATGAACGCGTACGCAGGCTCGGGCGGGCCTTATGCCATCCCGCCGTCCACGTCATCGGCCGGGCCGTCCTTTGGGGTCGACCCGGCAGACTTGGACACGGCTGCCAAGGCGGCGAAGGACACCGGCGAGGCGATGCCGAATGAGCTCAAGGTCATTCACGAGCCCTCGGACACGGTGGTCGCCGCTATGTCGGGCTGGCGGGTCGGAGCGTCGCTGAAGAGTTGCACGGCCGCGTGGGAGGAGTGCCTGAAGAGCCTGGCCACGGAGATCGACAATGTCAGCATCAAGCTGAGTCAGACGGCGACCGACTATCGCAACGCTGACAAGAGCAGCGCCGTCAGCCTCGCCCCCTACGGCGCAGGCGGCTCTCCGCAGGCGGGGAGCTGATGGTCACTCTCGCTCAGCTACGCGACATCAACCTGTCCGGCCTCGTGCCGGCGGCCACCGCGTACGACACCCTCTCCGTCAACTTCAACAAGCACGTCCAGACGATGCATCACGAGGTCGTCCGGCACATTTACAGCGCGAGCTGGGTCGGTAACGCCGCCGGTGCTGCCAATGCTTCCCTGCAACGCACCAGCGAGCGCCTGAACGCGGCGCACACTGAGATGTCGGCGGTTTCCGGGCTGCTGCGCGAGGCTTACGACAGCTTGCTGCTGGCCCAGCTCAAGCTGAAGGAGGCACTGCAGGACGCTCAGAACCTGGGACTGACCGTCGCCGACAGCGGGACGGTGACCTGGCCCGCGCCATCCAAGGCTGAGCAGAACGACCCGGGTTACAACATCCCCGAACAGGCGAAAGCGCTTGCGAACCGGATATCCGGCGCCGTCACCGAGGCCGACAACGCCGACCAGAAGGTCGCAGCGCTCTTGGACGCCCTGACCGAACGCGCTCGCAACGGCTCCGGGCTGGAGACCGACAAGGCCGCTGCCGACCTGAAGGCCGTCACCCAGCAGGGTGTCGACCTGATGTCAGCCGGGTTTCCGCCCGCCGGTACGCCGGCCACCGAGGTCAACGCCTGGTGGAAGAGCCTGCCCCCGGACGAGCAGCAGCGCTTCATCCAGACGTTTCCGGACCTGCTCGGAATGCGCGACGGCATTCCGGCGGAAGCCCGGAACCAGGCCAACCGCCTCCAGCTGACCCACCTGCTCGACGTCTACGCGCACAAGCCCAACTTGACGGACGACGAGAAGCAGAAGCTGGACGGCTTCCGCGCGATCGATGCCAAGCTGAAGGGGTACGGGGACCAGAAGCCGCCGATCTTCCTGCTCGGCGTCAGCGAGGAGGGGCAGGGCCGCGGCATCCTGTCCTACGGCAACCCGGACACCGCGAAGAACGTCAGCGCGTACGTGCCCGGGCTGGGCACCAAGCTTTCCGACGTCGCCAACAAGGACGGCGACCGTGCCCGGAACGTATGGCAGGCAACGCAGAACGCCGACCCCACTGCCTCGGCCGCTTCCATGGTCTGGCTCGGCTACGATCCACCGCCGGGTCTGGACAAGCTCGCCGACGGTGACACCCGGACGCTGGACGTGACGGACACCGACCGCGCCGTCAAGGGCGGCGCCGCCTACGACAAGTTCATGGCGGGCCTGCGCGCCACCCACGACGGGCCGCCCGCACACCTGGTCGCCCTGGCCCACAGCTACGGCTCCACCACGGTGGGCATGGGCGCGCAGATGCCCGGCGGCACCGGTGCCGACGACATTGTCCTCGTCGGTTCCCCTGGCACCGGCGCGCAGAAGGCCTCGCAACTGAACATCGACCCCAGTCACGTGTGGGTCGGCGACGCGGAGAGCGACCCCGTCAGCCATCTGCCGTCCGCGCCCCGTGCCGCCATGGGCGCCCTGGACCCCGTCCTTGGAGGTCTCGGCAGCGACCTTTACACGGCCGCCGGTGGCCAGCCCAACCAGCTCTGGTTCGGCCAGGACCCGGCCAGCAAGGAGTTCGGCGCCAACCGCTTCGCCGTCCCGTTCGGACTGCCCCAGGAGTCCCACTCCAACTACATGGAGAAACCCGACCTGAAGGCTGGCCCGAACGACAACGCGATCTCGTCCAACAACATCGGCCAGATCGTGGCCGGCAGGTACAACCACGTCACCAGGCAGGACCAGCGATGATCGCATTTCCGAGCAACCCGCTGCCACGGCGCCTGGCCGCAGTCACCGCGCCTGTGGCGCTCGCGTTCGCCCTGACGGCCTGCAGCGCCGTCCGCGACGTTGTCAGTCCCTCGCCCTCCACCTCATTGGTGCCACCCGAGCAGGCCCTGCTCCGCCTCAACTCCCTCCTCGACGACTCGCTCGCCCAGGTCCGGCCCCGCCCGCAGTACTGGGACGCCTGGCCTCACTCCACCGAACAGAGCGGCGGGATCGACGATCACTCCCTGGGCTACGCCACCGCCACCCGAAACCGCTACGTCATGACCAAGATCGCCGCGGCCAAGTACCCCACCCTGCTAGGCATGGTCGAGCAGGGCTGGAAGGCCAAGGGCTACACGGTCGCCACCCCCGCCGGCTCCACCCTGCCTTCCTTGACCGCCCGAACCCCGGACGGCAACAGCGTCACCATCACCATCTACGAGTTCGGCAACATCGACATCAGCGCGGCCGTCTCCCATATTCCCGTCATCCGCGACCGCGATCCGTTCGGCACTCCCACGCCCGACCCCGTCATGGCCAACGGCAACCTCGACATCATTCCCAAATACGACGACCCGTTCTGGTCGAACTGATCGCCCAGCAGCTCCGCTAACCCGCCCCCGGGGCAGGCCCGCCGCACGGCGGGCCTGCCCCGGCCTGCCGGACCGTCGGTTGTCCCCTCCGAAGCCCTGCTCCCCACCTTTCTCCAAAGGCTCCGTATGACCCCCGAACAGGCTGTCCAGGTACTCGACGCGCTCCTCGACGGGACGATGGCCGCGATCCGTCCCCGCCTGCGTTACTGGGATGGCTGGCCGCGCTCCGTCGAGCAGACCGCAGGCCCCGACGACCGATCCCTGGGCTACGCCATTGCGACCCGAGACCGCTACGTCATGACCAAGATCGCCCCAACCAAACACGGCGCACTGCTAGGCATCACCGAACGCGGCTGGGAGGCCCGCGGGTACACGATCACCTCTGTCAACCCCAGGCAGCCGGCCATGTTCGCCACCACCGGTGCCGGGTACGGCGTATGCGTGCTCTTCGGTGCTGCCGGCAACGTCACCTTCCAGGCGGCCGTCGGCCCCATCCCGGTCATCCGCGACCGTGACCCCTTCGGCACCTACATACCCGAGCCGACCCTGGCCAACGGCAACCTTGACATCATCCCCCGGTACGACGACCCATTCTGGTCGTACTGAAAGCCCACCGTGTCCAGGTCGGTGGGGGTGGGGGCGGGGGCGGTCAGGAGAGGTGGGCGAGGAGCAGGTCGGTGAGCCGATCGGGGGTGCGCAGCGGGAGGTAGTGGTCGGCGTCTGGGACGAGGTGGCCGTGGGCGCCGGGAATGTCGGCGGCGAGCCGGTGGGCGATCGCGGCGATCTCCGGGTGGTCCCGGTGGCCGTGGACGACCAGGGTGGGGGCGGTGATCAACTCCAGGTGCGACTCCGCAGCCCGCACCGGGGCGCCCGCGAGGATCGCGGCGGTTGGTGCCGGACAACCTGCGCACGGCGGTGGACCGGCCGGACCTTTACGATCCGAAGATCCGCCCAGCCGGTGGCGCTGTCAGCCAGTTCGAGGCGCCCGGGGTACTGGTGAACCCTGCCGGTGTCCCGCCGGCCGGGTTGCTCTACAGCTTGCCGTACGAGGTGCCCTACGAATTGCCTCACGCCTTGCCGTACGAGTGGCCCTACGACTTGCCTCGCCCGCTGGTGCCCCGCTGGGAAACACCGCAGGTCAGTGCTGGTGGTCAAGGGGGGTGTGAGTCCGCCGACTTCTTCCCTGTGGACCCTTCGGGGGTTCAGGGACTCCCACCGGTCACCCCTTTGACTGCCAGACTGGCGATCATGACGAACTCCGAGCGGCGTCCTCTGTGGCGTCCCTTCTCCGAGTCCCCCGCCGACCCGGCCGCCGTCCAGGCGTCCCCCGCGGCACGGCTCACCGCGGTGGAGCGGGCCCCCTTCCTCGAACCCGTAGAGGCTCCGGCCCCGCGGGCTGTCCCCGGCACCCGCCGCCCGCTGGGGCCCGGCGGCCTGGCCACCCCGGCCGCCGACAGCTGACTACCCACCACGAAGGCGCCGGCCGGGACAGCGAACTGTCCCGGCCGGCGCCTTCGTCACGCCTTCCCGCTCAGGGGTCAACAGTCCATCCGGGGGCCGGTGTAGTCGTCCCTGTAGGCGTCGGCGGCCAGCTCGTCCGGGTCCTGGCGGCCGACGAACGGCGCCGCGGCCGCAGGCCGGGCCGGGCCCTTGCTGAGGCACCGCTCCCGGTTGCTCCTGCGGCGCTGCACCTCGTCCCACCGCTCCGGCAGGTCGTGCCGGGCGTCGCAGGCGACGCCGCCGCAGTGGCCCCCTTGGGGGCTGCTCATGGATCGCACCTCTGTGGTGGAGGCTGAATGCCTGTTTCCAAGCCTTCGGGCGGCAGTGTTAGGGCCTGTTCCGAGTTCAGATCATGGGTTTGTTGATTCTCCTGCCCGGGACGGCCGTGGCCTGGTAGAAGTCGCGGGTGACGCGTGGTGATCTAAGCGATGCCGAGTGGGAGTTGGTGGAACCGTTCCTGCCGGTGGGCGAGCGTGGGCCG
>NZ_JBIRJC010000071.1:10968-21433 GCF_044329365.1 Kitasatospora sp. NPDC017646 | reverse complement strand
CGACGTGACCGCGACGGGCACCGGCAGCAGCGATGGCACCGGCGACGGCACCCGCAGGGGCGTGAACCTCGCCCTGGGCACGCTCACCGAACGAAGCCTGGCCGTGGCCGGGGTCGCCCGGGAGGTCGCCGCCGAGCTGGGCCGCACCCCGGCCCAGGTCGCGCTGGCCTGGACCCTGCGGAACCCGGGCGTGACGACCACGCTGATCGGGGCCCGCACCCCCGCCCAGCTGGAGGAGAACCTGGGCGCCCTGGAGGTCGAGTTCACGGCCGCCCAACTGGCCCGCCTGGACGCGGTGGGCGCGATCGAGCTCGGCCAGCCGCACGACGTGCTGGCCAGCGACCACATCCGCCGGGTGACCACGGGCGGCCTGCGGATCGAGAGCCGTCGCTGACGGCCGGCCGTCAGCGACGGCTCTCGATCCGCGGTCGGTTCACCGCGGGGCGAGCCACGTTCGGATCGCCTCCGCCGCCGTCGCCACGTGCTCGCCGAGCATCGAGTAGTGGTCTCCCGGGACGTCGCCGGGGCACAGGTGCAGGGTGGGGACGGCCGTCTCCTCCGGCCGGCCCAGGAAGAGCGCGGACACCCGTCGGGCCCTCGTCAGGCGGGCGCGGTCGGTGATCACCAGGTCGGCGCCGCCGTCGGCCAGGCGGAACCGGAGGTCGTCGTCGCCGATCCGCGGGTCGAGCGGAACGCCGACCGCCCTGCACTCCGCGGGGTGGTGAACGGGTTGCCGCAACGGTCACTCGCGGCGTGATCGTCCGTCAAATCAGCTCCGCCTCCAGGTCGCGGCACCGGTCGGGCCGGCGCCTGACGTGGCGGGTCGTCGGAGGGCCTCCTGGTCGGTTCAGCTGCCGTACCGCCGTTGCCTGGCGGCGAAGCTGCGGACGGCGCGCAGGAAGTCGACCTCGCGGAACGCGGGCCAGTAGGCCTCGCAGAAGTACAGCTCCGAGTAGGCGCTCTGCCAGAGCAGGAAGTTGGAGAGCCGTTGCTCGCCGCTGGTGCGGATGACGAGGTCGGGGTCGGGCTGGCCGGCGGTGTAGAGGTGCGGGTCGATGTCGTCGACGGACAGGGTGTCGGCCACGTCGGTCAGGGACGCGCCGGATCCGGCTCGCTCGTACAACAGGTCACGCATCGCGTCCACGACCTCCTGGCGGCCGCCGTACCCGACGGCCAGCGTGACGTGAGCGCCGGTGGTGCAGGTACGGGTGGCCTCGACGGCCTCCTCGAGGGCGCGGGCGGTGCTGTCGGGCAGGGCGTCGGTCATTCCGGCGAGGTGGACCTGCCAGCGGGCGTCCGGGCGGCTGAGGCGGTCGGTGACCACCTTTTCGATCAGCCGCATCAGGTAGGCGACTTCGGCGTCGCCGCGGCGCTGGAGGTTCTCGGTCGAGCACACGAAGACGGTGATGTGCTTGATCCCCAGGGCCTCGCACCAGGAGAGCACCTCCTCGACGTGTTCGGCGCCCGCCTTGTGGCCGAGGCTCGGGTCGGCCATGCCCATCTGCAGGGCCCAGCGGCGGTTGCCGTCCATGATCAGTCCGACATGCCGGGGAAGCGGGCCCGCCATGACCTCGCGGCGCAAGCGGCGGGTGTAGAGGGAGCGGAGCAGGTCGGGCATGCGCACCGTCCAAGTGAGTGGGGGAGCGGCGCGCCGGCCGGCTCCGGCGGGCCGAGGTCATGCGCGTGCCGCACGGCTCACGGGGCCGACGACAGGTCGCGCAGGTCGCGCAGGGTGCCTGCGCACACCGCCGTCAGCAGCAGCAGGCCCACGCCGGTGGCCGCGCCGAGCGGGTGGAAGCCGTCACCGGTGACCGACAGACCGAGGATGGTCGCGCCGCCGGTGGCACTGGCGGCAGTGAGGGTCCGGACACCGACCCGCAGGCGCCCGGTACCGGGTGGCACGACGGCGTCCGCGCCGACGCCGGTGAAGATGCGGGGGATCTGGATCGCGCCGAGGGCCAGGGCGGTCCACCAGGCGGCGAGCACGGCGGTGCGCAGGGTGGGCGGCGAGGCGTCCGCGTCGAAGCCGCCGTGCACGAGGACGACCACGGCGGCGCCGAGGACCGCCGGTGCGGCCAGGCGGCGCAGCGCCCAGCCCAGCAGGGTGATCGCGGCACGTAGCGTGGGCCGGGGCCGGGGTGCGACGAGGGCGATGCCGAGCAGCAGCAGGGCGGTGCATCCGTGCGTGACCTGCTCCCGGACGCCGTCGGCGGGCAGGGGACCGGCCTGCTCGGCGGCCAGGTGGCTGAGGAACCAGGCGGCGAGCGCGACCGTGATGCCCATGGTGGCCACCCGCCGCTGGCGCTGCACCGGGGAGTCGGCGGGCCAGAGGGCCGGGTGCAGCCACATGTCCACGATGCCCGCGATCAGGTCGGGCCAGGACTTCCAGCCCGCGCCCCGGGCCTCGGCCTCCACCATCGAGCCCCAGCGCTCGCGGAAGGCGTCCGGGTAGAGCCTGACCAGGCTCCGGGTGACGACGCTCACGCCGGGTTCACCCCCAGGCGCCGCAGTCCCGCGTCCGCGACGCGTGCCATGGCGCGCAGTTCGCGTTCCAGGACCTCACGGCCGAGGGAGGTCAGCTGCACCGGGCGCTGGCGGCCCTGTCCGTCGAGGGGCTCGATCAGCTGCTTCGACTCCAGCCTGGCCAGTGCCCCGTACAGGCTTCCGGGGCCCAGGCGTTCCCCGGTCAGTTCCTCGATCGCCGTGTTGATGGCGTATCCGTGCAGCGGCCCGTCGGCCAGCGCGCAGAGCACCAGCGTCTGGGCATCGTTGGCTTGCATGTCGCTCCTTCCGATCTGACGGGGCACCATACTACGTTCCACGAACTACGCGCCAAGTACTACACGCCAAGTACTACGTGATGTGTACTATCGCTCCATGAGAGACGACTTGACGAGGGATCAGCTCGATCTCGCGCACCCTGCCCGGCCTGCCGCGGCCGCGGCACTGATGACGTCCGCCGCCGGCGCCGCCGCCTTCACCCTGTTCGCCTACCTGACGACACAGGTCCGTGCGGTGCGGGCGGGCAGCCCGTGGCAGGACGATCCGTACGACACCGTGGTGACCTTCACCATGTTCTTCGTCCCGCTGCTCGGCACGCTCGGCGCGGCGAGGGCGCTGCTGTGCCGGCGCGACCAGCCGCTCCCGCGTCACCGGGTCGAGCAGGTGCTCAGGGCCGGTCTGGTGTGCACGCTGCTCGTCGCCGCCACGCTCGCCACCGACTGGGCGGCGGTAGCCGTGCGGGCGGACCGCGCGTCGTGGGACGGCGGTACTCCCGGGCTGATCGCGTCACTGCTGCCGCTCACCGGGTTGACGGTCGAGAGCCTGCTGCTGCACCGCCGGGCGGTCCGACGGTTGCCGGAACCGGTGGGCGGGGTCGAGGGCACGGGCGGAGACTGGCTGGACGACCTCGTACCCATCGCGGACCTGCTCGCCGGTCCACGCTCGCGCGCGGGGCGCGCACTCGCCGCGCTGGTCGGCCGCGGCGACGTGCCCCACGCCGTGCTCGGCGCCGTGACCCGCGACGTGCTCCGCTTCGTGCGTCGCCGCTTCACCCCGCTCGCCGCCGCAGGCGCCCTCACCGCCGGAGTGCTGGTCGCCACCGGACTGGCCGTCGGCGAGGGCTGGCCCGGGAGCCTGCTCTTCACCGTGGAGGCAGCGGTCTTCGCGGGTGGCACCTTCGCCTTCGTGACGATCGGCAACAGCGTCCTGCGGTTCGCCGCCTCCCCTCCCGCGTCGAGGAGGCGACGGGCCGCCCGGACCGCGGCCACCGCGGGCGCCTCCGCACTGCCGGTCTCGTTGGCGCTGCGGGACACCGTCTGGCAACTGCTCGGGTTCGGCGACCACGTCGACTCCATCGGGCAGTGGGCGGCCGTCGCGCTCGCCTGCGCGCTGTTGACGGCCGTGCTCGCCTTCGGTGTGGCCTGGGCCGGAAGTCGGGAATGACGGCGAAAAGCGCCCGAGGTGGAACTCGGGCACGGCTGCAGACGGCCGAGGGGGCCGGCAAGTACCCGGTCGGCGCCCGGTCAGGGCCTCGGCCGCCCCCGGTCAGGGCCCCGGGGCGCCGGACACGGCCACCGTTTCGGACAAACTCCGTCGATCACCGTCCGTGTCCACCTGTGGCGGCTAGAGTGACGTGGCCGCGGCGTCACACCGGGGGCACGGGGCCGTCCGGCAGCAGCGCGCGGGGGAGGACCACGCGTGTGATCACAGCATCCCCGTTGATGGCCGACGCGTTCCGGGTGAAGCCCTACACGCGCCACTGCGAGGTCATCCACGACGAGGGCGCGCACGCCGTGATCGGCGTCTCGCCCGGCAACAGCTACTTCTCCGCCCAGCGCCTGCACGACCTCGCCGCCTGGGGCCTGGACCACTACGACCAGGTCGACTTCGTCTACACCGACCTCCACGTGGCCGAGATGTACGAGGCGTACGGGTACGGCCCCGACGACGCCCGCAAGAAGGCGGCGAAGAACCTGCGAGGTCTGCGCGCGAAGCTGCGTGACGCCGCGTCGGCGGCGGACCCGACCCTGGCGCGGCTGCGCTGGCGGCCCATGTCCGACTTCCGCACCAACACCGCCTACCAGGAGATCCACCGGCAGCTGAAGCGCCGCCTGGAGACCGACGCCGACCTCCGCATGGCCTGTGACGAGCTGGTGGGCCGGTTCCTGAGCGCGCGAGGGCAGGAGGCGACCGACCGCCAACGCGCGGTGTGCCTGGAGTACGTGTGCGCCGAGGCGCCGCTGTTCCTCGACACCCCCGCGATCATCGGCGTGCCGTCCTCGCTCAACTGCTACCACCAACTCCTGCCGCTCGCGGAACTCCTGTACGCCCGCGGCGCCGGCCTGCGCGCCTCCCGCAACCAGGGCCACGCCATCGTCACCCCCGTCGAAGGAGCGCGCGCATGACCACGACCACCAACGCCGGGCCCCCGGCCGTCGGCGGCCACGACCCGCTCGACTTCCCGTTCTCCCGGGACGGCAGTCGGCTCCCCGACGAGCTGGCACAGCTGCGCGCGGCCACCCCGGTGCGGCGGGTGCGCACGATCGCCGGGGACGAGGCGTGGCTGGTGTCCTCGTACCGGCTGTGCAAGCAGGTCCTCACGGACGACCGGTTCTCGCTCAAGGACACCTCGGCGCCGGGCGTGCCCCGCCAGTACGCCCTGACGATCCCTCCCGAGGTCGTCAACAACATGGGCAACATCACCGGTGCCGGGCTGCGCAGGGCGGTGATGAAGGCGCTGAACCCGAAGACGCCCGGACTGGTGCGGTGGCTGCGCCAGGAGGCGGGGCGGCTCGTCGACCGGCTCGTCGAGGACGGTCCCACGGCCGACCTGCGCGGCGCGTTCTGCGAGCCGTACTCCGCGGGCCTGCACTGCCGCATCCTCGGAATCCCGCAGTACGAGGGCCCCGCGTTCCTGCGGAGCCTGGACATCGCGTTCATGAACTCGGCCTGCCCGATCGCCGGCGCGAAGACCAACTGGGACCGCGACATCGCCCGCATGACCGTCCTGCTGGACGATCCCGCCACCGTCGGCCTGATGGGGGAACTCGCTGCCCTGCGCGACGACCCGGACTACGCGCACCTGACCGCCGAGGTGCTGGCCACCGTCGGCGTCACCATGTTCGGCGCCGGCACCGTCTCCACCTCCGGCTTCCTCACCATGGCTCTGGTCCACCTCCTCACCCACCGCACCACCTGGGACCTGCTGCGGGACCGCCGCGACCTGGTCGACGCGGGCGTGGAGGAACTGCTGCGGGTGAACCTGTCCATCGGTGACGCCCTGCCCCGGCTCGCACTCGCCGACGCGCGGCTCGGAGATGTCGACGTCAAACGGGGGGAGTTGGTCCTGGTGCTGGTCGAGGGCGCGAACTTCGACCCGGAGGCCTTCCCCGATCCCCACCGCTTCGACCTGGACCGCGCCAACGCCGCCGACCACCTCTCCTTCGGCGGCGGCTCCCACTACTGCCCCGCCACCGCACTCGGACGCGTCCACGCCCGGATCGCCCTGGAGACGCTGCTGGACCGACTGCCGGATCTCGAACTCGCCGTCCCGGTGAGCCAGTTGGTCTGGCGAACGGGCTTCATGAAGCGGATCCCGGAGCGGCTTCCGGTGATGTGGTAGCCGCGGCTCCCGGGTCCCCTTCCCCCCCGTGCGCCGCACGGCGGCGTACGGGCGGGTCTCACCGCCGTGCGAGCGCGAGCGCGATGGCACGGGAGATCGGCTGGCCGGTGTGGGACTCGTAGTAGCTGTAGGGGTTCCGGCACCGCGCGGGCCCGGGCCCGCGCGGTCCGGTCCCCGGCGCCCGTGGCCGGCCCCGGGCCACCGGGGCCGCCCCGGCTCACGGCTGGTCGTAGTAGCGCCGTTCCTCGACGACCTCGTCGGCCCCCGCCCGGCCCATGAAGCGCCGGCGCCGGTAGACGCTCGCGTAGGTGATCAGGCCCAGCAGTCCCGCGGCCATCAGGATCCAGCCGACCACGTGCACGTTCATGCCGGAGAAGTGCCAGTCGACCCCGAAGGCCAGCACCGCGCCGGCGGCGAACAGGAGGATGCAGCCGCCGATACCCATGTCTCCACTCCTCTGCTTGCGGTTGGACACCGGCTACCCCCAAGTCCGTTGATCACACCGACGTCTGCTACACCGTCCACCTCTCCGGCACCGTCGGCGCCCGTTCGGCCGCCGTCCAGGCCACCACCACCACCACCACCGGCGGCCGGCCGGGCGCGCCCACCAGAGAGGCGGCTACGCGTACGCCAAGGGCTCCGGCCAGCACATGGGCCTGTCGAACCTCCTCACCACCCACTCCCTGGAGGGACCTCACCCGGCTACCACGTGATCGCCGACTCGGGCTGCCCGGAGTGAAGCCGACTTCTCACGCAGCCCGGTCGGAACGACGCGTTCGTCGATCCCGACGTCAGGGCACCGCCGGCCGTGGCCCCGGCAACCTCCGGCACTTTCCGCACCTGACGCATCGACAGGATCTCAACCAGTGGCCGACGAGTCCGTCCCGGCGCTAGCTAGTGCAGCGCCGCGTTGATCCTTCGGGGGTTCAAGCGGCTTTGAGTGGGCCGCCGTCGTAGGTCCAGCGGTAGGGCGTGGCGTCGTGTTCGTCGTAGGCCAAGACGAAGGTGGCGCTCGACGATGCCGGCGAAGGGAACCCCGCGCCGCACGACATACTCCCGGCGGATGACTCCGGTACCTCGCCGGGCTACGAACGACACCGGAACGTTTGCATCCACGGGCTGATTCGATACGGAGCTGCGGAACCTAGCGTCGGTCCCATGAAACGCAATCGCCGTATCAGCGCCGTCGCGGCGCTGGCGCTCGCCGCCCTCGTCACCGGAACCGGCACCGGGTTCGCCGCCACGACCACACCGTCGGCCACACCGGTGGCCACGCACGCGTTCGACACCGCACCGGCCACGGCCACCGCGCCCACACGATCCTTCCAAGGCACCCTCCCCGCGCCGACCGGCCCCTACGCCGCCGGCGAGGAGGTCATCCACCTCACCGACGCGAGCCGTCCCGACCCGTGGGTGCCGTAATCCGGGCCCCGCCAACTGACCGTCACGATGGTCTACCCGGCCGTCCCCGGGACCGGGACCCCGGCCCCTTACATGACCCTCGCCGAGGCATCCGGAGTCATCCAGCACGCGAAGATACCGGCGAGCTCCGGCGTCACCCCGCAGAACCTTTCCAGCGTCACCACTCACGCCTTCGAGGGCGCGCGGCCGCAGCGCGGCAAGCATCCGCTGGTGGTCCTCTCACCCGCGTCCGAGGACCCGCGCATGACGCTCACCTCGCTCGCGACCGACCTGGCCAGTCACGGCTACGTCGTCGCGCTCGTCGGCCACACCTACGAGGACAGCGGCGAGACGCTGGCGAACGGCCAGACGCCGCCGTGCGCGATCTGCGATCACCCCGAAACGCTCGACTTCGCCTCCGTCGCCGCCAGCCGCGCGCTGGACGTGTCCTTCGTGGTCGACCAGTTGACGCACGGCACCACCGCGTGGCGCCTGGCACACCTCATCGACAAGCACGAGATCGGCATGGCCGGACATTCCTTCGGCGGAGCGGCGGCGGCCGCCACGATGATCGCCGACCCGCGCGTACGGGCCGGAGTGGACATGGACGGCACCTTCCACCCGGTCCCGATGCCCGGCCAGATCGACCGGCCGTTCCTCATGCTGGGTAGGGCCGACGGCCACACGCCCGGCAGCGGCGACGGCATCGTGTGGGGGCGGACCTGGGCCGCCCTCGGCGGCTACAAGAAGTGGCTGACGGTCGCCGGCGCCGACCACTTCAGCTTCAGCGACCTGGACGTGCTTCAGGAGCAGGCCGGGTCCCCGACGGCGCCCCTCTCCCCGGAACGCGGGGTGGGGATCACCCGCGAGTACGTGACGGCGTTCTTCGACCAGACGCTGAAGGGCATCCACAGTCCGCTGCTGGACGGCCCCTCGCCGAACAATCCGGAAGTAGCCTTCCAGTCCTAGTGCAGCGCCGCGCTGATCCTTCGGGGGCTCATGCGGCTTTGAGCGGGCTGCCTCGTAGCTCCAGCGGTAGGGCTTGACGTCGTGTTCGTCGCAGGCCAAGACGAAGGTGTCGATGGCCGCGGCCAGTTCGTCAGGAGGCGAACTGGCCGCGGCGTAGTGGACGTCGGGTCAGGGGGAGACGAACAGCTCGACCTGGCTGAGCCCGCTGGCGTGTTCGGGGTGTGTGGATGTTGAAGCGGGGACGGGTGGCCGACCGTGCCTTCGTCTTCTTCGCGACGTGGGACGAGCCGTTGTCCATGACCAGAGGTCCGCGCCGACGACCGGGAACGAGACCTCCCGCGGTCACCGCCGGCCTCACTCCGCCTCGGAACTCCGGCGTCGTCGAAGGCGACGTCAACCGGATCATTCTGTGGAATCAGCGATGTCAAGCCGTCTGCCTGTGCATCACGCCGAGGTGGTGATGGCCTCGGTGAGGCACGTGGTCGTCCCGACCCGGCAGACTGAAGACCGCGCAGACATCAACAGGCCGGGTGCGGATGCTGGACTGCTGTCCGAACGTGAGGGTGTCGTTGACATGGTGCTCACAGCCCGCGATGTCCAGGGCCGTGACCGGTTCCTCGCGGAGCACGGTGGCAAGCGGCTCTGTTGCTCGCGCCCATCGGTGCCGTCCCGCGGGGCAAGCGTTCCCGGCCGGGTGAGCCGGAACCGATCCGCGTTCCCAACCCCGCCGGCCGCCGGGCGGGTTACGCTACGACCTCGCCGGGCGGGTGAGTGCACCAACCGATCCCGTGCCCTCGGGCCTCCGGCGGTGTCGTCGCACTTCGGGAGGGGAGCCCCGTGCAGGACCGCACCACCTCGGACGAGCAGTTCGCCAAGGACCTCGCAGGCATGCTGGCCGCGCCGCACACCGTCCCGCTGGGACTGAAGCCCGGCATCCCGTGGTTCGACTTCGATCTGGCCTTCGAACTCGGTCTCGGCTACGCCAACCGTGGCGAGATCGCCGCCGCCGAGGCCGTCGCCGCCACGGCGCTGGCCTCCTCCGGAGCGAAGACCCAGGCGGCGGGGCACCTGGTGACCGCCGTGGTGCACCTGAGCCGCGGCCGGTTCCGCCGGGCCTGGTCGGCGGCCGGGAAGGCCGCGAAGGTCGCCGACCCGGACGTGGCGGCCGAGGTGGCCTACGTCCGGGGGCTCTGCCTGGAAGGTCGCGGGAACCACCGGGACGCGAGCCGCCAGTACGCGCTGATCGCCGACTCCGGGCGGCCACGGACCTTCGCCCGCGCCGCGCTCTCCATGGGCGGGATGCTGGCGCGCGAGACCCAGGACTGGGACCAGGACGCCTTCGACGCCCTCGGCACCGCCATCGCCACCGGCTTCCCCGAGGTCGTCGGGCCGGCCCAGCTCACCCAGGCACTGATGGCCGACCGCGTCGGTGACCGGGACCTCGCGGAGTTCCTCTACCGCGAGGCGACCCACGCCGCGGTGCCGCAGACCGCCGCGCAGGCCGCCTTCCACCTCGGCGACATGCTCCAGGCCCGCGGGGACGTGACGGGAGCCCGGGCGCAGTTCGCCGCCGCGGCCCGATCCGGCGACCCGGAGTTCTCCGGGAAGGGCGCCCTGAGCCTGGGAGTCCTGCTCATGGAGGCGGGCGAGAGCGCCGACGCCATCGAGGTCTTCACCTTCGCCTCGAACTCCGACTACCAGCCGGCCGCGGCCCGGGGCCACTGCCACCTCGGCCTGCTGTCCGTCGACGCCGGGGACCTCGTGAGCGGCGAGCGCCACCTGAAGATCGCCCTGAAGCACAAGGACCCGCAGGTGAAGGCCGCGGCTGAGGCCGGTCTCGCCCGGATCCGCAGCGCCCGCAGGTGACGCGGCGCCCGCACGGGAACCCCGGGCAGTTCGCTGCTCGGGCCGCCCCGCCGGCCGCCCGCGCGCGCCACGCCCGGGGCGCCACCGAAGTCGGCGGGGAAACGG
>NZ_JBIRJC010000071.1:0-10958 GCF_044329365.1 Kitasatospora sp. NPDC017646 | reverse complement strand
CCGCCGCCCCCGGCTGTGCCGGGGGCCCCCGCCCCCAACCCCGGGGGTTTGGGGGGCGGGGCCCCCCGGGGCGGCCCGAGCAGCGAACTGCCCGGGCGGCTCCTACAGTGACGGCGGATCACGGATCACCAGCCGACCCGGGAGCGGACCATGCGCGTGCAGTACCCGGGGACGCCGCACCCGCCCTGGTCGCCGGGCGCCGAGGTCGTCGCCACCCTCGAGCCGGACGGCGAGAACACCATCCCTGCCAGGCCCTACGCCTCGGGCAGCGGCCGGACGGTCAGGTGGTAGTCCTGAAGGATGCGGCCGCTGTCGTCCAGCACGAGGAAGACCCGGGCCGCGAAAGCCACCTCGTCGACCTGGGCGCCCTTGGCGTACGTCAGCTGGATGGTGAACATGACGACGTCGTCGTGAACGCTGACGCGGTGGTCGTAGGTGACGCGGTGGTCGCCGGTGGCGACGAACAGCCCGTACGCCTCGGCGACCCGGTCCACCAGGCCGGCGTGGCCGCGGAACTGAGCGCCTTCGACGAACTCGACGCCGTCCGGAACCCACAGCTCGGCGACGGCGCGCTCGCGTGCGGCCGGGTCCGGCTCGCCCCACACGGCGACGTAGCGCTGCACGATCCGGTCGACGTCTATTGCGGTGGTCTGCGACATGGCGGGTCGACTCCCCTGCTCGGTAAGCGATCAACGGCCGTGCTCCGGCCGTGGCACCACACTCCCGGCGGCCGTCGCGGGAGGATCAAGGAGGGCACGCCGCCGAACTCTCCCGCTACGGGAGGCCGCACAATCGAGGGGTGACGAGCCACCTGTCGATCGGCGACTTCTCCCGCGCCACCCACATGACCGTCAAGACCCTGCGCCACTACCACGAGGTCGGACTGCTGGAACCCGCCGACGTCGATCCCCGGACCGGCTACCGCCGCTACTCGACCGAGCAGATCCCGACCGCCCAGGTCGTGCGCCGCTTCCGGGACCTCGGGATGCCGCTGGAGGAGATCAGGACCGTCCTGGCCGCCCCCGACGTCCCCACCCGCAACCAGCACATCAACGCGCACCTGCACCGGCTGGAGGAGGAGCTGGGCCGCACCCAGCGTGCGGTGGCGGCACTGCGCGACCTCCTGTCGCCGCCCGTCGCCGGGGACTCGCCCGCGATCGAGCTGCGCAGTGTCGGGGCGGTCCGGGCCGCGGCGGTCACGGCGACTGTCGATGCGCAGGACGTCGGAGCCTGGTTCCAGGGCGCCCTCGGCGAGTTGTTCGCGACCGTGGCGGGCCAGGCGCTGCGGGAGACCGGCCCAGCGGGCGGCGTGTACGCGGACGAGCTGTTCACGCTGCACCGGGGGCGGGCCACCGTCTTCGTCCCCTGCGACCGCCCCGTCCGGCCGGTCGGCCGGGTCACACCGCTGCTGGTCCCAGCGGTGGAGCTCGCCGTGATCGAGCACTGCGGGCCGCCCTCCGAGGTCGACCGCGCCTACGGCACGCTGGCCGCCTACGTCGCGCGCCACGCGCTCGCCGTCGACGGCCCGATCCGCGAGTACTACCCGGTCGGCCAACGCCACACGTCGGACAGCGCACTGTGGCGAACCGAAGTCTGTTGGCCGGTCTTCCGTACCGCCGTCGCCGACCCCGTGACCATCGCCCGCTGACCAGGCAGCGCCGGCGTGCTGGAACGCTGTCGGGTGAAGACTGCGCGGGGGCCGGGTGCTGCCGGTCTTCAGACGCCGTTTTCCGGTCAAGGACCCACCGGGCGTGGAAAACCACGGGACCAAGCGACGCTGGAAGTCGTGGGAGGCCGAATTCACCTGCCCCTGCTGCGGCGAAGGCTGGGCCCGCGACAAGCTCGAAGAGGTGGTCTTCATGCTTCCACCCCGAGCTGAGCGAGACGCCTTGCGTTTGGTCACCGACGACGAGGACTTCTCTCATCTGGAGCCGACCGACCAGGTCGTCGCCGCGGTCCCCGGCGGAGGAGGGCGGGCTCACTGGGCGGGTCAGTGTTGCGGTCGGGAGCGTTCGCTGAACAGGTCGGCGACCAGCGCGCGGGCGTAGGCCTCGTCGGTGTTCGGCATGGAGAAGACGACGCGGAAGTAGAGCGGGGCGACGATCCTGTCGAGCAGCCGTTCGAGTGGGGGCGGCGTTTCGCCGCGGACGCGGGAGGCCCCGAGGACCGTGTCGAGGCCGGCGGTGGCGCGTTGCAGGCATTCCCGGAGGCCGTCGCGGCGCTCGTCGATGTCGGGGGAGACCTCCGCCCGGAAGAACGCGATGCCGCCGGGGCGGGTCAGATCGGCCAGCGTCCGGATCGCGTAGGCCTCCAGGTCCGTACGGAGATCGCCGCTGGAGGGAGGTTGGACGTCGACCCCGGGCAGGGCCGCCACCTCGGCCAGCAGGGCCTGCAGCGTGCCCCAGCGCCGGTAGACGGTGGTGGGGTTGACCCCGGCGCGCTCGGCCACCGCGGGGATCGTCAGCTCGGCCGCGTCGCGCTCGCCGGCCAGCTCGGTGACGGCTTGGTGGACCGCGGCCTGGATGCGGGCGCTGCGGCCGCCGGGACGCTTGGCGGGGGTTTCGGCGTTCACGCCCCCAGCTTAAAGCAGATCCGATTGCTTTAGTGCTGGAAGGGCGTTACCGTCCCTAAAGCAAACCGATCTGCTTTAAGCAGCTCGTCGCCACCACCCCGGAGGGACTGCCATGACCACCACCGCCCACGACCTCGGCCGACGTTTCCACGCCGCACTCATCACCGGTGACTGGCCGGCCATCCGGTCCATGCTCCACGACGACGCCACCTGGACCCTGCCGGGCGACAACACCGTCAGCGGCACCGTCCTCGGCGCGGACGCCGTGATCGAGCGCGCCCGGAAGATCGCCTCCTACGGCGTCTCCTTCGAGCTCCTGCACGTCCTGGTCAGCCGCGAGAACATGGCCCTGTCGCTGCACAACACCGCCCAGCGCCCGGACGCGGTCCTGGACGAGCACCTGACCACCGTCTGCCGTCTGCGCGACGGCAGGATCACCGACATCGAGACCTACCTGTCCGACGTCCCCGGCATGAACGCCTTCTTCGTCTGACGAGGACCCAGGTCCCGAACGGGTCCTAGCGAACACCGGGGAATGGACCCGCGCGCGACCGATCTCACCGCCCGCCGCGGGATCCCCGCGCCGGTTGTGGCTCGTACGCAGGTGAACGGTCCGGACCGTGTGACGTCGAGCGTGCGAAGGTGCGGCGGTAAGCGGTGGGGGTGGTGTCCAGTGCGCGCCGGAAGTGCAGCCGCAGGTTGGCTGCCGTGCCCAGCCCGCAGTCCCGCGCCACCTGTTCCACCGACCGCTCCGTGGTTTCCAGCATTTCCCGCGCCCTGCCGAGCCGGGCGTTGAGTACCCACTGCAACGGGGTCGTGCCCGTCTCCTCGGTGAACCGGCGCATGAAGGTGCGCTGAGAGAGGCCCGCGTGCCGGGCGAGCACGCGCAGCGTGAGCGGCTCGCCGAGCCGTTGCAGGGCCCATCCCCGGGTACCGGAGAGCGACGCCTCACCGGCCACCGCGACGGGAGCCGGCACGTACTGGGCCTGCCCACCGTCTCGGTGCGGGGCGGCGACCAGACCGCGGGCGAGCTGGTTGGCCACCTCCGCGCCCAGGTCGCGGCGCACGATGTGCAGGCACAGGTCGATGCCGCAGCACACCCCGGCCGAGGTGAGCACGTCGCCCTCGTCGACGTAGAGCACGTCGCGGTCGACCGTGACGGCCGGAAAGCCCCGCTCGAACTCGTCGATGTGTTTCCAGTGGGTCGTGGCGTGCAGCCCGTCCAGCACGCCCGCCGCGGCCAGCGCGAAGGCGCCCGTGCAGATCGACACCACACGCTTGCCCCGGTCGCGGGCTTCGGCCAGTGCGACGAGCGCGGCTTCCGGCAACGGGAGGATCGGTTCGAATCCCGGCACGATCACGGTGTCGGCGGTACGCACCTGCTCCAGGCCCCCGTCAGCGACCAGGGCGAAACCCGCGGTGGTGGTCACCTTCTCGTCCAGCGCGCACAGGGTCATCCCGTAGGGGGTTTCCGGCCGGGTGGTGAAGATCTGCGCCGGGATCGCCAGGTCGAGCGGGGTGACCCCGTCCAGCGCCAGGACCGCGACTCGATGCACTGCCATGGCAAGATTCTATCGAAGTGTGGAAATTTTGCCTCTCACCAGGTCAGGGGGGTCGCGGCCAGGCTGAAGACATGACCGGACCTACCGACGAGGCGACCGCCGACCTGATCACGCTGCCCGGCACACCGCTTGCCGACGCCGTCGTGAACCTCATCCGGCCGGTGGAAACGCCGTCCGTCTTCAACCACAGCATCCGCAGTTACCTGTTCGCCCGGCTGGTGGCCGGCCGCCTCGGCCTGGCCGCCGGCCACGACTACCACGACGACCTGTTGTTCGCCGCGTGCGCGATGCACGACCTGGGCGTGGCGTCGGACGGCCCGCACCGTCAGCGGTTCGAGGTCGAAGGCGCTGACCGGGCCGCCTCATTCCTGACCGACCGCGGAGTATCCGCGGCCGACGCCGACCAGGTCTGGCAGGCCATCGCCCTGCACACCTCCCCGGGCATCGCGGAACGCCGCGGCACGCTGTGCCTGCTCGTCCGCGAGGGCGTCGCCCTCGATTTCGGCGGCCCAGTGGGCGCCGACCACGTCGACGCCGTCACCGACGAGCAGGCCGACGCCGTGCACGCCGCCTATCCGCGGCTGGACATGATCCGCTCACTCACCGACGCGATCGTCGCGCAGGCAGCGAAAGGCCCGAAGAACGCACCCCGGTACACGATCCCCGGCGAACTCCTCCGCGAACGCGAGACCTTCGGACGGACCAGGCTGGAGCACACCTGCCGTTCGTCCCGCTGGGGCAACTGACTCCGCGGAACCCACGACCCCGTCACCAAGGAAAGGGAAGCACCGCAATGACCGTCCACACCGTCGAGATCCCCGAGGACAACGCAGTCTTCGGGAAGACCACCAGCGCCTTCGCCAGCTTCGGCTATTCCGCCGCGGTCCGCGCGCGCGGCCTCTTGTTCATCGCCGGAACGATCGGTCGCCGCGCCGACGGAACCATCCCGGACACCATCGAGGAGCAGACCGAGATCGCCCTCCGGAAGATCGAAGAGATCCTCCGGCTGGAGAACCTCGACATGTCCACCCTCGTCGACGTCACCAGCTACCACGTCGACATCCGGCAGCACCTTCCCGGCTTCATCGAGGCCAAGCAGCGCCTCGTCGAACCCCCTTACCCGACCTGGACGATCATCGGGGTCAGCGGCCTCGCCAGCCCGGGACTCCTCGTCGAGATCCGTGCGACCGCCGCGTACCCCGACGCTGCCGCGAGGTCCGGTGTTCCCGCGGCGTACTGAGTCAGCGGTCGCTGCCGGGCATGGGCGTCAGGGCTCATGCCCGGCGTGCCGCACGGTCCGGTGTGTGGGAAGCAGGGCTTGTTCACAAGCCGCGCAAGGCGAGCTGGAGCGTGGCGGGGCGGTCCGGCCCGGCACCCGTGACAGCTACCGAAGGGTGACCCCCGGCGTGCTCGGTTCCCAGGGTCAGGACTGAAAGCCAAGCGATCTCGGACACGGGCGGCATCGAGGCCCTCCGAGCCACCGGAAACCCATTGGTCCTCCCAGCGCAAGGCCTCAAGCGGTTTCGCTCCTCGGCGATATCACTCCGTGTCAGCACCGGGCGGCGTCATCGCTGAACGACGAGCGGTGTCAGACCCCCGGCGGGTTCGGGACCACCGACACGCTCCTGCGGGCGTTCCGCCGCCAGCTCGGCACGACGCGACGGAGCACCGGCACCGGCGCCGGTTCCGGACCGTCCGGGGGTGGACGGACGACGGACGCCCGCGGTCCGGGGACCGCGGGCGTCCTGGGTACCTCAGCGGTGCCGCGTCAGCGGCGGGCGCCCCGACGGCGGGCGATCACCAGTGCGCCCCCGCCGACGGCGAGCAGCGCGGCGCCACCAGCGCCGTAGACGATCATCTGGCTGCTGTTGCCACCCGTGCTGGCCAGGGTGCTGGCCGGCGTGGTCGAGACCGGATTGGCGGTCGGCTTGCCGACCGGGCCGGTCGTGTCCGCCGGGGCGGACGGCGCCGGCACGGCGGGGGCGGTCGACGGGGTGCCGCTGGACGGCGTCCCGGTGGTGGCCGGCGCCGACGGCTTGGCGGTGGTGGAGGGCGAGGCGGTGGCGGTGGCCGAAGGCGTCGTCGTGGCGGTGGGCGTCCCGGTCGGGTGCGGGGTCGCGGTGGCCGTGGGCGACGCCGAGGAGGTCGGCACCGGGACGGTCGGCGTGCCGGTCGGGGTCGGCGCGCAGGCCTTGCCGCCGTTCCAGGCCGAGATCAGGTTGTCCGGGAAGACGCCGTCCGGGTACCTCGGCGCGGGGTTGGCGACGCCGTCGAACTTCTTGTCGCCGTTGTACAGGTCGATCTGGCCGTAGCACTTCGGCAGGTGCGCGGAGACGTCCAGGGTCGCCTGGCGGTTCCCGCTGCGCAGCGTCGTGGTCGCCCAGCCGAGGAAGGTCTGCTTGCCCGAGGTGGCCCAGGTCGGCCCTTCGGTGTCGTAGGAGGCCAGCGAGACCCGGTAGTCGCAGCCGTCCACGACGTCGCCGACCAGGCGGACCTGGATGACGCCGTGCGGCTGGGACATCCGGCCGTCGGAGATCCAGCTCTTGCCGCCGTCGACGGAGAACTGGACGTCGACGGTGCCGCACCCGTGCTCGGCCTGGGCCTGGGCGGTGCCGGCGGTGAGCAGCGGAGCGCCGACGGCTATGCCGAGGGCGGCGAGGGCCGGAAGGCTCCGGCGCAGGAGTTGGTGCACGAGGAAGCTCCCTAGGGGTTGTACATGGTTCGGGTGGGATCCACCCGCTCCCCCGGTGGCGATCCGGACGGACCGTCAACGGAACTGAGCGGACCTGAAACCGTGACCGTACCCGATGGCCCGACAGCCCCGGGCGCCAGGGCGTGAACCTGGCAGCGAGGCGGCCGTGGTCCCGCTCAGCGGACCGGTTCAGGAAGCTGCCGTTTCCCGGGTCGCTCGGGTCGCTGTTCCCGGTCCCGGTCGTCGTTCCGGGAGCCTGCCTCTCCCGTGTCCGGTTGGAGGGTTGTCCTGTGCCGCCGCCGTACGGTGCTGCGCCTCGCTTCGGGCCGCCGTTCTCTCGTCTGACGGGCCCGGGACGGGCTGTGCGATGGGCAGCGCCGGTCAAACCTCGCTGACAGCCGTCAAGCTTCGGTGTGACCGGGCAGATGCCTCGCGCGACCCATCGAGCTGGTGGGCAGTCGGCCGTCCGGCCGGCCTGGGCGAGGCCCCGTTCCGCTGGTCCTGGTCGCTGTCGTCCGAGTTCTGCGGGGTGGAGCTTGCCGGAGAGGGCGTTCAGCGGGCCAAGGAAGCGGACCCGGACGCCCGCCGACGGGCTGCGCGGACCGAGGACCCGGGAGGCCCGCCAGCCCTCCCAGGAGGCGCCGAGGTGCCGCGTGGAGGTCTGACCACCCGCCACTCGCCCTGGCATCAACGTCGCTGGCGTCCGGACCGGCGACGCTTCACGCGTTCCCGTAGACGGTTCGCGCCGACCAGGACGGATCGGAGGAACGGTATCGCTACCACCAGCAGGCACTGGGCGGTCGCCGCGATCGGCAGTCGCAGGAGGAACAGCCCGTAGGCACACGCCAAGGGCAGGACGAAGGACACCACTGCCACGCCACAGCCGATCCGCCTCAGTCCACGTGGGACCCCGCGGCCCGACTTGTCCGCCGCCCACCCCTTGAGTGCGAGGGCGAAGAAGGCGAGGACCAGTGCCACCACCTCCACGGCGGTCAGCACAACGGCCACCAGAACGTCGATCACCCACCGCGGCATCCGGCCATCCTCACGCTGACTCCCGGCACCGTCTTGAGTACGGGTACTCAATTCCGCGACCGTCGACCTGTGCAGAGGCCACCTGGGCCGGCCCGGTGGCCCCGTGTGGCACCAGCTCCGGCGCCCGGCCGCCAGGGTCGTCAGCCCGCAGGATCCGCAGGAGGAACTACCGTTCCTGCGGGCCACTGCGCTTGCGGAGGCCATCGAACGTGGGCCGGCCGCAGCAGTGGACCAGCGTCGCGGTGGATGCGGGAACATGCAGCCAAGACGCCGGACTTCCCCGAGTTCACGGAACTCAGTGGGTGACGAACGAGCGGAGCGGCTGGACGCCCCGGGCGGGAGCACTGCCCGCTGAGCCCGTCCCACCAGTCAGCGGCGGCCTGTGTCAGCGGCCCCGTGCCGTCGAGGAGTTCGCGGAGGATGTCCGCGTGGCGGCCGGTCTCTTCATCCCGCCGCCGAGCGATCACCGCCGGAAAGACCTCAGTGGCTGCGCTGATCAAGTACTTGCAGCGGCCGCATCATTTCGTTGTCCTCGTGGTCCAGAATGTGACAGTGCCAGACGTACCGTCCCGCGATGCCGAAACGAACCTTGACGCGGGTGATGTGACTCGGCAATGCGATCACGGTGTCCTTGTATCCGCCTTCCCCCGGTTGTGGGGGTGAGACTGCGCCGCCCGTGATCGCTCGGCGGTCGAGGACCTGGAATCCGATCTGATGGATGTGGACGGGGTGTGCGTCGCCGGTGAAGTTGTACAGTTCCCAGATTTCGGTTTCGCCCTTCACCGGCGTCTCGGTGACCGGGTCCGACCATGGGAGCGGGGTGGCTGAGCCACTCGGCGTGACTGTGCCGAGCATGTCCATCGTGGGCGCTCCGGTGAAGTACGCGGAGTCCTCTTCGTTGAGTGAAAGTTTCCGGACCGCCCGGCTCCCGGGAAGCGCCGGGACCGGAGGAAGCGCGAGCTGCGACGGCGGGACACTGGTGTCGGTGGAGGCAAGGGGGACGACAGTGAATTTCATGACCTGCCCCGTGGTCGTGATGTCCGCCGGCGTGAAGTCGGTGACCGGTGCGCCGCCGCCGTATGCCTCGTCCGGGCCTTCGTTGATCAAGTAGAGCTCGCTGCCAACCGGGGCGCCGGTGAAGTCGACGACCACGTCGGCGCGCTCCGCGGGGGCCAGTAGGAGTTGATCCAACTGGACCGGAGCCGGCAGGAATCCCTGGTCGTTCCCGATCTGCCAGAAGGGCAGTGCGGGGCTGACGGGACGGGGGGCCGTGGCGTCAGCAGCGATCTTCAGGATGAGAGTACGGGCGTTGCTCGCATTGAGGATGCGCAGGCGGTACCGCCGCGGTTCCACGTTGAGTACCGGCCAGGTGTTCCCGTTGACGACCATCGTGGTTCCGAAGAACTCCGGGTTCCAGATGGGTGAAACATCGGTACCGGGGATCCACGGACCGTCCGGCGGGGTGTCCCCGAAGTATCCGCGACTGCTGGGGAAGAACACCGACCCGTCCGCGTTGAAGGACTTGTCCTGAACCACCAGGGGGATTTCGTAGGGGTGGGCACCGTCTCGCTCGTCCCGCCCCGACGCCGGCCCGGGAAGCACTCCCGGGGGGAGATCGGCCGGTCCGCCTCGCAGCAGGTAGAAACCGGCAAGGCCCGCGTAGACATTCACCCGAGTCATGCCCAGGGTGTGATCGTGGTACCAGAGAGTCGTGGGACGCTGGTCATTGCCGTATGCGAACGTTGCCGATCCGGGGCGCCAGCGGACGCCGTAACGGTCACGGAACTGATCGGCGAACCGGTCGTAATAGGTACCTACACGAGCATAGTCACGGGGAATATCACGAGATGCCGGCAGGTACCAGGCTTCCGGGTATCCGTCACTTTCTTCCCTGCTGTACCCGCCGTGCAGATGGGTCACGATGGGCACCGGTCCCGTGTACGGCCCGGGGGTGGCCGAGAAGGTGGGCCGCGAATCACGTCCGACCCTTCCGCCAGGAGGGTTCGCCCAGTGCAGCGTGGGGTCCACAGCGCATAGATGGGGCAGATGGAAGCCGTGCGAGGTGACGAGGTCGTTGACCCATGTCACGGAGATCGGCTGATCCACACGGGCTTCGATGGTCAGGCCCGGCGTATGAAACGACTGCTCGTGGCCCACGGCTCCGTAACCCCAGATCGTGGTGGCCGGCATCCCGATCGGCAGGATCTGCTGTCGGAACTGACGGATCGCGATGCGGTAGGAGTCCCGGCCCGCGCTGGGCATCTTTCCGAGAAGGAACAGCGGCGTTCTGTACTTGGGTACGGACGACGGATCGAGCGCGCCTCCCGATAGCCGCGAAGGCTGGGGATGGCGCCGACCGTTTCGAAGAGCATCCGACGCGGATGAGGAATTGACCGCGTAGGCACGCCCGTCCGCAAGTGCGCCGACAAATCCCGCGGCGCCGACTGCCGCCACCGTGGTTCTGAGCAGCTCGCGTCGGCTCGGCAGAGAATGACCGGCGACATCAGCAGCATGCGAATTGCCCAGGGGGCCGTCATCCTTGATCACGCTCGAATGGTATGCGCACGTTCTGGAACGCGGCGTCATTTCTGTCAGTCGACATGCCCCACCCCTTAAAGTCTGATCGTTGGATTACTACTGCAGTGGCAGACCTCCCTTCCGGTGAGCGGTGCTGATCGCCCCGCGCATCGCTGAGCGATCGGCACCGATTCCAGAAGGGCCGGGCTGGATCCGGCCCTGGCATCACCCTGCTGTTTTCGGGCAGGGCATCACACTTCGCTCGCGGCGTCCGGGCGCCCAGGGGCCGATGGACCGTGGTGGCCCCCACTCCAACCAAGCCGGTCTCGGGAATCGACCCGAAGGGTCCGTACAACCGCGAGAGGGCCCGTGCCACGCGGATCGCGCGGGCACGGGCCCTCTCGGGTCATCCCAGTGGTCCCTGTCCGACCCCGGGGTGAGGGGAAGGGAGGTCAAGGTGGTGGCCGTGTTGCCGGGGCCGAGGGGGTCGGCTCAGTACCAGTGGTGGGTCTGCCAGAAGGCCCAGGCGGCGTTGGGGCTGCCGTAGCGGGTGTTCATGTAGTCCAGCGTCCACTTGATC
>NZ_JBIRJC010000070.1:0-23500 GCF_044329365.1 Kitasatospora sp. NPDC017646 | reverse complement strand
ACCCCCGCAAGCGGCCCGACCGACGCGCTCATCCAGCGCCTCCAGGACGACCTGCTGCCGCCGCGCCGCCTGCGGGTGAGCACCCGCAAGGTGAAATCGCCCATCTCGCGCTACCACGAACGTCTCCCCGACGGCCGGCCTGACCGCAGCCAGGCCGTGACCGGCCTCGACATCGCGGTACTCCCACCGCCCGAGTCCGCCGAACTCCCCACCGCCACCGCACTCGAGTGGCACCTCGCCCCGGGCGGTCGACGCCGGGAACGCGTCCTCGAACTGTTCCGGCAGGGCCCCGCCCGCCTGTGGAGTCCGAGCGAACTCGCCCGCCACCTCGGCGATGTCACACTGCCCAGCCTGCACCGGCAGCTGAACCGCTGGGCCGACGACGGACTGATCGACAAACCCCGGCGAGGCCGCTACACCGCAGTCAATGACCCTTCGTCAACTCACTTGACGGGCAGCGATGAACGCTAACTTCCCGGCCTTGGGGGAAGGTCCGACGACGAGGCGATCTCCTTCGGTCCATAGAGGGCTGCGGCCTCCCCAGTGATCAGAGCCCAGTATCGGTCACCGAACGACCAGTGCCACCACTCGGTGGGGTAGTTCACCAGCCCAGCAGCAGTGAGCGCGGATCCCAAAAGCTTCCGGTTGGCGCGGGCCTCCATGCTGACGTTGGCGGCGTGGGTATAACAGGCGCCTTCGCTCTCCTCGGGGTCCGCGTTCATTCGGGTGCCCAGGTCCAGCTCGCGCCCCTCGGCGTCGGCCAGGGTGAGGTCAACGGCCGCGCCGGCACTGTGCGGGGCAATGTCGGGCGGTGATACATACCGGCTCGCCGCCGAGTGGATCCTCTCGGTGGACCAGTCGGCATGGATGGCCTGCAGTTGGCTGACGTACTCCTCGAAGTAGGCACGCTGGAGCGAGGGCGGCCTGTATCCCTCAACAAACAGCAGTCGCAAGCCCTGCGGGAGCAGCGCCTGGGCCTTCAACAACCGCTCCAGCACGCCTTCCCGCAGGTACGCGAAGACATCTGCCGGATCCTGCTTGCGCGTGTCGATCAGCAACGAACCGCTCCGGCGGACGTCTACGAGACGCTCACCGCACTCCGCAACAGGTATGGAGGCAACCTTCGGATCCGACATCAAAACGATCTCACTCATGACGCGATCATCTCGCAGGACACTAGCCAGGACTGGGCTGGCAGCGGTGTTCGGACGGGCAGGTCGACCACGGCGAAGTCCGGATCGTCCGTCAGCTCCGCGACCGGCACCTCCACCGGCCCGCCGCCGGTGTCCGACAGCAGGGCCGACTTCGCGGTGACGCCCACGACGGCCCTGACCTGTCCGGAGAAGCGCACCCACGCGCCGACTGCGATCCCGACCGGCCGCTGCATCCCGCTCAGCGTGCCCACCTCCTGCCGCTGACCAGGGTGGTGGACGACAGAGGCTCGCTCTCCAGGTCGGCGGCCAGGTCGCCGTTCCAGAGCAGGTGGAACAGCACCGGCAGCACCACCAGCGGATCGCCCGCCCGCGCTGCCCCGGCCCGCAGCGGCGCCCCGTCGGCGAACACATCGAGCAGCCGCGCGGCGACGTCCGGGTCCGCGCAGCGGCGCCGGCGGTAGCGCGACAGCCAGCGCACGTTCTCCATGACCACCGGCTCCGGCTCGCCGACCCGGGCGAACTCCCAGCCCACCGCTCGGCAGGCGCGTGCCGTCGCGTCGAACGCCTCGGCGTCCGCCCGCTCGATCTGGTCGCCGGCCCTCACGTCCACGACCTGGCCCCGGCCGTCGGCCAGCCGCACGAAGTAGTCCGGCGCGTGCCGACGCTGCCGCAGGCCGTCATGCCAGTGCAGCCAGAACGGCTGCGAGGCGATCCCCACGACCTCGGGCTCGCGGTCCAGCAGGATCAACCGGTCCCGCTCCAGCCACGACTCGTAGCCCACGTGGTTGCCCACCGTCGCCGAGAAGTACCAGCCCGCGAAGCTCTGGCCGCCCTTCGCCCACCGGAACTCCCGCACCGGATCAGCTGACTCGAACCGCCGGTCCCAGGCATGCCCGAGCGGCAGCCGACAGCGCTCACCAGCGTCGAGGAAGTCCAACTCGAACGCCGACAGCGCTGCATCGTCGTACACCACCGCGGCAACAGCCACCGGGCCCCCCACCACCGATCAAGATCAAATGACAGAAACCTACCGTCCGTCAAGATCATCTGACAAACAGTCAAGATCATCTAGCACGGGACACCCGCCAAGCCGAGACCGTGATGGGCTGACCCGCAGCGCCGCGTTTTGTGAGTGGTCTTGTGAGGCGCCTTGTGAGTGGTCTTGGGGGCGCATGGTGATCCGGCCCGGCACGGCATCACCGCATGTCAGGTGCCATTTTGGGCGGACCGGAAAAGCCGACATCCCTTCTCCTGTCCTTTGTCGTGGTGGTGGAGGTAGGCCGGTCGGTTCGGGTTCGCGCCTGCGGCGGGCCGGTGGTTCTTCTGCGCGTCCGGCGAAGCCGTCCGCGCCGGCCGGCCGACCCAGGGCGGTCCCCGGTACCGCGCCGGTTCCACGTAGGCACCACCGCAGGCAGCACCGCAGGTGCCACCGTAGGCAGTTGCGCAGGTACCACCGTAGGTACCCCGCCGCTCCCGGCCGCGTCCGCGCGTTTCCACAGGTCAGCGGCCGCTTTCGGGCGGCCGGTAAATCCGACAACCCCTTCTGTCCGTTCCCTTTCCCGGCTTGCTGGTAGGTGGAGGGGCGGTGGTGGGTGACGGTCCGGCCGGCAGGGGTCTGACCCTGCGGGGCCGTGATGGTTGGTGAGCGCCCGGCGAACGCCGGACGCCCCCGGGCCCCGTCGGGCCGGACCGGCGGCGATTCCTCCGCCAGGCCCTCCCCGGCCCGGCTGGACTGTCGACGCCGACCGGATCCGGCGCCGCACCCTTGGCCCGACCGATACCCCACGGGCGGCCCCTGACGGCAAGCCCGGCCTACCGGACGCCACCGCTCGGTGGGCCGCCCCGTGCTGGGCGGCCCTCCGTCTTCCTGACGCTCTGTTTTGTCATGGCTGCGGTCCGCTACAGTGGCCGAGCACCTACGGCTCCCCCCGTTCCGTAGTGGCACGCGGGCGCGCCTCCCGGGACCTCGGGATGCGCGCCCGCCGGTTCACCACCGCCGGTTCACCAGCTGGTGGGCGTCTGTTCCTCCAGTACTTCGAGGACCTCGACCGGGGGGGGTCATCACGACGTACGCGCCGTTGACGTCGATGCTTGTCCACCAGGTGCCCCGGTCCGCCCGGCGTCCGGCGAGGCCCCACTGGACCATCACCTCTTCTTCCCCCGGCCGGAAGACCCGCCGGCGCCGTGGGTGCACCGTCTGGACGTCGACTTCCTCCAGGAAACGCACCCGCGCCCGCGTCCACCAGTTCCGTTCTGCGATCGCCATGCTCGGTACAACGACCGGCACTGGCGAGCGGTACGACAAGCACCCATGATCACAGGGCCGTCAGCTCACGTGCGGGGCTGCACTGCAGCTTCGTCCGGGGCCGGGTCGTCGCACGCGTGCCTTCGGCCAAGTCCGCTCGTTGAGCCAGACGCGCGTCTCCACCAGGACGCGCGGCGGATCGCCTCGTTCCTTCTGCCCGGATCGCACACCCCCCGCGACCCCGGGCCAGCGGGCACCGCTCCCGGGCGGGCCAGCCGGCAGCACGCCGGTCGGCCCGCCCGGGCCCTATCCACTGCGCCAACACGGGCAAGGCCCCACCTCACTTGGCCCGGCGCACATGCCGTGCGCCTTGTTCGGCCGGGGGTTCGGCTCGTGATTCGGTACGGGGGCCAGTTCCGGGTTCGGTCCGCGGTTCGGTTCGGCCACCGGCCCCCGACCGCGCCTGCCGCCTGTTCGCGCAGCTCAAGGGCACCGGGGCGGCGTTCTCACCACTCCGACTCACCTAATACGTAGTGAAGGCGGTTCCAGAGTGCCGGAGGGCGGTCCTATCTCCAGCACGCGCCGCCGCCGGTCGTCGCCAAAGCCCTCGGCTACACGCAGGCCACCACCGCCTACGTCGCCACCGAGTCGGAGCTCCGTGGAGCCGATACGCCTCCGGCGATCACACACCGTGACATCGGTCCCGATCTCGGAAGATCGCCGGACGTCGATGGCGCCGCATGTAGGTAGGAGGGTGGTCAGCAAGCAGGTGATCTGGGGCGACTTCCCGGGCATTCGATCTCGACCAAGTGGCCGGTACGGTCTCCATGAGCACGGGATCGCGGGGGTTGGCGGCGGGCTGACGGTGCAGAGCTTGCAGTGGACGGCTTGTATGGGCCAATGGCGAAAGTCGCTGGAGGTGTCACAGGTGGGCCAGGAACTGCTTCGTGGTGTCGACCCATGCCTGGTTGCTGTTGCCGTTCTTGCTGCCTCCCCATAGCACGACACTGTTCGCCGTCTTCGCGCATGCGGTCAGTTCGTATGCCCAGAGATCTGCCGGTAGGTACTGGTTGGCGTTCGGGGTGTGCTCCGGGTACTGGGGCCACAGGAAGGGGTAGACGGGCTTGTCCGGGGCGATCTGCTTGGCTTCGGCGAGGTCGCGGTCGAGCCGCTTTTGCCAGCTGCCCCGGTCCGGGGAGAACGTGTACAGGTCGGGGAAGAAGACATCCTCGTTCTGGGCGAGGGTGCGGGCGAGCGGGTAGTACGCCGGCTGGGTGTTGCCGAGCACGCCCCAGAAGCCGACCTTCTTGCCCGGCGCGGCCTCGTGGGTCCACTGCAGCAGCGTCGAGAGCTTCTGGTAGTGCCGTTGGGCGTCCTCGGGAGTGCCCTGGAGGTAGAGCGTCTCGTAGTCCAGCACGAGCGGCCCCGCGGCTGTGAGGTGTTGGCGGACGAGTTGCTGGTAGGCGTCCTTCGGGGGGAGGGCGAGTTCAGTCTTCGGGCCGCCGTTCGGGCCGCCGGGATCGGTCTGTCCGGACAGGACGGCGACGGCGGATGCGTAGATGATGTCGGCCTTGGCGACGCCGATCTGCGTGAGGTCGAGGTTGGCGTAGAAGGTGGTGTCGTAGACCGTGAATCCCGTGCGGGCGGGGCGGCCGGTGGGGTCGTTGGCGGATGCTGACGGTGCGGGAGTGTCGGTGGTGCTGTGGGGCGCGGCCGGGGTGCTGCATCCGGCGAGCAGCAGCGCGCCGAGTGCTGCGGCGAGAGTGCGGCCGGCGTGAATGCGGCGAGTTGTGGTCCTGGGCATCCGGATGTCATCCAAGTCGGCTCTGGGGAAGGGAAGTTGCGAGGACGTGCGTGGGTAGGGCGTGGCCGGGGGCAGCGGGGCGGTACCGGTTCTGGCGGGTCACGGTCGGGGTGACGGTACGTCCGGTTTCTGAGAATCGCTTGTGGACAGGTACGGCGGGCCGGTCTGGCGGGCGGCGGGGACGTGGAGGGTGTGGCGGCCTGACATCGGGTGAGTCCTGCCCTGCTGGCGTCCGGGTTGACGCGCTGATGGCGTTGCCGGGTTTTGAGGCCGGTAACCCCATCAGCGCGTCATGGGTGGGAGTGGGTATCCGCGTGGGATCGGTGGGTTGGTTCAGGCGGTGTGCTTGGCGAGGAAGTCGGTGATGAGCGTCTGCCATTCCTCGGGGCGTTCGACCATGGGCAGGTGGCCGGTGGGGATCTCCGCGAGTTCGGCGTCGGGGATGTTCTCGGCGAGCTGGCGGTGCAGGACGGGTGGGACGAGGTGGTCGGCGGTGGTGGAGATGACCAGGGTGGGGACGCGGATGCCGGCGAGGTCGTCGCGGACGTCGATCCGGGTGGCGAGCTCGGCGTGCTCGAGGGTGCCGTCGGCGATGTCGGCGGCGGCGTAGGTGATGACCTCCTCGAGCTGCTCGGCGGGCATGGCCTCCAGGGCCTGGGGGCTGAGGGCGTGGGGGAAGAGGAACTCGCTGACCAGGCGGCGGTCGCCGGTGGCGGCGAGCTTGCCCCATACCCGGATGGTCAGGGCCTGCTGGTTGTTGGGGTGTGCCATGGTGGCGGTCAGGACGAGGGCGGTGACGCGCTCGGGGTGGCGGGCGGCGGCGCGGATGGCGACGGGGCCGCCGAGGGAGTAGCCGTGCAGGGCGAAGGTGTCCAGGCCTTCGGCGACGGCGGCGGCGACGAGTTGGTCGGCGAGGTCGTCCAGCTGCAGGGGCGTGGTGGAGCGGGGGGTGTTGCCGCTGCCGGGGTAGTCGACGCCGACGACGGTGTGGCTGGCGGCCAGGCCTTCGAGGATCGGGCCGTAGGTGTTGTCGATGCTGCTGCCGGCGCCGTGGGCGAGGGCGAGGCCGGGGCCGGAGCCCAGGACGGTGCGGGCGAAGGTCGCTTCGGGGAGGGTGCGCTCGGACATGACGTTGCCTTGTTCGTTGGGGTATTTCGGATGGTCAGGTGGTGCGGTTCTTGGCCTAGGTGCGGAGGTGCTCCAAGGCGGGTAGAAGCGCCCGGCCGTCGGAGGTGAGGGTGTAGCTGGCGGGTCCGGGCGGGAGCTGGTCGTGGGTGACCAGGCCGGCGTCGAGGAGTTCGCGCAGCCGGTCGGCGAGCATCTTGGTGCTGATGCGGTCGATGGCCGTACGCAGTTCGCTGAAGCGGGCGGGGCGGGTGGCCAGGGTGTACAGGATGATGCCGTTCCATTTCTGGCCGAGGACCTGGAACGCGGTGGTGAGGTCCGCGTCGGCCGCGAGTGGTGCGGGCGTGGGGATGGTGGCGAGTGCCATCGCGTTCGGCCTCCCGTCGTACCGGTTCGGCTAGTTGGGGGTTTGGGGTGGGGCCGTGGCCGGCTGAGGTGCGGGTGTCGGCTGCGGCCCCGGGGCCGCCTCGTCCGACGACGCGGGGGCGGGGGTATAGAGGAGTCAGGGCAGGAGGACGGCCTTGCCCTGGTTGCGGTGGGCTTCGAGGTCGGCGTGGGCCTGGGCGGCCTCGGCCAGGGGGTAGGTGCGCCAGATCGGCAGGGTGAGATTTCCGGCGGCGGCCAGCTCCACCAGCTCCGGCAGGGCCTGGCCGCCCTGGTCGGCGGTGCCGGCGCTGAAGCGCACGCCGTGCTGCTGGGCGGACATGTCGGCGATGGTGATGACCTTGCCCGCATCGCCGGTCAGGGTGACGGAGTCGGCGAGCACGCCGGCGCCGGAGGCGTCGAAGACGAAGTCCACCCCGCCCGGAGCCGCGGCTTTCACCCGCCCGACCCAGCCGTCGCCGTAGCGGACGGCGGTGGCTCCGAGCGCCGTGACACGCTCCAGGTCGCGCTCGGCGGCGGTGCCGATGACGGTGATGCCGCGGGCGGCGGCCAGCTGCACGGCGATGACGCCGACGCTGCCGGCGGCGCCGTGGACGAGCAGGATCTGACCCGGCTGCACACCCAACTGGCCGAGGACGCGGTGTGCGGTCTGGCCGACCGTTACCAGCGAGGCGGCGACCTCCCATGACAGGGCCGCGGGCTTGGCCACCGGCCGGTCGATCAGGGCGTACTCGGCGTAGCTGCCGCCGGCCGTGGACCCGAGAACCTCGTCCCCTACGGCCACGTCGGCTCCCTCGCCGACGGCATCGACGACACCGGCCGCGTCCAAGCCCGGGATCACCGGGAAGCGGGCCGGGGCGACCTTGGCCATCAGGCCGGATCGGATCTTCATGTCGAGCGGGTTCACCGAGGCGGCCTTGACCTTGATCCGGACCTGGCCGGGTCCCGGCTCCGGCAGGGCGACCTCGGTCGGCCGCAGCACCTCTGCCGCGCCGTACTCGGAGAAAGTGATCGCAGTGGACATCGGAAACTCCCAGGTAGGAGGGGATTGAGGAAGGTACGCGCTGTGACTCACTGTGTGGCCGGGAAGGCGGCCGCGCTGGTGGCCACGCCGGTCAGGCGCTGAGGGTGGGGTAGTCGGTGTAGCCGCGGTGGTCGCCGCCGTAGAAGGTGGCCGCGTCCGGGGTGTTGAACGGGCCGCCGGCGGCCAGGCGGGCCGGCAGGTCGGGGTTGGCGAGGAACAGGGCGCCGTAGGCGATCATGTCCGCCGTCCCGTCCTCGACCAGGGCCAGCGCGTCGGGGCCCGTGACCTCGGGGTAGGTGAAGGGGTTGAGGACGAACGTGCCGGGCCAGGCCTTGCGCAGCCGGGCGGTCAGGTCGCGGTCCGGGCCCTCCATCAGGTGCAGGTAGGCCAGGTCCAGGCCGGCGATCCGCTCGAGCAGCGCCTCGTAGACCTCGCCCGGCTGGGGCTCGGCGATGTCGTTGTAGGGGTTGCCGGGCGAGATCCGCAGGCCCACCCGGCCGCTGCCGACCGCTTCCGTCGCGGCCGTGACGACTTCGACGGCGAAGCGGATCCGGCCTTCGACCTCGCCGCCCCAGGCGTCGGTGCGCAGGTTGGTGTTGGGGGCGAGGAACTGGTGGACCAGGTAGCCGTTGGCGCCGTGGATCTCCACGCCGTCGAACCCGGCCTCGATGGCGTGGTGCGCTGCGGTGGCGAAGTCGGCGATCGTCTGCCGGATCTCCGACTCGCTCAGCTCCTTCGGCGTCACGTACTCCTTCGGACCCTCGTGGGTGAACACCTGGCCCTTGGCCGCCACCGCCGACGGGCCCACCGGGACCAGGCCCTCAGGCAGCAGGCTCGGGTGGCCGATCCGGCCGGTGTGCATCAGCTGCGCGAAGATCACCCCGCCCTCGCGGTGCACGGCATCGGTCACTCTCCGCCACGCCGCCACCTGGCCAGCCGTGTGCAGGCCGGGGGTGTCCGGGTAGCCCTGGCCGACCGGTGAGGGCTGGATCCCCTCGGTGACGATCAGCCCGGCACCGGCGCGCTGCGCGTAGTACTCCGCCATCAGAGCGGTCGGCTCCGCGCCCGGCCCGTAGGCGCGGCTGCGGGTCATCGGCGCCATGGCGATACGGCTGGCCAGGCGGCGGCCGCCCAGAACGATCGGATCGAAAGCAGTGGTCATGATCTCTTCCCTCGTGAGGAGCGATGGGCGGTGGCCTCGACACGTCCAACGTAACAGGTACCTGTCCGGACAAGTAAATGTCTGAGAGCAACTTTTTAGTTGCCATGTGGCACACATCACGTGCGCTGACCAGGAGAATTGAGAATCAAGGGCGGGTAAGCACTACGGGTGGCGCAGGCGCGCGGTAGCGTTAGATGACTGATCAGCAAAGTGAGGAAGAGATGACACAGTCCACCCCGGCTCCCCGGAAGGACCTTTCAGGAACGGGGCGGGGGGCGAGCGTCCCGGTGCCGGCCGCCGCCAGCGGCGGGCCCATCAGCCACGCGATCTTCCGCCTCGCCCGCCTGCACCGCATGTTCGCCGGCCAGCTCCTCCGCAGCATCGGCCTGCACCCGGGCCAGGAGCTGGTGATGATGCACCTGTGGGAACTCGGCCCCCAGCGCCAGACCGACCTGGTGCGGCTGATGGACTCCGACGCCGCCACCATGACCCGCACCGTCCAGCGCCTGGAGCAGGCCGGCTTCGTCCGCCGCCGCCCCTCACCCACCGACAAGCGCGCATCCCTCATCGAACCCACCGCCGCCAGCCACGCCCTGCGCCGCGAGGTCGAGCAGAGCTGGAGCCAGCTCGAAGACCTTGTCACCGCGGGTCTCTCGGCCGACGAGTGCACCGAGGCCCTGAGCACCCTGGAACGCCTGGAACAGAACCTCGTCCAGGCCGCCGCCGACCCCACCTGCGCGGCCGAGAGATAGCGGCTTTCTCTGCATCTGGTCGGCGCTACAGCAGGTCAGAGCCGGTCGATCGGGCCTTGAAGCCCCGTCACTTGAGGGGCAGTGGGTACTTTCTCCGGCTCGTTCCCGTCCTCGTCGGCTGGCGACTCCCGCATGGGGACTGGTATCACGGTCTGTGGTTGCCGGGTGCGTACCGGCTCCACGGAGTGCCGACTTCGGCCGCGACGTAGGCGGTGGTGACCTCGGTGTAGCCGAGGGCCTTGGCAACAACCGGCGGCGGCGCGTATTGGAGGTAGTGTCGGAGGGCTGTCACTCGGGCGGATCTGGGGGAGATGCCTGCCGCCTGTAGGTGTTCGCGGGGAGCGCCGGGGCTGTTGGGCGTGCCGGCCGGTGGGCCGACGACGGTGGTGAGCTGGAGTTTGGTCTCGTCCTCGCTGCCCGGCGCGGCGGTCATGATGACGATCTTGAGCTCGGTGTCGCCGTCGGTCAGGACATCGCAGTCCACCGTGACCGGGCCCACCGACGGGTGGTCGACCGTCTTGCGGACCTCGCGGTTCGCGGTCACCTCTCCCGTCGCCCACAGCTCGGCGAACCTCTCGTTGCCTGCGCTCAGGTCGCGGACCAGCGCGGCCAGGCGACTGTCCCGAGGGAAGCGGCCGGTGGCGCGGCGCAGGTCGGAGACGAGGGCGGCGTCGGTGGTGTCGGGGTCCGTATCGATGACCGGCCACAGCACGAGGGGGGTGTGATCGGCGCCCACCGGGAACCTGTCGCGGGCGAAGTTGCGCATCCGCGGCGGCGAGGCCAAGGGGTCGCCCAGCAGGGCGGCCCACCCGTGGTTCCACCACACCAGTTGCCAGTCCGCCGCGAACACGGCAACCGGTACGTCTCCGAGGCGGACGAGCACTCGGTGCATACCAGACGGGAGATGGTCGCAGATCGTGCCGTCCGCCGGCGGCACGATCTGGGCCAGCCGGTAGAGGTGGTCCCGCTCGGCGGTGGACAGCTGGAGGGCGCGTGCCAGGGACGCCACCACCGACGCCGAGGGTGTCGTGGCCCGCCCCTGCTCCAGACGCACGACGTAGTCGACCGACACTCCGGCCAGGTCAGCCAGTTCCTCGCGCCGCAGCCCGACAGCCCGGCGTTTGCGGACGACCGGCAGCCCGGCGGCCGACGGGGGAAGCCGGTTCCGCCACGTGCGGATCGCCGCGCCCAGTCCGGCCCCGGGAGGTGTCGTCGTCATGCGCTTCATCCTCCTGCATCCCCGATCACATGCGGGGGCGCGAGGGTGGTACTGGTCTTCCCACCGTCGAAGCGTCTCTGGTTCGGCTCCCTCGTCCAGGCAACCATCGAAGGCATGACGATCACTTTCATCACCGGAGCCAACAAGGGCATCGGCCGCGAGACCGCCCGCCGCCTTATCGCGTGCGGTCACACCGTTCTCCTGGGAGCCCGCGACCGAGAGCGGGGTGAGGAGGCAGCCGCCGCTCTGGGTGCACGCTTCGTCCCCATCGACGTGACCGACGACGCGTCCGTGGCCGCCGCCGCCGCGGACGTCGCCGAGCACGAGGGCAGGATCGACGTCCTGATCAACAACGCGGGGGTACAGGGTCCCTTCGGTGATCCCGGCGACCTCACCGCCGCCGACGCCCGCGCCGTCCTCGACGTCAACGTCATCGGCGTCGTCCGCACCACCACCGCGTTCCTGCCGCTGCTGCGCCGCTCGGACGACCCCGTGATCATCAACGTCAGCAGCGGCATGGGCTCCCTCGCCTTCACCCACGACCCCGGCCGGTCCGAGTCGCACGTCGTCGCGCCGCTGTACGCCTCCTCGAAGGCGGCGCTGACGATGTTGACCACGCAGTACGCCAAAGGGCTCAAGGGCATTCGCGTCAACGCCGCCGACCCCGGCTACACCGCGACCGACATAAACGGTCACAGCGGCTCCCAGACCCTCACCGAGGGCACGGACGCGATCGTCGCCCTCGCCACCGAGGAGCCCGGCGCCGGCACCGGACGCTTCATCGACCGCCATGGCGAGATCGCCTGGTCCTGACACCGGCGGTGCCGGGTCACTGGTCCTGAAGAACAGAACGGGCAGAACATCGAGGCCGGTTCTGGGCGGGAGTCAACCGCTGACAGACGATCTACTCCGGAGACTGCCGCCTCCGACCAGCGTGAGAACCTGGGGCGACCGTCACGCCAGCCCTTTGACCTGCGTCTTCAAGTTGGCGGAGGCTCACGGTGTCGTCGTCCAGGACTTGTGCGGTGAGCCGTTCCATCAGCTCCGGGTCGGTGCCGCTTCCGCGGCCGGTGATGCGGGCGCGGACCGGGCGGCGGGGGCCGATGACCTGTGCGTCGTCGGACGCGTCGGCTTCCTGCCGGGCCAACACCGAAACGCCGGGCAGCAGCACCCGGTTCTTCCGCAGCCACGTCACCGCGTGGTGGAACAGCGCCACAGGCCCCTCGGCATGCGTCCACGCCCGCCCGTACAGGAAGCCGCGGAACTCCCGACCCACTTCCGATCGGTGAAGTCCCGGTACTTGAACCGCTTCTGGATCTCCGCCGCGTGCTCGTACACCGTCGATCGGCGCTCCGGGTACCGCTTCACGCACCAGGCGTCGGCGATGCCGAGCTGCCCGGCCAGGTACTCCACGGCCTCCCACGGCACCGCGAGTGGGTCCTCACCCAGGAACCGGCCTAGGGCGCGTATTCGGTCGTGATCAATCTGCGCGATTCACCTTCGCGGCGGGTCCTGATGCGGTAGACCGTGGTGCGTGACGCGAGCGCAACTGACCGATGCAGAGTGGACGTTGATCGAGCCGTACTTGCCGATCGGCGAGTACGGCCCGTACCCGGAGCGGCTGCGGCAGCAGTTCGAGGGCGTGATCTGGCGATTCCGGACGGGCGGGCAGTGGCGGGAGATGCCGAATGTCGGCGACGGGTGAAACGAGGACCACGGACGGCGGATCAAAAGTCGGCCTGGAACGTCAAGCAGTTGGCGGAGTACAACAAGCTTGTCCTCACCACCGACCCGCTGTCCTACGACACCGTGAAGACCGTGGTGATCCGTTCGCTGTGGTTCTCACCGCTGCACACCTTGCGCGGCCTGCGCTCCTACCTCAAGGCCATGACCTTCTCAGAGCCGCTCGCGCTCCAAGCCGCGGCCATCGACGAGTGGGCCGAAGGCACCACATTCCAACTTCCCTTCTTCGTCTTCCAGGGCGACAGCGACGTTCTCACTCCGCCCGAGCCCGCCAAGCGGTTCTTCGACGACGTCACCGCGCCGGACAAGGACTTCGCACTCATCCGGAGCGCCAGCCACTTCGCCTCCTTCCGCCACCCGACCAGTTCCTCGAGCTGATGCGCACCAGGGTCCTTCCGGCGATCGCCAGCAACCCGCTCGCCCGGTGAAGCCCCGCGGCTTCGTCCACGCGATCACCGACGAAGCCACGGCGCGCCGCCAGTCCTGCTCAGAGTTACGGCCGCGAGGCGAGGTAGCCACGGTTCGAGATCACCCGGAAGGCCGAGGACGTGGGCCCGGGGCGCGAAGAGGAGCCCGATGGCTTTGTTCGAGATCGGGTTCTGGCACAGGTGGTGTGGTGGTCCGTGCCGACGGCGATGGACAAGGGCGCTGCGCTCAGCGAAGCAGCAGGTCAGCGCCCGTCATCGGCGCGGGCTTCACGGGACGACAGGACGGTTCCACACAACCTGTGCCAGAACCGCACTTCTGACAGCAACCCGGCCCAGGCGTGCTCATCGAACGCCTGGTCCGGGTGGGGGCTTGAGGGACATCCATGCCGGACCGTGCGATAGGCCCTTCTCTCGGGCGCGGCTACTGGGGACTGGACTGGACGTCGGCCCGCGCGTTCCGCTCCCCGGCGGGTCGGGCCGCGAACGCGACGCGGCGGTGGGCCCGGCGGAGCGCGCGGCGGGCCAGGTACGGGTGGACGCGGCGCGCCATCTCGAAGTAGAGCCGACCGCGCGTGTTGTGCAGCCGTACTGCGGTGGCCAGTGTTACGGAGCAGTCGTCGGCCAGGACCGAGGCGCGGAAGTCCAGGTGGGACGCGTCCTCGCCGAGCACGAGCTCGTGGTCCTGGGCGCCCCGCTCGGTGAAGGGCAGGACGTGCCGCCAGGCCCGCGGGTCGCTGGGCATGCCAGGGGCGAGCGGCATACGCCAGGCGTCGGTGAAGTCGGGCCGCTCGAAGGCGTCGTGGAGCAGCCGGGCGCCCGCCGGGACCGGCACCTGTGTCGGCCGGGCCCACAAGAGCCGGTTGACCAGCAGGGCGCGCCGCGGCCGGCGGGCCGGCGGGTGCGGCAGGGAGCCGAGGGCGGCTCGCTCGGCGTTGTCGAAGATCTCCTCGACCATCGTGTCGTGCACCGGCTCAATCGCCAGCTTGAAGAAGGCGAACTTGCCTATGTTCATGGTCACTTCGAGAACGTGGGAGATTTTGCAGCGGTCTTGGCCGAGGGGTTCGACGTCGAGCCGGTGGTAGCCGGTGCCGAGACCGTCCTCGGTCATGTCGAAGCGGACGGACCGCCCGGGCTCGTAGGCGGTGACCCGGTAGTGGATTCTGCCGTGGCCGCCGTCGGCGCCGACGCCGAGGGGGCGGTCGAGGACCATCGCGGGCCAGACCGGGGTGGGGAACAGAGGGTCGTCCGTTGCGGAGAGGCGGTCGACGAGGGCGCCGACGGTCTCGGCCGGCGCCCGGACGATTCGCTCATGGGCGTTGCGTAGCGTGCGCATGCCGTACCTCCATACGGGAGCGTATGTTCAACCGTACGGTAGCGTATGGAATATGCACGAGCAGCCGCCCCCCTCGAAGCGGCCCACCCGCAAGCGCCTCACCGCCGACGACTGGGCGGACGCGGCCCTGTCCGCGCTCGCCGAGCGCGGCCTCGCCGGCGTCGCCGTGGAACCGCTCGCGGTCCGCCTGGGCACCACCAAGGGCAGCTTCTACTGGCACTTCGCCAACCGGGACGCACTCGTCGCGGCGGCCCTCGCCCGCTGGGAGGAGTTGTCCACCGAGCGGATCATCCGGGCCATGGAGGCCGCCGAGCCCGACCCCGCCGCCCGGCTCAGCGCGCTCCTGCGCGGGGCGACCGCCTCGGCCACCGAGGACCCCCTGGAAGTGCGGCTGCTCGCCGCCGCCGACCACCCCGAGGTCGCGGCGGCGCTCGCCCGCGTCACCGAGCGCCGGATCGGCTACCTCGCCCACCTCTTCGAACTGCTCGGCTTCCCGCCGTCCGAGGCCCGTCGGCGCGGAGTCCTCGCCTACACCAGCTACGTGGGCCACGCCCAACTGGCCCACGCCGTCCCGGGTTCCGTGCAGGCCGACCCTGCGTACCTGGCGGCCGTGATGGCCGCGTTGCTCAAGCCCTGACCGGCTCAAGCCCTGGCCCGGTCCGCCCGCCGTGGTGGAGGTCCACCTCGGCGCCGTCCCGACGTCTTGCTCGCCGCCTGGCCGTCGGGCGGGAGGTTTTCCTGTGTGGGGGCGTGAGCTCCAGGGGCGCTTCAAAGTCCAGGTGATCGTGTAAGCGGTCCGGTCAGGGGATGTTCAGCAGGTCCGGCGGCCGGTTGAAGAGGTCGTAGACGGTACCTGGCGCTCCGTCCGTGTCCGGAACGGTCCTTGCACCGACCGCCTCGACGAAGGCGAGGACCGCAGGGTCGGGGACCTCTGACGGCCAGGCGAGCACGACTCGGCTCGGCGGATAGTCGGTCAGCGGGACGAAGGTGATGCCCTCGGTTCGGTGGCGGTGGGTCGCACCGGCGGGGAGGATGCCGACGGCACCCTGCCACACGATGGCATGCAGGCACTCCGGCACCGTGCGGACCACCGGCCCCGAGCCGGCGCCCGCAGACCGCTCCACCGCCTCGCCGCTGTCGGCCTCGCCGAGCCAGTACCGCCGCCAGGCGGCGTCGGCGCCCTCGGGCAGGCGGATCCACGGTCGGCCCAGCAGGTCGCCGACCCGCAGATGGGGCCGCCGCGCCACGGGGTCGTCCGCCGGAACCGCTGCGACCAGCGGCTCGGTCTCCAGCAGCCGGACCGCGAGGCCCGCGGTGTCGAACGGGAGCCGAGTCAGAGCGACGTCGACCCGACCGGACCGCAGCCCCGCCGTCGGGTCGCTGATATCCGCCTCGCACAGTCGTACTTGCGCGTCGGGATGGGTACGGCGGAAGGCTGCGGCCGCGCGGGGGCCGAATTCGAGACCGGCTCCGGCAACGGTGCCCACCACGATGGTGCGCCGCCGGCCCGTCTCCCGTACCCGTTCCCGCGCCCGCTCTGCCGCGTCGAGTAACTCCCTTGCCTCGCCCAGCAGAACCGAACCGGCCTCAGTGAGCCGTACGCCCTGCGCGGACCGTTGGAACAACTGACAGCCGAGCTCGTTCTCGAGCTCACGTATGCGCTGACTGAGCGGGGGCTGCGACATGTGCAGCCGCGCAGCCGCGCGACCGAAGTGCAACTCCTCGGCCACGGCGACGAAATACCGCAGGCGGCGAAGATCCATACCGTGCACCATATCGAGACGGTCCGAGGACTACCGAAACAGTCTTGGACGGCCGTGCGGGTGCGCTGGTGAGCTGGTCCCGGCGCGATCGAATGGTTCTCGCCCGACTCCTGCTCACCAACGGAGGCACTCGCATGCACCACCACAGCCACGGCTACGCCGAGCCGTCCGACCTGCAACGCGCCCGGCAGGTCGGACGCCTCGCTCCCGAGGAGTTCGCCGCCTGGCAGTCCTTCCAGGAGGTCGTCGACCGCGGAAACGGCTCCGTGCCACGCAAGTACCGTGAACTCGTGGCGATCGCCGTGGCACTGACCACCCAGTGCTCGTACTGCCTCGACATGCACACCGCCCAGGCCCGCCGACACGGCGTCACCGCCGAGGAACTCGCGGAGGTCATCTTCGTTGCCGGAGCGGTGCGTGCCGGCGGGGCGCTGGCTCATGGCCTGCAGGCGATGAAGCTCTACGACGGACACTCGGTCACGTCGTCACCCTCGTAGGCCATGCCACGCACCGCCTCTGGCCAGCGGACTCACGTGATCACCGAAGCTTTGGAACGCCCCTGCCCGGGATGCGCGCGTGGTCTGGGAGTTGTGTGTCGAAGTGCCCAGGGGCCTGGGGGAGGGGTCATTCGCCGGGGTTGTCATGTGGGGGGGCCGAGGATGATGTCGGCGGCGCGGCCGGTGCCAGGGAAGGCCGGGGCCTGTGTCCGCAGGTCTCGGCGGTGAGAGGGGTGCGGGTCGGGCCGTCACGAATGCAACGAAGCTCCGGTTGAACGGGGTGACCTTCCCAAAGTCGCCCTGAACCACCGGAGCTTCGATGTGTCGTCAGTCTGCCACCGTTTGCCTGATCAAGTCGCCCGCTCTGTCGTGTCGTTCGTGGTCCCCGGCCGGGCCGCCGGGGACGGCCCGGTGTTCGGCGGGGTGGTGCGTCGTGGAACCCGGGCGTCGCCGGCCCGGCCCGGCCCACCGGACGCCACCGCCGGACGTGACGCCGGTCCATCCCGTCGACTGGTTGCCCGCGCACGGGGGCCCGGGCTGTTCGGCCGGGGGTGCGGCTCGTAGTGCGGTACGGGATCCGGCTGGGGGTTCGGTCCGCGGTGCGGTTCGGCGCCCGACTCCGGCTCCGCTTGCCGCCTGTTTGCGCTGCTCATGGGGGTGACGGGCCGAACTCACCACCTCGACTTACCTTCCTGGGCCCCTGCCTGGTGGTTGTGGTGGGTGGGTTGGGGCGTTGGTCGGTGTGGCCGGGCGCTGCGCTGTGCTGTGCTCTTGTTCTCGCGTCCGGCTGGTGCCGGCCGCTCGTGTTGGTGGGGTGAGGCGGGCGGCGGTCCCGTGGCTGTCAGGCGGACTTTGGGGGTTGGCGTTAATCACGAGTCGTGGCGTCAGTTGTTCACGAGTTTGGGAGTCACCCCGAGCCACGGACGGGTGATGTTCACGAGTTTCGGTTCTGGCGCAGGTTGTGTGGTGACCACGCCGCCGACGGCGACGAGGGCTCTGCGCTCGGCGAAGCAGCAGGTCAGCGACCGTACGCGCCACGCACCTCACCGGATGGCAGCACCGTTCCACAAAGCCTGTGCCAGAGCCCGAGTTTCGACGTCATCGGGTACTTGCCAGGTCAGCATCGGGAGTGCTCCCGGTGAAAGGCCCTGGTCATGCCGCAGATGTCGATGGTCGAGCTGTAGACCGCGATCCGGCGCGACCACCGCGCCTCGGCCAGACTTGTCGCGTACGACTCAATGCATCGGGTCTCCCTGCCCGGGCTGCCACTTGTCGAACAGCCAACGTGGGTGGGAGGAGCGGAGGTACGTGAGGTGCTCGTCCCAGTTCACAGCTCCCAGTGCCTGAACCTCTTGCAGTGCGATGCTGCCGGTCGAGTCGATGTTGAACCCCCAGGAGAAGCCGGCCAGCGGCACGACGCGCCGTTCGCTGTCATCCATCGGTGTCCACGCCAGATAGCTGTGCGCTGTCCAGTCCAGGGAGGCTCGCTCATCCCGTGACGGGGCATCAAACAGGGTGGGATTGGTGCCGAAGAACGCGTAGGGCGACGGCGCGTCCTCGAAGAGGTAGAACGGGTCCATGTCGAACGCAGCTCCCGCAGAGGAGTTGTCCGTCGACCGCACCAACTGGACCCAGCCGAACAGGGCCCGGTAACCCTTACCCGGATAGTCCACCACCGCGGTGCAACACGGGAAGCCGACGGTCGAGGGATGCTTGCCGACTGCAGCAGGATCATCGACACGTTCGAGCGTCACCGTTACCGAACCCTGCATGTCGTCGCGTAAGAAGGGAATGATCACGGCTTCACCCTGCCGCGCGCACAGGTCGGTGACAAGGGCTGGGGGATGGCCTGAAAGTCCACAGTAGGTGAACGATGTCCGCCGGAGAGCGATTCAGCATGACAGCTTCAGGAGCAGGCGCCTACCGTCCGGTGACGTCATTTCTCGTGAACATCCGCAGCACTCAAGATCGCCAACTGCTGCCCGAACCGCTGATCAAACGTTGCTACTTCACGTGAACGAAGCCCCGCGGCAGACGATATGCGTGAGGAGCCCAGAAGGGCGGGTGTCTTCCGGATCCTTGGGATCGGATGGTTGTCTACTGCGGGAGGGACAGGGGAAGGAAGGTGCGGGGCGGGGCGGGGTCGGGGCCTGGGACCACGACCATCCCGGAGAAGAGGCGGTCCACCAGGTCGCAGTACGCAGGGGAGAAGACCTCCTCCCCGGTCGCGTCGGCCTTGCAGAACCAGCCCGGCCCGTCCGCCCCCACGATGCGCCGGCGATGGAGCTTTCGGACGCCGTCCTCCCGGAGCGGGAGCTGGAGCCATACCTCGGGCCCCGCCGGGCCGGGAACCTCCTCGAACAGACCGCCCCGCTCCAACAGTTCGGGATTGCGGATCATTTCGGACCTGATCCGGTCCCAGCCGTCCCCGGCGCCGGCCGCGGTGAACGCCGACAGCCTCACCTCGATGCCACCGACAATCAGGTCGACGCAGGTGATGACCTCGCCGTGCCGGTGGGGCCGGATCTCCATCCCCTCCACCACCGGGACCAGCAGGTGGCCCAGGTCCAGCCGGCCCGAGCAGGGCTCGGCCGGTTCCGTGACGTCCCACGGCCCGATGGCGGTCCCGCGCTCGGCGACCCCCTCCTCGGAGGCCGCCTCGCCGGGGCCGCCGGGGCGCATCGGGTAGGGGAATCCCGCCCGGTGCGCCACGAACCGCTCGGCTGCGGTGATGATGCCGATCAGCCCCGCGTCCGACAGCTTCAGGTCGTTGACGAGGCCCAGGAACAGGTAGAGCTCGTAGGTGACGATCTCGTGGTGCGAGAGCTTTGCCAGGGCTTCGACGTCGGTGTCGCGGGCGGCCCACAGGATGACGGAAACCGCCTTGTCCGCCGAGTACTTGACGTAGTTCCGACTTGGTTCGGCGGGCCATGGGCGCTTTCGCGCCATGAACTTGAGGATCTGCCAGAGCTTCACGGAACGACCGAACCTCCGCTCGACGATCCGGCGGAACGCCTCCTCCAGTACGTCCTGCCAGGTTTCGCCTTCCCGCGTGTCCTGCCCGAGCTCGGAGGACCAGCGCTTGTAGCTCTCGTCGCTCCCGCGCGCGAAGGCGTACAGCACCCGCCCGCTAACGGTCCGTGGACCCGGTTCCGTCATCGTCCCCTACCCCGCAGACTCCCCTATCACCTCTTGAGAGTCTTACCTAGCGCCGGAAGCACTAAGCCTCGGTCGTTGAGCTGAGCCTCGGCGTTGCGTTATGGGTGCTGCGCCCGGCGCGGCCGCCGTGCTGGCTTCGCTGGGCGCAGTCCTGGTGGCCGTGCTCGGTGCCATGCTGGGCGCTGACGGTGTCCCGGCCGCCCTGGTCGAGGTCCGGCATGGAGGGTGGCTGCTCACCGACGTGCTGGCTGATGGTCGTTCAGCTGTCCGGGCCGCAGACGATGTCGCCGGGCTGTCGGCGGGAGTACCGGACTATGGCGCTCTCCGAGGTCGGTGGCTCGCTGCCGTCAGAGGGGGGCGGGGTGTAGAAGACCATGATGGAACCCTCGGGGACGGCGTTCAGGACGCCGTCCCAGGGGATGGTGTAGTCGACTGTGGTGGTGTCAGCGGTGATGCTCACGACGCCCTGGATCGTTGCGGCCGGGGTATGCCCGTAGGAGTCGCTGCAGAGCGTGACGTGGAAGGTGAGCTCGTCTCCGGCCTTGAAGGGGATCCGGTCCACCCTGACGAGGACGCCATTCCAGGGCTTCTGCCAGCAGGTGATCCCGTGGGGAGGCTCTTCATAGGGAAATTCCGGGAAGTCGAGCGCGACGGAGATGCGGGTTCCTGGTCGTTGAGGGGCTGAGGCGGCAGCTCGGACTCGCGCCTCGCGATCACGGAGCAAAATCCGGTTCGAAGACAGCCGGTTTCTTGCAGCTGGGTCTCTCCTCCCGAGGCGGCGCCGACCGTGGTCGAGACGGCCACTGTCCAAGCCGACGTCCTGCTCGGTACCGCCCAGGCGTCCTGACCTGCCTGCCGTCCTTGCCCGGGTGCCTCGTTGCCGTTGTCCGGCTCCGTGTGTGCGGCCGGTGGGCTGGTTCTGCTGGCGGGTGCTGCTGCAGGGGAGCGGGTGCAGGGGTCACAGTGGCTGGTGCCAGTTGCGGTAGGTGTGCGGGGGCTTGGCGTAGCCGTTGTCGCTGAACGGGTTCGGCAGTGTGCCGTTGAGGGTGCCGGCCAGGAAGTCGCCGAAGCCCGCCGCGAAGCGGACCCACGGTTCCTCCCCGTAGAGGGGCTGGCGTTTGAAGACGACGACGTTCCAGCTGTCCGGGTCGCGGGTGCCGCAGAGCCAGAAGGCCACGTCGCCGTTGGAGCTCCTCGCGAAAGGCAGGAGCCTTCCCTCCTCTAGATCCTCCAGCGCGGTGCCGGTAAGGGCGGCGGGCTCTTCCTCGGGTCGAAGTCCAGCCCGTCGACGAGGTCGCCGTACGGGGAACCGTCCACCGGCGGCGTGCTGACGTCGAGGTACTCGTCCAGCTCGCCGTCGCCGTAGAGCGTGACGAAGTCGCGGTAGTCGACGGGCAGGCGCAGGCCCGTGGTCCGCGCTAGCCCGTCCCAGTCGACGATGTCGCCCGGGATGCCCGGTTCCCCGATCAGGGCCGAGAGGCGGGTGACGGCCGGATGGACCATGGCGGTATCCCCTCCGTGGATGGCGGGGCTTCGACCGGTCACCATAGTGCCCGGCGTCCCGCCTGGTGCAGCGCTGCGCCCGGCCGGGGCGGAGCCGTCCCGGTGCCACCGCCGTCTGCCCCGCGCCCTGCCAGTCGTCCCCGCGGGCTCCCGACGCTGCCCTATCCACCGTCCGCCGGGCCGCCGGTCCCTGCGCTGCCTCGCGGTCGACGCCGAATCGCCGCCCGCCTGGTCGACGTCGCCCTCGTCCCGGCCACCGAACCTCTGCCGCAGCGTCGTCCTGGTGACCGCCGTTGCGCGTGCTGCGCCCGCGGCGAAGGATTAGGGCCCGCTGCCGCGCTCTGGTCGGCCGCCGAGCGTCCTGCCGCGGCCCGGCTCGACCGAGCTGTCCGCGCCCGCCCTGGCGGCCTTCCTGGCCGTCATCCGGGACCGATGGCGGCGGTGCGGGTCGCTTGAGTCGCTCCCCCTCCTGGTCGACGTCGTCGGTTGGAGTTAGGTGGCGGCTGCTCCCCGCGGCCACCCGCCGTCTCGGAGGCCCGGCGCCCGGCGGCCGGGGCGCGGGTGGCCGTCAGGCCGCCGTCCAGGAGGCGGGCGCGCCGCCTCGGTAGGGTGGCTGCGCCCCTACCGTGCCCCCGCCCCGTGCTGCGCCACCTCGGCGCACCCGCGCCGCCGGTGCCGTGCCCCCGCCGCGGGCCCGGGCTGACACCTGCCCAAGAGAGCGCCGCAGGCGCTACCGGGACGGCCTCGGACGGCCTCGGTGCCGGGGCCGCCAGGCCCCCGACCGAATACCGGCCCGCCCCCATTTTCCGGTGGCGCCGCAGGCGACACCCCCAGCCCTTCCCGAGGGGCGGGCCGTCAGGCCCCGACCCCCGCCGAAGACCCGCGCTGTTTTCCGGTGCCTGTCCTGCTTGTTCTCGTCGTGTTGGGCCTCGGAGTTCGGGAGGGTGTCTACTCCTTCACGGAATGACTCGCTGGGGGCCAGAACCCCGTTCGCCCTGTCGAAAACACGTGTGGGGAGTTGGTTCGTTTCGTATCCACTGGGTGGTGCCGTGGTGGATGATCGCGGCGTGAGTACGTGGTGGGAGACGCGCCGTACGGCCAGGTTGGCGGAAGTGGCGCACGCGCTGGAGTTCTTCGGTGCCGAGCCGGTGGAGGACCCCGGTGTCGGTGAACTCGCCCGCGTGGCCGAGGCCTTGGCAGGGGAGTACCGCACCGGCGACCGTGGTTACGCGATACACCGTACCGGCGACTTGTTGGACTGGGCCGCCGCCGCCCTCCACGCCGCGGACCGCCTGCGCGGCATCCCCGTCCCTGTGGTCAACCATCACCTGCGCCGCGCGGCCCTGGCCCTGGACGACGCCCGAGCCTGCCTGCTCGCCTCCCCGCCCGCCTCGCCTGTCCAGCCCGCCTGACCCGGAGCGGGAGGCTGCGGACCGGCTGGAGCCGGCTCGGGCGGCGAACGCCGGGCTGGGCTCGTGCGTAGTAGGCGGGCAGCGCGGTGTGCTGGCGATCGCCTTCGGAGGTGTCGGGCAGGCGGATCCCGCGGCGGAGGGGTTGGGCACTGTCGCGGCGTGCGTGGGGGAGGACGACAACGGCGCCGCGATCGACGGCAGCCACCAGGCGCCGCAGGCCACGGTCCGCGGCGGGGGACAGCCCCGCAGTCCCGCGCCCGACCGGCGTTCGAGCGGCGGCAACGAGCTCGGCTTCGGCAGCTGCCAGGCCGCGGTCCTCGCCCGTCTGCTGCTGCCGCTCCCACGCCCGACCAACTCCGTCCCCGCCCTCTCTTCCCACACCCGGGAGCAGGCCGCCAGCTGCGCCGCGGTCTGCTCGTCGCCGGCGCCGGGGCGGTGGCGTTCGTTGCCAGTGCCTGCGGTGTAGGCGAGGTGGGCGGCGGGCCGGTACACCCCGTTCCCCCGGCGGGCAGCTCGGGGGCGGGGACCAGGTCGAGCGGCCGCAGGCCTCGCCGCGAGTACGGGCGTCGGTGACGAAGGCGGCGTGGATCCGGCCGACGTCGAGCGGGTGTGCGCGCCCGTGCCGCACCGCCGGCTTGTCCGCACGACGATGCGGACCACTCGCGAGGCCGCGTGGATCCGGACGTCCTGGCGGCTACTACTGAGGATTTCATGCTGTTGTCGGGTAGTGACAGGTAGTGATCCCTGCGGTATGCCGTTGACATGCGGTATGCGCAGGGTGGGGGCCTGACCG
>NZ_JBIRJC010000069.1:0-24055 GCF_044329365.1 Kitasatospora sp. NPDC017646 | reverse complement strand
GTCAGGCCCCCACCCTGCGCATACCGCATGTCAACGGCATACCGCAGGGATCACTACCTGTCACTACCCGACAACAGCATGAAATCCTCAGTAACTGCAGCACGCCTGGCCTATGCGTCGAACGTGATCACAGGTGTCCCTGCGTTGCGAGTGAGGAAGTGCAGCAGGTTGACGAAGCCACGCGCGTCATCGATCGCTTTGTGAGTGTGCTTCACATCGCCGAGCCAGTGCGGGGGCAGCTTCGGCGCCGGAAGGTCTGCGGCCGGTCGGCCAGTCAACGCTGCCGTGTACGAGCGCAGACACAGTGCCGGCCCGTGGAAGAGGCGATCGCGCTCATAAGGGCCCTGGTGAAGGCCGTACGGGGTGAACCGACGCAGATAGTAGTCGATCCATGTCCCGTCGAATGACAACGGCGCTGCGGCGAATGCCCGCTGGCCGGGCAGCGACTGGATCCACTCCACGTACCTGCGCATCACGTCGATGACGGGTTCCGGGTTCGCCGTCGCGGCCTCCCACGTGCCCGGCTCGGAATCGAACCATTCCTTCGTGCGCGGGTTCGGCGCCGAGCCAGGGAGCGGTTCGAGGACGGCCTCGAATTCACCGAACGTCCGCCCGTCCATGGTCGCGGCAACAGACGCGAAGGACCGCATCGAGTTCGGGCCCGCCCAGGGACCATCGACCTCAATGTCGGTCACCACGTACGTCCAGTCGCTCAGTTCAGTCATGCGGTCGACGGTACCGCCACGGCCACCCTCAGCGTCCAGCCCAGGGCCGATCCACAGGTCTCCGGCACTTCTCCCAGGCGGGACGTTGGAGGGCGGTGCCCGTGCTCTCCGGTGTCAACCCCCGAAGGACTTCCGGAGCCGACCACTAAGTCTGGGAGTGAGTAGGGACCAGCGCCCTGTTGATGAACTGTCGGTCATCCCAGAGTGCGTTTCAAGGCGTCCCAAAGCCCTTGTCAGAGCGTGAGACGAAGTTGAGACGCGAGCAGGACCAAGATCGGTTGAGCGGGCCGGCCCTGCGCCGCAAGATTGCAGAGCCGCAGCCATGCGGCCCGCGGCGGTGGATCACGAAGACCGTGCCGCCGAGGCTGACGAACCGTTCGGTGCGCACCCGGCAGCACGGCTCCTCCCGCACACGGGCGGGGGCGGGGATGCCGGGCACGGGCGCCTGCGGGGCGGGCCGCTGCGCGGCCGGCGTCGTCGGTGCGGGCCGCTGCGCCGCCGGTGCGGGCAGGCGGGGAGGTGCGGGGACTGCAGGTGGGCGCTGCGTGTCCAGCGTGCCCAGTGGCACTCCCAGGGCCCTGGCACGGGAGAGGCGCCGGCTGCGACGGGGTCGAGGTGTCGTCATGGACGACAGCGTGCCCCCGCCGGGAACGGTCATGCGGGCCACGACACGCCCACCGCATCGCGCCGGCCGTACGATGCGGGGAGGTCATCGGTGACCGGGGAAGGAGACGGTCAGGGTCATCCGTACTCGAGGACGTCCTCGCGGTAGTGGGGCGCGCACGCCCAGACGGTGGCGTTCACCTCGGCGCCGGCCGCCCGAGAGCGGCCGATTCCGGGTCCGCTCCCCGCGATCGCCGGGGGCGGCCGTAGGCTGCCGAGGCCCCGAAAAGGCGCTCGAGGCCGCTACCCGTAAGTGGTGGCGGCCTTCTGGCATCTCAGAAACGCCCCCGTCCAGGCGACAGGATCCGGGTGGCCGGGGTGCGCTCCCCTTGCTGGGCCGGGGCCGTCAGGGCGCGTCCCGCGCCCGTACAGGGCGGCGATCCCGGCTTCTCCCACGACGTCCTGCCTACCCCAGGAGCGGCCCGGAACGCGCCTGTGCAGGGCTCCATCAAACGGGTTGCACCGCCCGCCGCGTCAACGAACCGGCTCTCCGTCCCGGCAGGTCATCCCAGGGCCGGTCCGATGGGCTGCCCGGTGGAGGCGCGCGGAACGAGGACGGGCCGAAGTCGCTCGGAGGCGGCTGGCTGACCGGCGATCAGCCTCAGCAACTGCCGGACCGCCCGCCTGCCCTGTTCGGCCATCGGGGAGCGGACACTGGTCAGCGGGATCGGCAGCTCGGCGGCGAGCGGGGTGTCGTTGAAGCCCGCGAGGGCGAGGTCCTGGCCGACCCGCAGGCCCAGGTCCCGGGCCGCCCCCATCGCGCCGATGGCGGCGAAGTCGTTGACCGCGAAGAGCGCGGTGGGCCGGTCGGTACCGCGCAGCAGGTCGGTGGCGGCCGCGCGTCCGCCGCGCGTGTCGAAGCGGCACTGCCGGACGCGATGCGTGGGCAGGGGAAGCCCGGCCTCCCGATAGCGCTCGACGAAGCCGGCGGTGCGGTCGGCGCCGGTGCTCGCGAAGGCCTCTCCGGCGATGACCGCGACGTCCCGGTGGCCGAGGGCCAGCAGGTGCTCGGCCACCAGCCGCCCGCCCAAGTGGTCGTCACAGGTCACGGCTGTCGCGTCGGTGGCGTCCCGGGCGTCCGCGGCTCGCCGGTTGACCAGGACGAAGGGGACCGCGCGCAGGGCCGGGTCGCGCAGCGCGGCACCGTCCAGGTGGGCGTCGCCGATGATCACGCCGTCCACCCGGCGGCCGAGCACCATGGTGAGGCGCTCGCGCTGCGTCCCGGGGTCGTCGTGGGTGTTGGTGACGAAGGTGGACAGGCCGTGCCGGGCCGCCTCCTCCTCCACGCCCTCGTAGATGGTCGCGACGACGATCTCCGACAGGCGCGGGAACAGCACGCCGACCAGGTTGCTGCGGCGGGTGCGCAGGCTGGTGGCGTGCGGGTTGGGCCGGTACCCGAGCTCCCGGGCGAGCGTGCGGATGCGGTCGGCGGTCGCTCCGGAGGCGGCGCGGCCGCGCTCGCCGGCCGGGCCGTTGAGGACCCGCGAGACCGTCGACACGTGCAGCCCCAACTGTTCGGCGATGCCCTGCAACGTCGCCGGACGGCCATCACTCGCCATGCCGACTCCCCCTTCCCCGCCCGGATGTCCTTCCCCCATTCTCGGGGACGGTCAGGAGTTCACGAGCCGTTGCCCGCCGTCAGGTACGGCAGGGACACCAGGGTGACGACAATCGCGATCACGGTGATGACGGCGAGGGCGGCCAGGATCCCGAACAGGACCGGCCGGGCGACGGAGAACGGCAGCCGCAGACCCGGGTAGGCCGTGCGCAGGGCGCGTGGCCTGCTGTCGCGCTCGGGCGCCACGGCGATGGTGAACCCGGCCGGCCGGAACACCTTGTCGTCCAGGGTCTGCCAGTCCCAGTGCTCGGCGCGCAGCAGCACCGGGGTCTCCTGCGCCGTCCCGGACACCACGAGGAGCACCGCCCCTCCCTTGGACCCGAGCACCGGGTGGGCGGTGGCGGCGGTCGGCTGGACCGAGGCGGCCCGGCCCCGGCGATCGATGACGGTCAGTCGGCCGTCGGCGTAACGGACCCGCTGGCGGCGAGACCGCTGCCGGCTGGACAGGCCGAGCCACGCCACGGCCGACCCGGCCACCAGCACGACGATGAGCACGCTCGGCAGGACGCCGACGCCGTCCCGGGCGGCCCGCATGACCACCCGGCCTGTGGCCAGCAGCAGGATCAGGCCGGCCACCGGACCTGCGACGACCAGCCGCCGGTAGGTCTGCCGTAACGGCAGAGGACGCAATTCCAGCTCGGGCAAGGCTTCTTGAGTCATCGACACCCCTTTTCGCGAGGGATCAGGATGCCGGTCCCAAACGTTTGGGTCAATGGGAAAGCCAAAGGTTTGGGTTACCCCGGGACGGCAGCGCCAGCAGGGGGATCGAAATCGAATCTCGCTCTCGGCCTAGCCACCCCGACGGCGGCAGGAGGTCGCCGTGGCATGGCGAACCAGTGCCGGCGGAAGAACGGAGAGGGCTCCGGCAGGCCTCACCCGTGATCTCGGCCCCCTGACCATCCCCGGCCCGGGAGCACGGCATGAGCACGCGCGCCTCGCTGGCGGCCTGTCAGAACGCTGCGCCGTACGACCGGCCGAGTGGGCCGTTCCTGCTCGGTTCCGCGCAGCGCAGCGGCGGCGGTGCGGGTGCGCTCCAGCCAGCTCGTGATCCCTGTTGGTGGACGCTCCATCGTGCGCTGAGCGGCAACCACTGACGGACGATCGGATCACGGTTTCCGCCGCATTCGAGGGAAGCAAGGAGATCGCCGGGGCCCGGAATCTTGCCCTGCAGTTCCCTGATGGCCGGTAGCGAACGTGCCATGAGCCTCACGAGGTGTGGATCTTTGATGGAGAGGCCGTTGTGACCTGGTCCTCTCCGACATGATCTGCACCAACGCGACGGCCGATTGATCGTTGCATCATCACGTGGGACACCGCCCCTCTTTCTCGGTCAGCACATCCGCACCGCAGCCACAGCGGCGACGTCAGCCGGGTGGGGCGAGCTGACAGGCTCACGGGGGCGCGACACCGCGGTCGCGGCGCTGGATCAGCCGACCTCTCGGCCCCGGAGGGTCCTGGCTCAGACACCAACCGCACCAGTCACACGTAGTGGTCAGACACTGTCTGGGATGGTGGAAGGGCCTGACGGGACTGCCGGGTCGGGACGCGTCCGCCAGAGCCTGCGCACCGCCTCCGGCTTCTGGGATGCGGCGGGCGCCGTCTGGTCCGAGCCGCCGCGGCTGAGGTGCAGACCGATCGCCGATGTCGCCAGGCTCAGTACGGCGGCTGCGCACCGGGCGATCCGGAAGTCGCGACGTGAGGTGGCATCGACGTGGGAGCCGATCACCGCGACGAGAGCCGTGACGTCGATCGCGGCGAAGATCTGGGGCCTGCCCGGGGACGTCGCGCGATGCGCGGGAGCGGCGCGCAGGAGCCAGGCGCAGGCTGGATAGTGGAGGTGGGTTGCCGTGGCGCACAACGAAGCCATTTCGCCCGTCGAGGGTTGGGCAGTACTGGAAGCTCTATTCCACCAATCCCCGACCGGCCTGATGCTCCTGGACACGGAACTGCGGATCCTATGGATCAACGTCGACACGACGGTCCTGAAATCGGGCACCCGTGAAGAGATCATAGGCCGGCACTTCACCGACGTATGTGACCTTTCCGCGCCCGGTGAGGTCGAGGCGATGCTGCACGGCGTGCTGGAGAGCGGCGCGCCCGCTCGGGGGCGGCGATTGGGGGTGCGTCCGAAGGGCGCGCCGGGGCCGGAGTACCGGTTCTCCGTCTCGGCATTTCGTCTTGAGGACGCGCGGGGCAGGATCCTGGGAGTGCTGACGGAGATACTTGGTGTCACCGAATGCGAAAAGGTACGCGCCCGTCTGCGCCTTCTCGGGTCGGTGCGCGATCGCGTGGGACAGACCCTCGACGTTGTGGCCACTTGCGAGGATTTGGTGCAGGCGGTGGTGCCGGACCTCGCCGACATCGCCGTGGTGGACGTGGTGGAGGCAGTGGTGCGTGGCGAGGAACCTCCGCCGAGTCCCCTCGGACGGGAGGTGCCGCTGCGCCGTGCCGCCTTCGCCCGCAGTGGCGGCGAGAACCAGGTCCAGGCACATCCGATGGGTGACGTGCGCGCTCTGCCGTTCCCGACGCCCTACGCCCAGACGCTGACCGACCTCAAGCCGCGCCTCGTCGCCGTGGGTCCCGAAACACCTTGGCTGGCGGCCGTCCCGCAGCGCGCCGAAGCGATCCGCGCCTCAGGCGCCCACAGTCTTGTTACCACTCCCCTGACCCTGCGGGGAAAGGTGCTGGGACTGATGAGCCTCTACCGCACCGACCAGGGCGATGTCTACGACCAGGGCGATGTCTCCCTCGCCGGCGCAGTGGGCGCTCACGCCGCGCTGTGCATCGACAACGCCCGCCGTTACACCCGCGAACACACCATCGCCCTGACGATCCAGAGCCATCTGCTGCTTCCCGAGGTTGCGACGCAGACGACCGTTGAAACCGCGCACATATTGGTGCCCTCTGAAACGGGCGGAGGCGGCGGGTTCGACACATTCGCCCTGTCCGGCGCCCGCACCGCACTGGTGGTCGGCGAAGTAGCCGGCCGAGGGGGCATCCATGCGGCCACCACCATGGGACAGATAGGAACCGCCGCACACTCCTTGGCCGCGCTCGACCTGGAGCCCGACGAGCTCCTCGCCCGCCTCAACGACACCGCCATCAGCCTGGCCCAGGAACGCGCCGCTCTGCCGCCCGGCGACCCCATGCCGCTCACGGGAAGCTGCGCGTACGCGGTCTACGACCCGCTCGCTGGGACCTGCACTATCGCCCTGGCCGGCCACCCCCCACCCGTCATCGCCCACCCCGATGGGAGCACCCAGATCCCTCACCTACCGAGCGGACCTCCCCTGGGCAGGACCGAAGGGCCCCCCTTCGCTGCCACCACGGTCTCTCTGCCCGACGGCAGCGTCCTCGCCTTCTACACGCCGTCCCTCCAGCACTCCTCCCAGTCCCCGGAGACCCTCCAACGGGTGCTGGCCCACACTGACCGGCCATTGCAGGATCTGTGCGACGACGTGCTCTACAGGCTGCGGGACGACACTCGCCAAGGCGACGTCATCCTGCTCCTCGTCCGCACCCACACATTGCCCGCGGACCAGGTCGCCGCATGGCACCTCGACCCCCACCCCAAAGCCGTCGCCACGGCGCGCACCCACGCCCAACACCAACTCACCCACTGGGGGGTGGACGAGGAAACCGCCTACACCACCGAAATGATCGTCAGCGAACTGGTCACCAACGCCATCCGTTACGGCACACCGCCCGTGCAGTTGCGGCTCATCAAGGACCGCACACTCACTTGCGAAGTCCACGACAGCAATGCCCTCGCGCCCCGGCTGCGCCACGCGAAAACCATCGACGAAGGCGGGCGCGGCCTGTTCATCATCGCCCGACTCGCGCAGAACTGGGGTGTCCGTTACTCCCTCGACGGCAAGATCGTCTGGGCCGAGCAGGCTCTGCCGCCTGCAACCTCGCCCCATCCCCAACAGCGGTCATAGCGTTACCGAGCGCGCCCGGATCGTCGTCGGCCAGCCACCAGCCTCCATCCTGCTGGGGCTGATCTGCTTCCGCGGCATCCTGGAGTCGATCCTGCTGCTCCCCCTGTGGATCGGCTTTCAGCTGGCTGCTGCGCGGTACCACGGAGAGGGCCGCGGCGGCCTCCGCCCTAGCCATGGCATTCGAAGTCCTGGAGGCATCGCTGCGGACAGCCGCCTTCGCATGGATCAGGAGGGCCACTCTGCCAGTGTCCAGCTGACAGGTGCCTCCGGCACGATCGAGTTGATGGTGGATCCGGCGCCCTGGGCCGGCACCGTTGGTTTTCGAGCTCCAGCGGGCGCCGACGACGACCGGTGGACCAGTCGCACGGCTGGCCGGGACGCAGGCGCCACTGGCCCACGGTCTAGACATGAGCTGCCGTGGGCGGTCCGGCAGAGACATGGTCAGGGCGGCCGCTGAGGCCTCGAGGGGGCATGGCGAGAGGTGGTCCACGTTGTGTTGCGGGCATGCGTGAGTGCCATACCGACGACCAGTCCGATGGCGATGGCGGTGACGATCGTGATGAGTTTCTGCAGGTCGTGGAAGCCTTCGATGACGTAGCCCCCGGCCAGGGTGGTCAGGCCGCGCAGGCCCAGCGAGCCGACGGTGAGGGTGAAGAAGCCAGGCAGGATGAGGATCAATCGAGGAGGGCGGGCGGGGTTGCGGTCCAGCAAATTGGCTGCGGCGGCCAGCGCCACGGCAGCGACGAATGTGCCCCCAGTCTCCCGGATCAGCTTGGTGAACAGTGACTGCACCCCGACGGTGGCGTAGACAAGCACGAGGAGAGTCCCGAAGAAGCGGTGGGGAATTGCGAAGGCCAGGATCGTGCCGGCGGTGAAGGCAATCCCGCCCGGGATCAGTGCCCATTTGGGCAGGTCGGCCTTGGCGGCGGTGTCGAAGAGGGCGTTGAGGGGGGTGCCGGTGACGAATATGCCCATCAGGACACCGAGGTAGAGCTGGACGAGCAGGAATATGGAGTAGACCAGCCGGATCGCGCCGGTGGTGATAAGGCCGACGCCCAGCTCGGTGGCCGATGCGCTCAGGAAGTCACCGGGAACGAAGTAGAACAGTGCCGGGAGCATCAGCAGGACCGGGCCGCCGCGCGCCGGATCGCCAGCGAACGCTTCGATGGTGACGACGGAGACGACGGCCGAGACCACCAGAGGGAGGACTTTAGACAGTCGCGGTGCATGAGCGGCGGCGACCACGAATGCCGCGGCGATCGCGCCCAGGACGGCTGTGGTGGTGATCTCGTACCAGGTGGGCTGGACGAGCGGGGCGAATCCTAGGGAGAACAGCAGAACGCCGAGGAACTTGAGCCACCAGGGGTACGGCGGCGGTGCGGCTTCGATGCGTGCCAGCCTGCGGTTGGCCTCGGCTACCCCGAGCTGGCCCGTCTTTACGTCGGCCAGGAAGGGCTTGAGTGCCGCGGCTTGATCGAGCCGGAACACCTCCGGGAAGCCGTGCACGCAGACGGTGCGCACCCGGCCGTCGGCCGCGGTGATCGAGAGCACGGCCGCTTCGGGCACGAGGACTACGGACGCCTGGCCTCCGAAGGCCTGAGCGCTGGCGCCCACAGCTCGCTCGATGGAGTAGGCGCCCTCACCGGAAGAACGCAGCAGCAAGGCGGTGAGGCGGGCCAGGAAGGCGGTCAGATCGTCCAGGCCGGCGGCCGTATGCCCCATGTCCGCCTCCTTTGCCGGCGCCGGAACACCAGGGTGCAGGGCGCGAAAGGCCTCGTCGTCCCTTACGGCTTTTATCGATAGTTCGGTGGAAAGAATTGCACTGCCCATCGGCGGAAGTGGAAAAATTTCGCTGCCTCCGTGTGATCGGAGGATGGCGGCCGTCCGCCCCTGGCCTCGTTCTTGCCCCGCACCGGAACAAAGATCAGCCATTTACTGACTTAAGGCGGCAGAGTGGGCCGCGAGCGTCTCGCTTTTTTTCGCAGTCCCCGTGCTGCAGCCAACGCATAAAGCAGGGAGAAGCCCGCGAGAGGTTGCCTTTCAAGGTTTTCGAGGGAGCACCGTGAGAACCCGGACAATGTGGTCCCTGAATTCCTCCATGAAGTCTCGGAGGAAACGTTCCGTATGCTCGTCGACGACTTCTCCATTGCTGGTGAAAACATCGGGTTTGAATCTGACATAGGCCTCCGGTGCATTCATTTGCGGCGAGTCGCAGAAGCTTAGAACACCGCGCAGACTCTGCTGGGCGAGGGCAGTTCCGAGGGCGCCGGGGGACGCTCCGATCACAGCAGAGGGTTTATGCGCGAATGAGTTGCTCCCCCAGGGGCGACTGGCCCAGTCAATGGCGTTTTTGAGGGCGCCCGGAATTGATCGGTTGTACTCAGGGGTCACAAATAGGAGGGCGTCGGCGGAGGCGATGGAATCCTTGAGCGCCTTGCCCTCGGCAGGATAGTCGCTGTCGTAGTCGTAACTGTAGAGGGGCAGATCCTTGATCGGAATCTCGAAAAATTCCAAATCAGATGGGGCCAGCCGGATCAGAGCCTTCGAGAGCGTCCGATTGATCGAGTGGGTCGCCAGACTTCCCACGAAGTAGCCGACCCTGTACCTAGTCATCGGTTCCTCGATTCAATCAGGGAGTTATGCAAGGAACGAAACCACGGCCGGGAGTGGGGCGCGTGCTGGCAGATCCGTCCAGGTGACTGCGTGGATCCACCTCGGCCCGCCCGCATTCCTCGACGGAGGTGTGAAGCGGTGGTGCTGTGGGCGTCGAGAACCGCAGCCGCGCAAGCTGCGCGGCGCCGCCGAGGCGGTCGATTGATGCTGTGCCGCGGCCTCAGAGGTGAACCAGCCGGAAGCTCATCAGCTCGTGCGAGTCGGTTCCCCGAGGTGGGTGAGTGCGGCTGTGACGAGGGCCTGGACGCCGGTGTCCAGTGTGGGCTGCAGGACCGGTGCGAAGCGGGGGCTGTGGTTGACCGGGATGTCCTGGGCCACGGTGCCGCGTTGCAGGGCGGCCTCGTAGGCGTCCGGATCGACGCCGCCCAGGGCCCAGTAGGTGTACGGGGTGCCGAAGGCGTCCGGGATCCGGCTGAAGTCCTCGCTGGCGCTCTGCAGCTCGACAGTGACCGCGCGCTCCCCGAACATCGCGGCGAAAGCGTCGGAGACCTCGCGGGTCACCACCTCGTCGTTGACAGTCGGCGGAAAGCGGATGCCCTCCTCGATCTGCGGCGCGCGAGTCGCCCCGGAGGCGTCACACTCGGCATGGACGATGCGCCGCACGGCGGCCAGGACGGCCCGCCGGGTCTCGTCGTCGTACGTGCGCACGTTCACCAGCAGTTCGGCCGACTCCGGAATCACGTTGCCGCTCGAGCCCGCCTGGACGGAGCCCACCGTGACCACGGCCGGCTGGGTGGCGGCCAGCTCGCGCGAGACAATGGTCTGGAGCCGGACGACGATCATCGAGGCAATCACCACGGGGTCGATGGCGGCCTGCGGTGCCGAGCCGTGAGCGCCCCGGCCCTGGACAGTGATCTTCACATTGTCCGCCGCGGAGAGAAAGGACCCGGCGCGCGTGCCGACCTGCCCGGCCGGATAGGGAAGCACATGCTGGGCGAAGGCGACGTCCGGGCGAGGAACACGGTCGGTCAGCCCGTCGGCGAGCATCCGGTCAGCACCGTCCCCCGGCTCCTCGGCAGGCTGGAACAAAGCCACCAGCGTGCCCTGCCACGCCCCCGGCGCGGCGGCCATGAGCCGCGCAGCCCCCAACAGGCAGGTGACGTGCATGTCGTGACCGCAGGCATGCGCCACGGGCACCCGGCGGCCGGAAGCGTCCGTGGCTTCGGCCGTGCTGGCGTAGGTCAGCCCGGTCTCCTCAAGGACCGGCAGAGCGTCCATGTCGGCCCGCAGCAAAACGGTCGGACCCTCTCCGTTGGCCAGCACACCGACCACACCGGTGCCGCCGATCCCCTCGTGCACCTGGTAGCCGCAGTTTCTCAGGCATTCCGCCACCCGGGTCGCGGTACGGTGCTCCTCGTGTCCCAGCTCGGGGTGGGCGTGCAGGTCCTTGTAGACCTCTTCGAGCTCGGAGCGGATGTCACCGAGCCCGGCCAGGACAGCATCCGCAGTGGTCTTGGGCGTCATGACTGTGTACTCCTCCCTCTCGGTGGATGACGCAGCGCCCGTTCAGGTCAGGGATCCCGGTCCTTCGGCGACCCCGGCCGCCAGTCGCGGCTTCCCGGCAGCTTCCAGCCCCAGTGGAACGCGGCCAGCCGCAGCGAGATCCCGACCGTGATTCCGGCCAGGACACCTACGGTAGGTGCGCCGAACCGGCTGCAGACCACCATCACCGCGCTCACCACGATCGCGACGGTCGCGTACAACGGCGTGCCGCCGAAGACGGAAGGGGTCCGCGCGAGCAGCAGGTCCCGGATCGCCCCGCCGCCGACCGCTGTGATGGTGCCCAGCAGCACGGCCGGCAGCCAGCCCAGGCCGACAGCAAGCGTCTTCTGCGCCCCGGCGACCGCCCAGACGCCCAGCGCCGAGGCATCCAGGAGGTTGAAGGCCCAACCGGATGTGTGGCGACTCAGATCGGCTACGAAAGCCAGCAGGATGCCGGCAGTGGCGACCGTGAGATAGGTGTAGTCGGTCAAGGCCACGGGCGTGCCGTGCTGCAGCAGGGTGTCGCGGAGGATTCCACCGCCCAGGCCGGAGACGATGCCGATGACCAGGAAGCCGAACAGATCCAGACGACTGGCCCGGGCCAGCACCCCGCCGAGCGTGCCGTTGGCGAACACCCCGCTCAGGTCCAGCGCCCGGGTCAGCTCGGTCACGCTCTCAGGCGACAACGACCGGGCCACAGACACCAGCGTCTCCCTTCACACTTCCGCTATCGAAGCAGCCAAAGGCGATACGTGCCCGCCGGGCATGGCATGCGAGGCGGCTTGTCCAGCCACGGGCCAGCCGGACTGCGACTCGTAGCCGCGGATCTCGCCGTGGGTGACCCAACCACGCGGAGCATGTCGCCCCAGCGGGCACGTATCCGGTCAGCAGGCCGCGCCGGTCCGGGCAGCGGAGCCGCCACTTCGTAGTCCCCGCAGCTGGGGGGATCGGTATGTGGCCGGGGATCGCGGCCACGGCAGCGACCGGAGCGACCGGGGCCGCGGGTTGGCTCGCGTCGCGGGGGCGGTCGGCTCGGTGGAGCACGTCCAGGGTGACATCGGTGGTGGTGAACGTCTGGGGCCGGCTGAAGTGGTGAGTGCCGTCGGCCGGCTGGCCCGTGCCCTGGCCGAGGAGCCGGACCCGCTGCCCGGCGTCGACCTGGCCGCCCTGGTGGAGGAGTTCGACCGGATGAGGGCGGCCCTTGCCTCGTCCTGGCGGCAGGCCGCGAACCAGCTGGCCGCCGTCCCGCACCACCCCACCGCGCTGACCGGCCCGTACTGGTACGGCCAAGGCTGGGACGACGCCGTCCACCACCTGCACGACATGGCCGACGGCATGCAGCCCGCGCCCCGTCGCCCCGCCCTCACCTCCGACGACACGAAAGGCCGGCCATGACCACCGACACCACCCGCCTGCCCGGCCAACTCCCACCCGGCGCTCCGGGTACGCAGTCCCCGGCCGCTCCTAGTCTGCCTAGCTCTCCGCCGGTGCTGGTCCTCGACCCCAGCGCACTCGGCGTCGACCAGGGTGCCGTCCTCGAACAGCGTCGCCGCAGGCGCCGCACTCCCACTGGGCGTGCCACGAGACGCCGGGCGACTGGGTGGTAGGGGTGGTCACTCGTCTCCTCCGGAAGGTGGGCCGTCCCGGCCTGGGCGGGCCGGGACGGCGGGATCGGTGCGGGACGGGGTCAGCCGGTGACGGTCTCGGCGTGCCGGGTGAGCGCGTCCAGGAGTGCGGTCTGCTGGTCGGTCAGCTTGCCGTCGGTGCGGGCCTTGTCCTGCTTGCGCAGCCAGGCCCCGGGGCGGAACGCCGGGTCGTCGCCGAGGCCGGTGCGGTTGGCCGGGCCGTCGAGGGTGCCGCCGGCAGCGAGGTAGGCGAGCAGGCGGCGGTACGACCTGTTCCAGTCCGGCTCCAGCCGCCACAGCTCGTCCAGGGCGTCCAGCTTCGCTGCCTGGTCGGCGCCGAGGTTCTCGGCCTTGCGCTGGCGGCGCATCCAGGCGCCGACCGCGTAGCCGTCGAGCTTCTCCGTCGCCGGGATCGCGAGGTGGCCGTGGTGGGCGGCCCACGCGCGGGCGTAGGCGTAGCCGCGTTCCCAGGCGTTGGCGTGCTTGGACCAGATCATGCCGAGCGCGTCCAGCTCCGAGACGCGCGCGGCATCGAGGAGGCCTTGGCCGTTCAGGTAGCGCTGCCGGTCGAGCCAGGAGATCAGCTCGCCGTGCTTCTCGCGGTCGGTGGGGTCGAGGTGGCCGTGCTCGAGGTGGAACCTGGCTGCGACGGCGTGCATGCGCTGCCACTCGGTCGCCCGCGGGTTGAACGCGCGCAGCTTCACCGTCTGGAGGATCCGCGCGGCGTGCCGCCGGGCGTCGATCCGCAGCCAGTCGATCGGCGACTCCACCGGGGCCGGCGGCTGCTCGCCCGCCGTTCCGGTCTCGGGGGCCGCGCCGTCGGCGGCCGAGGCCTCGGTGGTGAGCGGGGCGGACGGGGCACGGTGGGCGCGCAGCTCGGTGATACGGCCCACGACCCGGGCGTCATGGGCGGCCAGGGCCCGCAGGACGCGCCAGATCGTGCGGAAGCTGGAGGCCTCGATCTCCGTGTCGGCCTCGGCCTTGACCGCGGCCCCGGCGTCGCGGATCTCGGCCGGGTCGGCGTCGGCCGTCTCGTCCCCGACCAGCGGCGTCGGCAGGTACACGGGAATGATCACCCAGGAGACCTTGCCCTGCCGGTAGGACTGGCGCAGCGCCCGCCCGACGGCCTGGACGATGTCGATCACTGAGCTCTTGGGGTCGGCGAAGCAGACCGCGTCGACCGCGGCGACGTCGATCCCCTCCGTCAACAGCCGGCTGTTGCATAAGATCCCGCACTCTTCGCCGTCGTCGCCGGTGTGGGCCTTGAACTCAGCGAACGCCTGGCGGCGATCCCGCAGCCGGTCGGTGCCGGCCACCGCCTTCGCCCAGATCCGCTCCGGCCGGTCCGCGTCCTTGAGCAGCGCGGCCGCCGCCGGCAGGTCGGCGGCGAACTCCCGCGCCCCCGAAACCCGCGAGTGGAACGTGATCACCCTTCGCAGCTCCAGGTCGGCGACCGCGCGCAGCACGGCGATCTGCAGGGCCAGGCGCAGCAGGTCTTCGTTGGTGCGTTGGGTGCGCAGGTCGGCGACGGCGGGGAGGTTGAGCAGGTCGCGCAGGTCTTCGTCGGTGACGACGGGGACCAGGACGCGGTAGTCGGCGAGGTAGCCGTACTCGATCCCCTGGCCCAGGGTCCAGGTGTAGACGGTGGGGCCGTAGATGCTCTCGTCGTCCATCGAGCACAGGGTGGGCAGCGCCTGGCCACCGTCGCCCTCGCCGTCCGCGTCCGCGCCGGTGGTGAGGTCGGCCAGGCCGTCCTTGGCCCTGCGTCGTCCGCGATCCTCGGCGTGGCGGTGAAGTACAGCCGCCGCAGCGCGGGGACCTGGTCGTCGGCGTGGACGGCGGCCCAGGCCTTCCCGTCGGAACCGGCGGTGCGGTGCGCCTCATCCACGACCACCAGGTCCCAGGCCGGCAGGCCGAACTGCTGGTGGGCCTGGACGATCCGCTCCAGCGACGCGTAGGTCGCGTACACGGTGACCGGCTCGCCGGGCCTGGCGGAGGCGACCAGGTCGGCGATTCGCGCGGCCTGCGTCGACACCTGCGCCCGCACCCGGCCGCCGGCCTCCGCGCTCTCCAGCGCCTCCTCCCGCGAGCAGGCCGCCACCGCCAGGCCCCGGCGCCCGCCGCGCAGCGACCAGGCCTCCGCGGTCTGCTCCAGCAGCTCGATCGTCGGCACCAGGACCAGGACCACGCCACGCGCGGCCAGGCGCCGCGCTCAGCCGGCCGCGATCAGAGTCTTGCCGGAACCGGTCGCGGCGACGACCGTCGCCCGGCCGCCGTTCTTCACCTGGCGCACGGCGGCCGCCACCGCGTCCTTCTGGAACCAGTGCAGCGGCAGCGGGTTCACCGGGCCCGTGCCGGCGGAGGGCTGCGCGGGGATGGGCAGCGGCCCGGCCTGCACGGCGGTCTCGGGTGTGGCGGTGGTCGTGGTGTCCACTGCGGTGGGTCTCCTTCGTCTGCCAAGTCTGGGGGGGTGACTCAGCACTTCAGTTGGCCAGTTGAGCGGACGTTTCAGCGGGCTTGTGTCACGATGCGGCTCACCACCGCGCGAAGGCACTCCCGCCCGGCTCTTACGCTCGTGTCCCACACCCCCGCAACGTTGCCGGACGCCGAGACGCTCTGAAGTCGCCGTTCCTCAGCCGTGAACGCGGCACCCGCGGTGTTCTGGTCCAGCATGCCGATCGCGGTGAGCGCCGCGTGGCCGCATGACACCGCATGGTCGGCGCTTCCGGTGCCGTTGGCCAGCAGGGCGTAGCGCAGGACCAGGCAGGCGAAGAACGTGTAGGTGCCGACGACGTCGGTGATGCCGTCCTCGGTGGGCTGCAGCTCGGGGAACCGGTCCAGCAGGCGTGCCCGCTCGGCGGCGTCGGACAGCGGTCGGTCGGTCCGCCAGAGGCCGGCCACGGACTCCGTGTAGAGCTCCACGTCGGCCTCCCGGCCCGCCTCCCCCGTCCGCAGACCGATGAACAGCGGAGCCATCCGCTCGGCGCAGGCCGCGACATACAGGCGGACCGCCTCGTCTCCCCCGGTCTGAAGTTCCTCCACGACGTTCTGTTCCACCAGCGTCTTCACACGCCATCCTTTCTGCGGGTCTTTGCTCAACTGGCCAGTTCAACCGCTCACCGGCCAACTGAAGCGCTCAGCCACAGGGGTGCCGGGGCCCGGGGTGTTACTCGGGGATCCAGCCGCGGACTTCGAGGTACTGGATGTCGGCGTCTTCGACGGCGCGGCCGGTCTCCACCAGCCAGGCCCGCATCGCCTCGGTGACGTCGCCGTGGTGCTCGGCGACCCGCTGGGACCACTCGACGGCGTCGAACCCGCCCGTGGAGGAACTGCCGTAGGTGCGCTCCTCCGTACCGTCCGCACGCGGAACGAACCCACGCCGCAGGCCCGGCGAGTCCTCCATCGAGCCGGCCGACATCGTGAACTGGTCGGCGCGCATCCGAACCGTGAACGCCAGGCGCCCGCCGGCCTGACCCGTCGCGTGGACCACGGGCGCGAGGTGGGAAGCGCCGGAACGGATCGCCTGCTTCCCGGCGCGGCCGGCCATCGACTCACCGGGCGCGCCGACGACGTCCTTGCCCCGCACCCGCGCCTTCTGCCCCGTCCTCGTGCGGCGGCGCTCCACATGCTCGGCCGCGATCCCCGACAACGCCTCCATGTCGCGCTCGCCCCCGCGCACCGCCCGCACGACCTGACGCAACGCGCCGACGAACGCCGCACCCTTGCCCTTGGTGAAGAACTGGCTGACGAGCGAGGCATCACGGCCCAGAATCCTGGCGACCTGACGCCGGGTGAAGCCCTGGTCGATCAGCTCCTGCGTCAGGCGTGCGGCCTCGTTCGGCCGGTCCGGGTCAGCGGGACTCACCCGTCACCCCCGGCTCCTGCTGTAGGGCGGCGCTACCGGGAAGCCAGACCAGACACTCGGCGGCACGGGTCGGCCCGGCAAGCAAATCCAGCGACCCCATCCCCCAATGCCGGGCCAAGGCATCCACCTCATCCAGCGACCACGGCTGCGCCCCGGACTGGCGACGGGACACCTTGTCCTGTGTCAGCCCGACAGCGGCGGCCAGCTCGCGCTGGCTCTCCCCCGTGCGCTGCCTGATCGCGGCCACCGTCAGCCGCAGCGTCTCCAACGTACTCAGCACCATGCGACGCATTCTATCCATTTTTAATGGATATATCCCATCGATCATGGACAGAATAATTCTTGGGTGATGTGGTCGTACAGCGGTCGACGGCGAAACCGTCCAGGAGACATGGGAAGACACAGACGGCCGGGCCCGGGAACGAGGGGGTGCGTTCCACGCGGGCCCGGCCGGCGGGAGGCAAGCAGCGCCGAGCCGCGGCGCGGCTGCTCTGGCCGGCGGCCCCGTGGTGCTGTGGTGGGGCCGCCGTGCCGGGAATGCTAGACCCACCGATCAACCGCTGAACAGGGCTTCGACCTGCAGACTTTCGGCCGCGAACATGCCACCCGGCGGCGGTCGCAGCCGCCTCAATGACTCACCGCCCTTCCGTGCGACACCGGCGCTCAGGGCCGGCTACGCCAGAACAGCCATCGCGGCAACCGTCTCGAAGCCGCCAGGGTGCACCACAGCGGGACCGGGGACGGCCGTGCTCACGCCTGACGGCTGCGCCCACCCGACGCGGGGCAGGTAGCCCAGCGGCCCCGGCTCTTCCGCCGGGGCCGGTGTCCGGTCCGTCACGGCGGGCGACGGTGGGGAACCGGTATGAGCTGAGATGAAGCTCAAGCAGGCCGCTCGTCCGGACACCCGCAGGTGTCAGCGTTCATGCAATTCCCCACGATCTGCGGTTTCGTGTCGGCGTAATTCCCCACCCCCGTGGTCACGATTCCCCATGGGGACGGTGGGCGCGAGCAATGGCATGGGGTCCCTTGGGTGCGGATCACCGCGGCGGTTTGCCGCAGTGATCCGCACCCAAGGGCCAGCTATGAAGCCGACCGTTGGTGGTCCGTGTCGCTTTCGGTCGGGAGTCCGAACATCGGCAGGCAGGGCGACAGGCCGCTGATCGAGACGGGTATGTGCTCGTGCGTCTCCCAGCGGGAACGTGTCAGCCTCAGGCGCCTATTGGTCGCAGGTCGGCCACGGACCACGTGTCGGTCGATGCCGTCGAGTTCATAGCCGTGCTTCTGGGACACGTTGAACGAGGAGGCGTTGTCCTCGAAGGCGCCCGACGTCGCCTCCAGCGCGTTCAGGCCGGCGAAGGCCAGTTTCAGGACGGCGGCGCGCATCTCGGTGCCGATCCCTTGACGCTGAAACCGCGCGCCGAGCCAGGAGGCGGTGTTGGCCTCCCGAAGTACGGCGAAGTCGCGGGCGGCGATGGTCTGCAGGCCGACAACACTGCCGTTCTCGAAGACGGCCATGTTCAGGGCCCAGTTGTCCGGCGACCAGTTCCCTCGGCGCAACCAGTGGTGCTGCACCACCGACCGCGCCCGTTCCGCTGGAGGAAGGTCGGTCCACGGCACGAGAAAGGGCATGCGGTCCGGGTCGTGGATGCCCTCTGCCGCCAGGGCGGCCAAGTCAGCCAGCTCGTTGTCGCTGGGCAGCCGAAGCTCCAGTCGGGGAGTGTTCAGACGCAGGCCCAGCAGCGGCCAGTGATCAATCAACATGCGCCATTGTTGAAGATGACGGCATCTCCGGTCATCTGATTTCCGGACTCTGACAGGCCGGTGATTCGGGCTGGCTTTCCCTGTTTTGGGTGGTTTGAGCACCGAGTAGATATCCCTCGGATTCCTCCGGGTTCCCCATGGGCATGCCGGTGCCGGGGTGAGGGTCCTGGCCGTCTCGGAGCCGCAGGTTTTCCTCGACCTGCGGGCCGAGAGGTCAACGGACATATCGGATGGCAAGGAGAACATTCACCGTGGTCGACATCGTCGAGATCTACGTCCACTGGTACGCGGGCCGGTCGAAGAGCCAGGTGGCCACTTCGCTGGGGGTGGACCGCGAGACGATCAGGAAGTACCTGGCGCCGGCGGAGGCGGCCGGGATGGCCCCGGGCGGCCCGCCCATGAGCGAGGCGGACTGGTCCAAGCTAATCAAGAGCTGGTTCCCGGACCTGGCCAGCCGGCGGCTGAACCAGCTGACCTGGCCGGAGATCGAGGAACACCGCGATTACATCAAGCAGTTGCTGGAGACCACCACGGTCACCACGATCCATCAACGCCTGCGTGACGAGCAGAAGTTGAAGGCGTCGCTCACATCGTTTCGGCGGTGGGTGCACGCGAACTTGCCGGACGAGGCGGCCAGGTCGAAGGTCACGGTGCTGCGGGACGACGTCGAGCCCGGCTCGGAGGCCCAGATCGACTACGGCTTCCTGGGGCAGTGGATCAACCCGAGGACCGGCAAACGGCACCGGATCTGGGCGTTCGTGATGGTGCTGCCCTGCTCGCGGCACATGTTCGTCCGTCCCGTGACCCACATGGACCAGCATGCGTGGACCCTGGCCCACGTGGACGCGTTCCGCTTCTTCGGCGGTGTCCCGCGCCGCCTGGTGCCGGACAACCTGAAGACCGGGGTCGACAAGCCCGATCTCTACGACCCGCAGATCAACAAGTCGTACGCCGAACTCGCCTCCCACTACGGGACGTTGGTGGACCCTGCCAGGGCCTCGCATCCGAAGGACAAGCCCAGGGTGGAGCGGCCTATGCCCTATGTCCGGGACTCGTTCTGGAGCGGGCGCCAGTTCACCTCCCTCGACCACATGCAGGCCGAGGCCCTCATCTGGGTGAGGGAGACCGCCGGTCGCCGCCACTGTCGGCCGCTTCAGGGGGCGGCTCCGCTGGCGGTGTTCGAGGCGGCGGAGGCCGAAGCCCTCCTCCCGTTGCCGCAGACGCCGTTCGTGCTGGCGAAGTGGTCGAGCGCGACGGTCGGCCCGGACATCCACATCAAGGTCGGCCGCACCCTCTACTCGGTGCCCTGGAAGCTGATCGGCCGCCGGGTCGATGTCCGCTCCACCGCCACCATGGTCCAGGTCTTCCACGAGGGCGAGCTGGTCAAGACCCACGCGGCCCTTGAGCAGGGCAAGCGCACCGACAGGAACGACTATCCGCCGGAGAAGATCGCCTTCCAGATGAAGACGCCGATCTGGTGCCGCGGCCAGGCGTCCGAGGTCGGCGACGCCTGCCGGGAGGTGATCGACCAGCTGCTGGAGGTCAACGCGCTCTACCGGCTCCGCGCCGCCCAAGGGGTGCTCGGCCTGCGGAAGAAGTACGGCGACCGGCGCCTGGAGGCCGCCTGCGCGAAGGCGATCTCGGTCGGCGATCCGTCCTACCGAACGATCAAGGGCATCCTGGTCGCCGGCACCGAGACCGAGGCCGAACCCGAGACCGGGGACGCCGGAGCGGCGGCCTTCCTGCACGGGCCCGAGGGCCTGTTCGCCGCCGCCATCCCCATGCAGACGCCGGGCGAGCGTCACGATGACCAGGAGCATGGCGACGCTCTGGGGGCCGCACGATGAGCGTGCTGGACGCCGCCCTGCGCGACGCTCAAGACTCTGCGGCTGTCGGGGATGCTGGAGACTCTCGACGCCCGCCTCGCCCAGGCCCACGGCGGTGAACTCGGTCACCTCGACTTCCTCCAGGTCCTCTGCCAGGACGAGATCGCCCGCCGAGAGGCCGTCGCCTTCGAACGCCGCCTGCGCAAGGCGAAGTTCGAGCAGCAGGCCACCTTGGAGGGCTTCGACTTCAACGCCTCCCCGAAGCTGCCCGCGGCCCAGATCCGCGACCTGGCCGCCCTGCGCTGGCTCCACGCCGGCGAGTCCGTAATTCTGTTCGGCCCGGTCGGGGTCGGAAAGACACACGTCGCCCAGGCCCTGGGACACCTCGCCATCCGCCAGGGGGCCAACGTCCGCTTCGCCAAGACCAGCCGGATCCTGGCCGAACTCGCCGGCGGCCACGCGGACCGCACCTGGGACCGGCGCATGCGGGAGATCGTCCGCCCCGACCTGCTCATCCTCGACGACTTCGCCATGCGCCAGCTCACCGCGCCCCAGGCCGACGACCTCTACGAACTCGTCTCCGAGCGGCAGGGCCAATCCCTGATCATCACCAGCAACCGGGCACCCAGCGACTGGTATCCGCTCTTCCCCAACCCCGTCGTCGCCGAGTCCCTCCTCGATCGGCTGATCAACGCCAGCCACCAGGTCATCATGAACGGCCCCAGCTACCGACCCAACAAGCGGCCGAAGAACCCCACCGGCAGGCCTTCGAACGGCTAGGAAGGCGCTGTTCAGGTCAGCAGCTCAGCGATGCGGTCGGTGACCTGGATGAGCCATGCCGGATCTCCGTACTCGCGCCCCCAGTGGGCGGCCATCACGGCCCGGGCCTGCACCCAGCGTCGGGCCCGTTCGCCGTCCATCTCGGCGGCGTCGGCGAAGATGGCCAACCGACGCAGCAGCGCGGCCTTCAGGTCATCGGCGGCGAGTAGATCCTCGAAACGACTCCGCACAAGTGTGATCGCGTCATAGGCCAGGTCGCCGGCGTATCCCTTGGGGTCGATGGCCAGCCACGGCTCCCGCTCGGCCCGCAACACGTTCCCGAAGTGCAGGTCGCCGTGGACGAGCGTGTCCGGCTGGTCGCGGCCAAGTTCACGGACGGTCGCGATCGCAGCCTGCACGACGCGCGGCGGCAGGGGCCGCGGCAGCCGCGCGGCGTCCTTTCGAAGGTCCTCCTCCCATCGCTCGGCCTGATCGCGAAGTCGTGGGAGACCAGGCGGGGCCTGGACGGCCAGCTTCCGAGCGAGCCGTCCGGCGACGGCGACGGCCTCGTCGACGCTGTCGAGATCGGCCAGGGTCCGGTCACCGGCCTGTTCCAGCAGCATGGCGAACCGCGCGTCGTCACGCTCGTGCAGCAACACGGCGCCGTGTCCACCCCAGACCGCGAATGCGTCCGGTTCGTGCGCGTTGCCAGGATGCGGGAACGAGACCTTCAAGACCGCGGACGCCCCGCCAGCCGACCGCACCGGAAGGATGATCCCCACCTGTCCATGTCCGACCGGTCTGGTGGGCCTGCAGTCCCAACGATCAAGGAGTTCATCAACCAGGGCGGGCAGAGACGCAAGCCACGCCCGGCCGTGCTCACCCTCCCGCTCGATGGTGCCCTGCGTGAACCTCTCCGGGATCTCGATCACCGCGGCACCCTACCCCCAGCCCCATGGCCAGGCCGGGGTCCTGGGGAATTACGTGACCACAGCCCCTGGGGAATTACGCCGTCGTCCACAGAACTGCTGCGGAAACGGGCTGGTGATCTTCTTCGTGGCCATGAGGCCTCCTGCGCGCGAAAGATGCAGTGAGTGGGGCGAAAAAGACCGCGGCCATCTTCCCGCCCAAATTTCAGACAAAACGGCTGCTTTCAGTCTGTCCCTGCACCCGAATCCCATCAAGCAGTCCCGCTCCGGCGCAGGCGCGGCCGCTCCAAGGGCCACGTGAAGGCGGCGCCCTCGACCGGGCCGGCGTGACCGGCCCGCGCCCGCAGGGCCGAACGGCCTCGTGCGCTGGTGGGCCGGCGGCTGGTTCTAGGGTGGTCCGGCCGGGGGCGCTCTCAGGTGCGCACCCACCTCGGCGGTCCGCGGCCGCGTGAGGACGTCGAACGTGCGCTTCCCGAGGTACCGGGGCGGCGTCCCGGTACCTTCGTCGTCGACCACAGCGGGAAGATGATCGGCCTCGTGACGTTCGACCGGCGCGACTCGGAACGGCCCGGTCGCATCCGCCCGGAAGGCGGCGACGCTGAGCTCAGCTACATGTTCCTGCCGACAGTGTGGGGCGGGGGTACGCAGCCGAGGCGTGCGAAGCGGCGCTGCGCTGGTTCGCCGGGGCGCTGCCCGGGGAGCCGGTGGTGCTGTGTACCCAAGCCGCCAACGACCGCTCGGTGCGCCTGGCGGTGAAGCTGGGGTTTCACCGAGGTGGAGCGGTTCGAGGAGTTCGACGCCGAGCAGTGGTTCGGCGTGTGGTCCCTGACCAAGTCGGCCCGTTGAGCCGGCCGCCCGCCGGGCCCCTGACCGAGCCGGGCGCCGCCCTCCCGGAAGGCGGTGCCCGCGGATGAAGCTCAAGCAGGCTGCCCGTCCCCCCACGTCCGAGCCGGCGGCCTGATCCGCGGGTAGATGGCTTCGTTGATGTCTGGGGACAGCGTTTGTCGACGGCTTCCGGAGGAAGTTAGTGATCAACGAGCTCGGAGATGTCGAGGAGAAATGACGGCACTGCCGTGTCCGCGAAGCGGGATGTCGGCGCAACAGGTCAGCGTGTCCCACCGGGTACAGCCGAACGTGCACAGGTGCAAGGCGACGCTCAGGGATGGATCTCGGTTGTCCCGCATATCGAGCGTCTGCGATCGGCGCCATGCCCCGCGGCACGACAGCTCGTTCGCCCGTGAGATGGTTGCTGTCATGACTGTTGGAGCGCCGGGCAGCGAGGTTCTACTCGAGACGAGTCGGCTGCTGCTCAGACCTTGGCGGGTAGACGAGGCTGTCGTCCAGCGTGAACTGTGGACTGAACGTGATCCACGGGTGCCGCCGCACCGCCGAATCGACGCGGACGGACACCCCACGGTCGCGGAGCTCGAGGACTCGATCCGCACCAACAAGGTGTGGTCGACCGGGTTGCTGGCGGTCGAACGGAAGGCGTCTCGTGACGTCATCGGCTATTGCGGGCTGGTCGACAGCGGGCGAGGAGCGGTAGGGGAACCGGAACTGGCATTCGAGCTGCTACGCCGAATTTGGCGTCAGGGATACGCGACCGAGGCCTCGTTGGCGGTTCTGGAATGGGCGCGATCGTCTGGGTACGAACGTCTGTGGGCCACCGTCTGGGACTGGAACACCGCTTCTCGCAGAGTGCTGGCCAAGGTCGGGTTCACCGAGACCGATCGGAAGGAAGTGGACGCGGTACACGGGACCACCTTGTTCACCACGATACGGCTCTGACACACCCGACGTTTGACCTTGCGGACGGATCCGTGCAGTACCGCCTGGCGACAGGTGTCCCTATTCGCGTCGGCAGGCAGAAGCGGATGCGGCACACACTCCAGGCCAGGGCGCTGGGGACGGAACATCACGGTGCCCAGCCGGGCCGTTCTCATGGGTCTCGCCGAACCCTGTGATCGGATCGCGGTCGGCTGAAGCGTCGCACCTGTCTCCGCCCGTCTCATCGTCAATCCGCACGACGCTGTGCACATCAGCTGTACTCGGGGGTGCACGTTGACTCGCGCGCCGACACGGGACGGCCAGCCTGTGGGGCTCGAAAAGTCATCGTTGCAGCTCAAGCCGTGTATCGGTACTCGTTGATGACGCCGCCGAGGATGTGGGTGCGCAGGACTCTGCGGGT